>CANLHV010000001.1 GCA_947490975.1 Acidimicrobiaceae bacterium
TTGTCCATGCCAATGCCGGTCATCGGCACGCCGAGGTTGCGACTTACTTTGGCGATGATCTCTGGATCTCTGAAGTGAGTAGTTGCCTCGACGATCGCTTTTGCTCGCGGCGCAGGATCATCACTCTTGAAAATGCCCGAGCCAACGAAAACAGCTTGTGCACCGAGTTGCATCGCCAACGCTGCATCGCTTGGTGTCGCAATGCCGCCAGCACAAAATAACGGAACCTGCAACCAACCAGTTTCAGCGATCTCTTGCACAAGCGGCAACGGGGCCTGCAATTTCTTTGCCCAATCAAAAAGTTCTGCCGAGTCTGCCTGCGTGATTTTTCGAATGTCACCAATAATCGAACGAAGATGTCGAACTGCTTCAACGATGTTGCCAGTGCCTGCTTCACCTTTTGAGCGAATCAAAGCGGCACCTTCACTTATTCGGCGCAACGCCTCGCCGAGATTTGTCGCACCACAAACAAATGGTGCATTGAACTTCAACTTGTCGATGTGATGGGTTTCGTCAGCCGGCGTAAGTACTTCACTCTCGTCAATGAAATCGACACCGAGCGATTCAAGAACCTGTGCTTCGACAAAATGTCCGATGCGAGCCTTGGCCATCACTGGTATTGAACAAACAGCCTGAATGCCGGTAATCATTTCTGGGTCGCTCATTCGAGCAACGCCACCGTCGCGGCGAATATCTGCCGGCACTCGTTCAAGTGCCATTACCGCACACGCACCAGCATCTTCGGCGATCTTGGCTTGTTCGGGGTTGACGACGTCCATGATTACGCCGCCCTTGAGCATTTCTGCCAAGCCGCGTTTGACGATCATTGACCCAGTCGAAGAGAACGTATTGTTTTCGGTTTCGCGTTTCGCCATAAAAAACCTTTCAACTACTAAGACTTATAGTAGCGAACCAAAACTTAAGTTCTCTTTTGAGTTTTTATGGATACGGAACGGAGGCGGTGTCAATGCCCTCTGGAATATGCGCCGCCGACTTCGCCCGAATAACTTCAACCCAAGTGCGACCCGGTGTGAGTTTAATCACAGCGCCTTTCGTGTCTTTAAACACGAATGGCTTGAACGGATCAAGCCTTTCCCACGATCCCTGGATCAGTTTGCCCGCGGTGTAAACCCAAACTTCTCCACTGCCGACCGATTTTGCGACAGGGCTTGAACCCGACCTTGTGTAGACCACTGAAACAACCACAACGTTTGGGGCGTTGATGCGCACGTCTTGCATGTCAACATGCGGTTTGTCATCTTGCGAACGAACAAACGTGAGATTTTCTGGGCTCCACTCCCACATGATGTCAACACCATCCATTGAGATTTTTACTGCTCCAGCTGGTTTTGAATCTGTCGGAACAGTTTCGCCATCGGCGCGATATTCAAACTGCGGTACCGGCGGTTTTGCATCAGCAGGTGCGAGTGTCCACAATTTTGAAGTTTCGGCAACCAAATTATGCGGCGCAACTCGACTTGATTCGCGTCTAAAACCTCCGGCCTCGTTTGCCGACGAATGACTGAGGTCAACCATCGTTGACTTTCGAATCGCCGCAGAAACTTGCGCGTTACCGCCGCTCCATGCGAAAAGCGGTCCATTAAATGAGGCCAACAAATTGATGTCTTGAATTCGACCACTTCGAATTGGACCAACCGGATCACTGCCTTGCGAATGATAAACAGCAGCAAAACGAGTCAGCTGCTCGACATTTTCTTCGAAAACGATGTCGGCTTGGTTCAAGCCCCATTGCGGTCGTGATTTCGGGTGATTGTCGATCTTGACGACAAGTGCCGGACGACCGATAACCGACTCGTCTGGCGCCTGGGCGCCGGTCAATGGGGCACGCACAATCGGAATCGTCGTCGTGGTGGTTGTCTCTTCTGCACTTGCGACTGACGAATCAACAACGCTCTCAGTGCTTGTCGAATCAGATGAACCACTGCAACTGGCAAAAACCAGACCGGCAACAACCAACGCGACAAGATTTCGTGACTTTCGATTACGCATTTTTTACATCTCCCTTAAGAGTGCTATTCGCTCTGAGAGCGGTGGGTGGGTATTAAACAGTTTATGAAATCCACCTAGCCTGCCTGCGTCATTCACCCCCGACAAAGGCTGCTCAATCCACATATGGGCCGTAGCCATACTGGCTGAGTGCGTAACCGTGCTATCTGCTTGAAGTTTTTCGAGTGCGGATATCAAACCCGGCGGATATCTCGTCAACTGACACGCCGAAACATCGGCCAATGTTTCGCGACGCCGGCTCACGCTTGCCTGCATAATTCGAGCGATAATTGGTGCAATTATCAGCAACGCAAAACCAAGCAACGCGAGTGGATTACTTGAGTTCTGGCGATCTGAAGATCGACTCACTCGCCCACCATTCCACCACATCATGCGAATCGCCAGATCAGTCAAAATTGCGATTGTGCCGACAAGCGTCACCGCCAAAGTGGAAACCAAAATATCGTAATTTTTGATGTGCGAAAGTTCGTGAGCCAAAACGCCTTCGAGTTCGACTCGGTCAAGTTTTTCTAAAAGTCCACTCGTCACGGCAATTGCAGCATGCTTCGGATTACGGCCGGTGGCAAAAGCATTCGGTGCAGGGTCGTCAATTACATAAACGCGCGGCTTTGGCAAACCACCTGCGATACAGAGACCTTCAACCAGATTATGAAGTCGCTTATAAACCTGCTCGTCTGCCGGCTTGGCACGACTTACTCGCAACGCAATCGAATCTGACTTCCAATATGAGGTGAATGCCAACACCGCAGAGATAACGAGAGCGATCGCCGTTCCGAACACTGGGTTTCCAGAAACTTGACCAGCAGCCGCACCAGCCATGACCGTCAACACGACAAAACCCAACAGCAAAAATACTGATCGTCGTTTATTTGAAGAAATTAGATCATGCATAAAAAATTTGACGACCTAGAACTGCACTTTTGGTGCAACTTTTTCGGCGTCTGTCGCCTCAAAAAATTCGCTTTCTTCGAACTTGAAAATTGATGCAAAGATCACACTCGGAAACGAATGCACGGCGTTGTTGTAAGTCAAAACGGCATCATTGAAGAACTGTCGCGCATAGGCAATGCGACTTTCTGTGTTGCTGAGTTCTTCTTGAAGACTCAAAAAACTCGCGTTCGCTTTCAAGTCTGGGTACGACTCAGATAATGCAAACAACTGTCGCAATGCACCCGACAGCGCGTTGTCGGCACCGGCCTGCTCTGCCACGGTGCTCGGTGCAGCCATCGCCACATTTCGCGCAGCGATAACTTGCTGCAAAGTCTTTTGCTCAAAGTCGGCATAGCCCTTGACGGTCTCAACGAGATTAGGTATCAATTCGATTCGGCGCTTCAGTTGCACATCAATTTGCGACCAAGCGTTTTTGACTTGATTTCGACGTTGCACCAACGAGTTATATGACAGCGCAACAAAACCACCAAGAACAACGAATACAGCAAGCCAAATCAAATTCGACATAATTCCTCGTGCTTTCTTAAGGGGGTAGAGACTTATTCTACTGTCTCGCTATAACCGCTGAGGTTTACGCAATACCCGATCTGAAAACATTCGCACCACACGACTTTTCGGATGATGGTCTGGATTAAAACTCTCGCGCTCTAAGACTTTGTGATAAATCTCAACGTAAATTTCTGCCAGACGTCGCATCGAGAGTTCTTTTGCTCTCTCAAGACCACTCTGTCGCAGTCGCTCTGCTAATTGTTTGTCGGCGATAATTTTCGACAGACTTTCGGTCAAACCTTGCACATCGCCCGGTTCTATTAGCCAACCGTTGACATCATGAGTGGCAACATTTCGATAACCCTCAAGAGAGCTCGCCACTACTGGTGCCCCACTTGCCATCGCCTCGAGAACGACGATTCCGAAAGATTCGCTGTGCAAACTTGGCGCACAAAACACGCTGCACTTTGCCAAGCGATCGATTTTTTCAGCATCAGTAATTCGACCGAGCCACAAGATGCGATTGTCGTCGGCGTACTTGGCCTGAAGTTCTCCGATGCCGTCGCCGTCGGATGCGATCCAGAGTTCTACGTCATCTGCAATTTTCTCAAACGCTTCGAGTAAAACCGCCAGACCTTTGCGTGGCTCATATCGGCCGCAAAAGAAAATCGACTTCGTTTCGCCACGAACAAGTTCTGGACGCAAGTAGAGATCACTTTCAATGCCATTGAAAAGAATCTCGTATTCGCCGCCCAAATATCGATGCGCAAGTTCTCGGGCTTGCGGCGAAACCGCAACGCGTGCATCTAGAAAGTCTGCGATCCAATTAACTCCTTTACTTAGTCGGCCATACCAAGCGATATCACCGGCCGCATGAAACGTGCCGACCATCGGCGCCAACCGCAACAAAAGCGCAGTGACCGTCGGCCCAGGCGCTATCGGCTCATGCAGATGTAAAACATCGAACGCCTCGTCGTTGATTGCTCGAATCGTGCGCAACGCTGCCGACGGATCTGGAGCAAGTGGCACGATCGACCCATTCGCCGCAGTTGGCAAACTGTTGCCGAGCGGTGTTACAAATGGTTCGGGTGGCGGGCCATCACATGGTCCTAGAACGCGCGCTTCGTGCCCCATCTTGCGCAACTCGCGAGCCAAGCCCAACACCTGTGCTTGCACGCCGCCAGGAATTGTCAAGCTATAAGGAGATATCAAACCGATTCGCAACATTTTCTTGCGCACATATTTTGATCCGAAATTCGACCCGTTGCTCACATCGTTCACCGCTTCTACGGTACGACCATTGCGACTAGTTTGAATGCATGATTTCAGCCGAAAGTTTCAGGCCCGCAGTTTCGATGGTTGCACCAGCAAAAAAACGACAAGCGATACTTGATCTTGCTCGCCGCGCAGAAGAATTAAAGTTTGCAGGCATTGCTTGCCCAAGTCTCGGCGCAACGATGGGTCTTTGCGTCTCACTGGCCCACTCAACAAGCGAGATCAAGTTTTGGACATCTATCCAACCCATTTATTACAGCCACGCAATAGAAATGGCCAACACCGCCGCACACATCCACGAAGTTTCGAACGGACGTTTCGCACTTGGATTAGGTGTTAGCCATGGCCCTGTCATCGACCGACTCGGCGCTACGACCGCCACCCCACTTGCCGACATAGAAAATTACCTCAAAACGATGAGAGCCCAAGAGCGATTTTCAGGCGACCTTCCACCAATTTATTTGGCGGCACTGCGCAACAAAATGATGCACTTAGCCAGCGAGATATCGCAAGGCGCAATCTGGGCAAATGCATCGCGAAAGAGCATCGGTGCGCAAATCGCTCTGCTCCCCGACTCGAAACGCAGTGAAATGTTTCTGGCCAACATGATCCCGACGGTCATAAGTGACGACGTTGATGCGGCTAGGACGATACACCGCAAGACTTTGGTCGGCTACGTCACTTTGCCTAACTACAGAAATTATTGGCGAGCATGTGGATACGGCGAGCAAATTGATGCTTTCGAAAAAATATTGTCAGAATCACCCAAAGAATCACGCAGTGCTGAGATCATCTCGGCGATGGACAACGAATGGCTAGATGATTGCACAATTTCTGGTGACGCTGACACCGTGCGCGAGCGCCTCTATGGTTGGTCGCAAATAGGCGTGCTACCGATCGCTGTTATGTCGTCTACTTCTGGCGGCCAAGCACAGGCCATTGGTCAATTATTTGATGCTTACAACTAATTAGTCTCGACAATTTTGTCGCTCGGCCAGTTCGGCTGAAACAAGTGCCACTGCTCTGGCTTTTTCTTGATCAATGCTTCGAGTTCATGAACTAGATCTTGAGTAACACGACTCATATCGTCACGTAATGAACCTGTGCGCTGAACATTTATCGCGGGTCGCACGACTGTTTCGTGCTGATCAAGACCTTTGGCAAAATACGTGCCGAGCGGCAACAACGCCGCACCGGTGCGCAAAGCGAAAAATGCTGGACCTGCGGGCACGGTTGTTCGCTCACCAAAGAATTCAGCCTCTATGCCGCTGCCTTGCAAGTCGCGGTCACAAAGTAACGCCACGATCTCATTTTTTGCCAATGCTTCTTGTACCGCAACACCCGCCTTGTCATCTAGCGGAATCACATTGACCCCATAACTCGTGCGCAAGTTGACAAACATTTGAAACAGCGCCTGCGAGTCGAGTTTTTCAACAACAGCGTTCAAATTGTGGCCTTGATGAATCAACCATCTACCGGACCATTCCCATCCACCCAAATGTGGCAACGCCAAGATCACACCTTTACCGAGTTTCAACGCATTCTCGATGTGCTCAAAACCTGTAACTGAGATTTTAGAATCAATAGCTTTTTTGCTCAACATCGGCAGCCTAAAAGTCTCGATGAAATAGCGTGCATAACTTTCGTATGACTTTCGCACCGCGTGACGCAGTTTGTGACCCTGCAATTCTGGGTTGACCCTGCGCATATTGCGCGCGACAATCGGTCGCTGCTTTCGCATGAAGGCACAAGCGATCGGCACAACGACCGCGGTTGCGACTGCTATCGCCGAAGCCGGAATAATTCTGGCAAGACGGCTGACGAACTTATAACCAAAGATTGTCAAAGCGTCAGTACGCGATGCTGTTACTCGTGCCTTTAAATTATTCGTCACTGCACACGACGACGCCGTGCCACTCGAAGTCGTCGGTCGTCGCGTTGAGCGCGACGAGACGCTCGTCGTGACTGACGCAAGGCGACACGGTCGGCCGTCGCAGGCGCAACTGCAGCTTGATTCCAAACTTTGATGAATCGCTGTACGGCTGTCATCGTGACCAAAACAAGCATCAGAACCATTGCCCAAAACAAAAGAGCGTCAAAAAGCAAACCCACGCAGAGCAAAATGATTCGCTCTGCTCGCTCCATTAGCCCACCTTTGGCGTTCAACCCAAGCGACTCAGCTTTCGCTCGCTGGTAAGAAATTAAAGACGAAACTGCCATCACGGCAAAAACCAAAACCGAAGCGTATGCGCCTCTTTGATAGCCCAAGAACCAGGCGACACCACCAAGCAACACGGCATCAGTTACTCGATCAATTGTCGAGTCAAAAAAAGCGCCACGTTGGCTGCTCTGGTTAGATGCCTTGGCTAAGGCTCCATCTAGTAAGTCGGGCAAGGCAGCGAGAACAACTAACAACAACCCGAGCCGCAAAGCGCCAAACCCGATCGCCACAGCCGCACCAAACGCGACGACCAAGCCCAACAGCGTCAAATGATCTGGTGAGATTTTGGTTTTGCGAAGTTGCTCACCAACCGGTCGAACAACACGCTCTACCTGGTGGCGAAATCTGCCATCAAACATGTTTCTAGCCTAACTCTCTGGATTTGTTTCAACTAGACACTCGACAATTCGTGCATCTATGGCATCTATCAAAACCAATCCGCGCTGCAACGGCGGTTCTTGCGCGCTGTAACACATCACGCGCCAAGTTGGTCGACTACGAAAGCCACGCCAAACTTGTTGCGCAGAAGCATGACCCACGGCAAAATCGACTGCACGAGTTGCATGCACGAGAGCAAGTTTTTCATCTACCGTCATTCGCCAAGACGAAGAAAGAGAAAACAGACCGACTAGGGCCAGCAATACGGCTGCACCGAGAAAACCGTCGCTGACAAGCGCTAATTCGCTGTCACGCTGCAAAACCCACAACGCAAAACTCATGGCCGCAATAACCAAATAGATAAAGCCGGGAATTCTTCGCCTGCTGTTGTCGGGAAACTTATATGGACCGACAAATGCCGTGACGTTTAAATCGCTCGGTAATTCGTCGCGTATCTCGTTAGAAGAGTCAGACATCAAAGGTCACGATCACTATTTAACTTCCCAGGCTTTTCGAATTCGGTCTGCGCTTACATCTAGTGCTTCAGGCAAAATTTTTGTGTTTGCCGTCGTGACCATGAAATTTGTGTCTCCACCCCATCGACCCACGATGTGCACGTGCAAATGTTGCGCGATACTGCCACCCGCGGCTGCACCAAGGTTGATACCGACATTCATTGCTTCTGGTTTGTACACCGACTTCAAGACCTTTACTGCATCAGTTACCGTCGCCCAAAGTTCTGAGGTTTCGTCTTGAGTCAAGTCTTCAAGCTCGGCAACCTCACGATATGGCACGACCAATAAATGACCTGAGGTATATGGAAACGCATTCATTATCGCGAAAACCTTTTCGCCTCGGTGCACGATGTAGCACTGCTCATCAGACATGTCGCCATTTAGGATCTGAGTAAAAACTGATTGGTCCGACTTCTTTTGTGCTCCTTGGCCATGCACTACATAGTCGGCTCGCCAGCCATTCCAGATCCGCTCTAACACGATTGGGCCATCAATTGATCAAGCAACACTTCTTGTCTCGCCTACATCTGCTGAAAGCTGTTGAAGAAATTCGTTCATTGGCACATCGCGACGTACGTCGCCACCTCGCGGATTAACCCCGACAGTTGAATTGGCGACATCATCATCGCCAACAACCAATACATAAGGAATGCGTTCGAGCTTCGATGCACGAATTCGCTTACCGAGTTGCTCGTCAGCGACAAGTTGATCGACGCGATATCCATCTTCGACTAGCTGCTGAACAACTTTGGCCGCATACTCTTCGTGCGCAGAAGCGACCGCTAGAACTCGCACCTGAACCGGTGCGAGCCAAGTCGGAAACGCCCCACCGTAATGTTCGAGAAGCACGCCAAAGAATCGCTCAATCGAACCGAACAATGCACGATGCAACATGATCGGACGCTTTCGCGAATTATCAGTTGCAATGTATTCAAGACCAAATCGCTCAGGAAGATTGAAATCACATTGAATCGTGCTCAATTGCCATTTTCGGCCAATTGCATCACGCACATCAATGTCGATCTTTGGTCCGTAGAAAGCCGCATCACCCGGAGCAACTGTAAATTGCAAACCGTGTCGATTTAACGCTTCGCGCAATGCGTCTGTCGATTTTTGCCAAATTTCGTCCGAACCAACAGACTTGTCTGGGTTGCGTGTGCTGAGCTTGAAGTCAAAGTCGCTGAAACCGAAACGACGTAACACACTCAACACAAAATCGAGCAACGAAGCAATCTCATCTGCCATTTGCTCTTCGGTACAAAAGATATGACTGTCGTCTTGGGTGAAACCTCGAATTCGCAACAGACCGTGCAGCGTGCCGGCACGTTCGTAGCGATACACGGTGCCCAATTCGAACAATCGCAGCGGCAGCTCACGATAACTTCGTTGACGATCGCGATAGATCAAGCAGTGCATTGGGCAATTCATCGGTTTTGGATAATAAGTGCCGTTATCCATTTCCATTGGCGGGTACATGCCGTCTTTGTAGAACTGCAAATGTCCCGAAGTCTCAAATAGATGCGAATTTGCCAAGTGCGGTGTGAAAACAAATTTGTAGCCACCATTTTGATGTCGCTCGCGGCTGTAATCTTCCATTAATTTTCGAACGATGCCGCCCTTCGGGTGCCAGACCGCCAACCCACCGCCGAGTTCTTGCGGAAACGACAGAAGATCCATTTCAACTGCGAGGCGACGGTGATCTCGCTTCTCGGCTTCTTCAAGTCGATGTAAGTGTTCAGCCAGTGCCGACTTCGACTCCCAGGCGGTGCCATAGATGCGCTGAAGCATCGGACCCTTTTCGTTGCCACGCCAATACGCGCCAGCGACTTTCATCAATGCAAAGTGGCCAAGTCGACTCGTTGACGGTACGTGTGGCCCTCGACAAAGGTCGACGAAACTGTCGCTGTTGCGGTAGACGCTGACCGCATCGGCGCTGCCGGCCTCGAGTGCATCGACTGAATCTGCATCTCCCTTTGTTACCCGCTGAATGATTTCACATTTATACGGTTGATCACTAAAAACTTTGAGCGCATCGTCTGCCGACATTTCAGAACGCACGAACGGTTGATCAGCAGCGACGATTTGCTGCATGCGCTCGGTGATCGCCACCAAGTCGGCATCGCTAAAAGTTTTGTTATTCGGCAACTCAAAGTCGTAGTAGAAACCATCTTCAATTGCCGGGCCAATAGAGAACTTGGCGCCTTCAAAAAGTTGAACTACCGCCTGCGCAAGAACATGCGCCGTTGAGTGCCGCAAAACATGACGACCTGCGTCCGAATCTGCAGTAACAATCGAAACTTGTGCTCCGTCAGCAAGAGCCACACCTAGATCTGTTTCGACGCCGTTTACAACTGTTGCCACCGCAGCCTGCGCCAAACGCTTGCCGATTGACTGTGCGAGATCTATTCCTGTAGAGCCAGCCGGCAGCTCTCTTACCGATTCATCAGGCAGTCGAACTTTGATTACAGAACTATTACTTGGCACGCCTTCAGTCTAGATTGCGGCGGTTTTAGATATGGGTTCGATTAACGCTTGATCGCCTTGGCGCATAGTCATAGACATACTCTTGCTTTGTCAGTGCCTGAATTCGCACCATGATCTCATCGGTGAGTTCGCGCAAAACTTCTGGAGAATCTGCACGCGATAAATATTTCTGGGTGTCAATCGGCTCACCAACCACAATCTTGCAATGCTTACCAAACTTTGGCAACACTGTGTCTGGTTTCATTATTTCGCTTGTGCCAGTTATGCCGACCGGAAAAACAGGGCAACCAAACTTCAGCGCCAAACGTGCCGCGCCTGTTCGACCTTTGTAAAGTCGCCCATCTCGACTTCTTGTACCTTCAGGGAAGATCCCAAAAAGTTCGCCCCGTGACAACACAGCCTCAACTGAGGCCATCGCCGACGATGCGTTTTCACCGCCCGAGCGATCTAGCGGAATCATGCCTATTTTTGTGAACAACCAACGAGTCTTGAAAGAGTCCATGTACTCGCTTTTACCAACCACCGACATGTTGCGTGGTGAGTATGTAAGCAAAAACACCGAATCTAGAAAACTGATGTGATTGGCGCACAAAATCGCCGGACCAGTGTGAGGAATTTGTTCAAAGCCCTCCAATGAAAACTTCCAGAGTCGCGTGAAGAAAAATCTGCAGAACGGTCTGAAGCGAGTCTGAAACTTGGTTGCGCCGACAAATTTTGACGGATCAAACTGTCTCGCATTTTTGGCTCTACGCCGCGCCATGTCTAGACCTCGACACCCAACAATCGAGCGCCCAAAGCAACATTGTGACCAGACTTTGCGGCGTCATCAAGCACGGCAATTGCGGCTGGAACATTTAAGTCATCGTCAAGCGCGTTGCGAACTTGTTCGATGCCCGCACTGCCATCGCCCGCAATTGCCTGCGACCACATCTGCAAGCGATTATGAGCGGCCGGCATCGCTTCGGGTGTCCACTCCCATTCGTGTCGATAATGATTTGCGATCAAAGCCAATCGAATCGCACGTGGATCATGTTGCTTGCGTAAACGATCTACAAATTCAAGATTGCCAAGACTCTTCGACATCTTGCTTCCGTTCATGAACACCATCGCTACATGCATCCAGTGTTTGACAAACAACTCGCCTGTTGCTGCTTCAGACTGCGCACGCTCACACTCGTGGTGCGGAAATATCAAGTCGCTTCCGCCGCCGTGCAGATCAATTGTTGAGCCAAGTTCGCGCAACGCCAATGCCGAACATTCAATATGCCAACCAGGACGACCAGGGCCCCAAATAGTGTCCCAACTTGGTTCGTCGGCGGCAGACGGTTGCCACAGTACAAAATCAAGAGGATGACGCTTGTGCGGATCTTCGATGTGGCCACCGCGTTCGGCGGCTAGTCGCATCATCGTGTCGTTGTCGTAATTCGAGACAGTGCCGAACGAGCCAAACTTGGTTACATCGAAATAAACACTCTGGCCCGCTTGATAGGCGAAACCTTTTTCTATAACCATGCCGATAAACCCGCGAATATCAGATATCGCCGAAGATGCACGTGGCGTGCTGTAAACATCCAGAGCGTTCAGCGCCTTCATGTCGGCGTTGAACCGCGCCTCTTCGCCTGCGGCGAGGTCAAGATAGTGAACACCTAACTCACGCGCCTTGGCAAACAATGGGTCGTCGACATCAGTGACATTGCGAACACATTTCACAGAGTGCCCAAGGTCTATCAACCTTCGTTGCAACACATCATATGTAATGAAAGTAAACGCATGTCCGATATGTGTTGCGTCGTACGGTGTGATGCCGCACGTATACATCAAGACCTGCTGATCAGCAACGAAGTCTACGACACGCTTTTTCGCCGTGTCATAAAGCTTCAGCGTCAAACCGCACCACCACGCTCTGGTATTCCGGTGAGTCGAGGTGCAACTCTGGTTTTGTATCGAACATTTAATTGCAACAACACAGCCGTAAATGCCTCGATCGCCAAAGCATTCGACAACGTCCCAGCATTTAACGGACGGCACCCGGGAATTTTTGAAACCATCTCGCTAACGGTCGCAGTCGCAACTGGATCATCAGAACAAATCAAAACGTCACTGTCAACTTCATGTCCGAGTCTTCCTAGTTCGGTGGCCGGCAAATGTTGAAATGCAGCTACTACTCGCGACAGCGGAATCTCAGCCTGAACATGTGCGGCGATACTTCCGCGCGGTGGAACAAGGGGTTGAAATTCTTTGCCAACTCGCACGAGCGCATTAGCCATCGTCACCACGATTTTTCCGGCCAAGTCTTGCGTGTGTTCATTCACAACGGTCGCCGCAGAATCCCATGGGGTTGCGATGACAACCAAGTCGCAATGGGCCGCCTGATCGTTGTCACCGCCAGAAATATTCAACTTGTAGTCGGGCCATTTTTTGATCAGAACATCGCAAACATCTTGTGCTTTTTTAGCGTCTCGAGAACCAAGCACAACCTCATAACCCACTGATGCCAACCGCAAGCCCAATGCACTGCCCGCTGGGCCTGTTCCGCCTAATAAGCCAATGCGCATACTTGGCAACGCTACCTATCGGCAGGGCAAGAATACGAGTTATAAAAGGCATCTAGCGATCGCACAGCGTTGCTCAGGACAAAACCTGCTTAAACCAACTACCGTTGAATACGTGGGCATTTTAAATGGAAAAAATATTGTTATTACCGGCGTACTGACTGAAGCTTCGTTGGCTTTCGGAGTTGCGCAACTTGCTCAGCAAGAAGGTGCGACGATTGTGCTGACTGGTGCGGGTCGCGGACTCTCAATAACTCAGCGTGCAGCCAAGAAACTTGACTCACCTGTTGAAGTTGTCGAATTTGATGTCACGGTTGAAGAACACACCGTCACCGCCCGACAAGAGATTCAAAAGATTCTTGGACGCGTCGATGGAGTCTTGCACTCGATTGGTTTTGCGCCAGCCGCCTGCCTTGGAGACGACTTCATGGCCGCAACATGGCAAGACGTTTCTACTGCAATGCACATCTCTGCTTACTCACTCAAGACTTTGGCCGATGCCTTTGTGCCACTGATGACTTCAGGCGGCACAATCGTCGGTCTCGACTTCGACAATACGGTTGCTTGGCCTGCATACAACTGGATGGGTGTGGCAAAATCTGCTTTAGAGAGCACAAATCGCTATCTAGCCAAAGCACTCGGACCAAAAAATATTCGATGCAACTTGATTGCGGCCGGACCGATTCGCACCATGGCGGCAAAATCGATTCCGTCATTTAGTGCGTTCGAAGACATCTGGAGCGATCGCGCACCACTGGGTTGGGATGTCAATAATTCTGCTCCTGTCGCCCGCAGTGCGGTTGCACTATTGGGCGATTGGTTTCCGGCGACGACCGGCGAGATCATTCATGTCGACGGTGGTTTTCACTCAACTGGCGCTTAAGGTCAAATGAAAAATTCGAGCAAGAATTTTTCTGCTTTCGGCGTCGTTGCACTCATCTCTTCGCTGTCGGTTTCAATTTTTAGCGCAGCGATTGCGCAAGCGTCAAATGACCCGGCTTTCGAATCACAATGGGGTATCAGTGCAATAAATGCGAGCGAAATCTGGACTTTGTCTACCGGCAAAGGTGTCACCGTTGCAGTAATCGACTCTGGCTCTGGCCCAAACCCTGATCTGAACCAAAACCTAATCGCCGGTCGGGCAATTGTCCGCGGTCGAATTAGTGAGCCATCGACAGATGTCGACCCAGTCGGCCACGGCACGCATGTGGCTGGCATCATCGCCGGCCAACGCGACAACGCAATCGGAATCAGCGGCATTGCACCTGACGCAAAAATCTTGCCGATTCGAATTCTTGATTCGCGAGGTGATGGATCAGAAGTCGACCTCGCCCAAGCAATTCGCTTCGCTGTTGATCAAGGTGCTCAAGTCATAAACCTGTCTTTGGGCGGAGCCGTTCAAACTGGCGGATTACAAATTGCGCTCGAATATGCCGCCGAGAACGAAGTATTGGTCGTAGCCGCGGCCGGCAACGGTGGTCCGTCGGCAGGCACCACCTACCCAGCTGGCAATGACTTGGCGATTGCTGTAACAGCAGTCGACCAAACTCTCAATGCCCCATCGTTCAATCAACGAGGCGCCTACATTGATATCTCCGCGCCCGGCATCAATATTTGCTCTACCGTTCGGCTCGACGCAATTGTCGATATCTCTCGCCGATGTGCAGGCGCAAACGAACCTTACGTAACAATGAGTGGCACCAGCATGGCGACCGCGCATGTCAGTGGGGTCGCTGCTTTGATCTTTGCTGCGCGACCTGACTTTAGTGCGCTTCAGGTTCGCGAAGTCATGATCGCAACTGCAAAAGACATCGGCGCAGCAGGGCGCGATGAAGTATTTGGTGCCGGACTCATAGATGCTTACGCAATATTTAAGGCGCTCGGATTCTTCCCGGAACAAGTCGTCTTTCCAACCGTTTCATCTCTCGGTCGTGTTGGCCAAGAATCAATTGGCGGAACGGTGCAAATTCCAGAAAGTGAAAGATTGCAGTGGTACCGCTGTTTATCACCTGGCGATGCAACGCTTGTGATTCCCTTGGATTGTGTGGCAATTTCACGCGCACAGAAAAACGTATACGCACCAACTCGAAAAGACATCGGCACATTTTTGCGATTCGGCACTTTGATTTCTGTTGGCGGCACGCCTCAGATGCGATTTTCGTCCACCACTCCAAAGGTTTCAGCAATATGGACGACGATTTCAACTCTTGAAGTTGGCACTAAAACACCGATTAAAGATTTGGTAGTCAGCGCTTCAAAAAGCAAGACAAGTGCGCGCGTTGTCTCAGGACCTTGCAAAATCGTGCGACAATCTCTGATCGCAGATACGAGTGGTACCTGCAAGATCAGAATTTTCGCAGAACCAAAAACTCCGTACTCTGGTTTGGCACAAACTGTCGTTCTTGAGATTGTTGATAAGAACGAAGTAACAAATTAAATGAGCAATCGTCTGGCGCTCGAAACAAGCCCGTATCTTCGACAACATCAAAACAACCCTGTCGATTGGTTTAGTTGGTCACCCGAGGCATTCACCGAAGCTAAACGCCGAGGAGTACCGATTTTGCTCTCAGTCGGCTATTCGGCATGCCACTGGTGCCACGTCATGGCCCACGAATGTTTTGAAGACCAAGAAACAGCAAACTTAATGAACCAACTTTTCGTGAACATCAAAGTCGATCGTGAAGAGCGCCCCGACATTGACGCTCTTTATATGGATGCCGTACAGGCAATGTCAGGACGTGGCGGTTGGCCGATGACCGTATTCATGAGCCCCGATGGCCACCCTTTTTATGGCGGTACTTACTTTCCGAAACCATCGTTTATGAAACTAATGAACGCTGTCAGCGATGCATGGCAAAACCGTCGCACCGACATCGAGAACAACATTGTGGCACTCGGTGAATCACTCTCGAGAACCGCAGCCGTCACCCCAGACGAATCGTTGCCAAATTTTAATTTAGTGACCCGAGCATGCGAGCAACTCGAAGCAGCATTTGATCATCAATGGGGCGGATTTGGCAACGCGCCAAAGTTTCCGAGCACGATGAACATTGATTTGTTGCTACGAAGATACCAAGAAGAACCAAGCGAAACATTGAAAAACATCATCGTCACAACGTTGGACGCGATGGCCTCAGGTGGAATGTATGACCACATCGGTGGTGGATTCTCGCGCTACAGCGTGGACGAAAAATGGTTGGTTCCACATTTTGAAAAAATGCTCTACGACCAGGCCCTACTTCTTCGCGTCTATGCACACGCGGCCACCGTTTTCAAATCTGAGAATTACCAACAGATTTGTTCAGAAATAGTTGAGTATGTGCTGCGCGACTTACGCAATCAAGACGGAGGTTTTTTCAGCGCAGAAGATGCAGATTCGCTCGATGATCACGGCCATTCACATGAGGGATACTTTTATGTCTTCACACCATCTGAGTTGCGCGAGATTCTGCCAAAGAATTTGGTCGAACTCGCTTTTGACCATTATGAAATCTCGGATGCAGGCAACTTTGAAGGAAAGAATATCCCGACCCGATTGACCCACAGGGGTGACTTCAAGCGATCGCCAGAGATCGAAGAAATACGCAAGATTATTTTCGAGGCCAGAAAAAAACGAAAGCGCCCACTGCTAGATGACAAAATTCTCACCGAATGGAACGCGATGATGGCTGCATCGCTGATTGAGGCAGCAAACTTGCTGGGCCGCAAAGACTGGCTCGAGAAAGCCGAACAGAACTGTGAGTTTCTGTTTCGCGAATTACGAATCAGCGATCTCGAAAACGGTTCTTCGAGATGGATGCGCAGTTGGCAACATGACGGCCTACCACGGGCTAGACATCGGGCACTCGCCTGCGATCTCGCACATTTGGTCGATGCATTTACCCGTCTTGCAGAAGCAACCGGAAAAGCAATATGGATCTCGCGCAGCATCGAAGTCACTGAGCAGCTTCTTGCCGATTATTGGGATGAGAAAAACGGTGGCTTTTTTACGGTCGCGGCCGATGCCGAGCAATTAATTGTGCGGCAAAAAGACTTGCTTGACAATGCCACGCCATCTGCGAACTCAGTGGCTGCAAACGCCCTGCTGAGACTCGGGGCCCTAACTGGCGACGAGAAATTCTCGCGCTACGCCCACGAAATACTGCGACTCTTCACACGAATCGCTGAGGCTGCGCCAAGTGCTTTCGGCAATTTATTGCACGCGGTTTATCTCTTGAACAAGGGTGTCACTGAGATTGCGATAACTGGAGACAAACCCGAATTAATCGATTTGGTCAAACAGAGTTGGTTACCGACGGCCGTGCTTACCTACGGCGAGCCATTTGAATCACCACTTTGGAAAGACCGGCGACCGGGGTTTGCCTATGTTTGCCAAAATTATGTCTGCAGTGCACCAGTGTCGACAGTCGATCAATTGCGAGAGGCTCTTGCTTCTCTGAGTTAAAAACTGCCCTCACGAATAATCTCTGATGGTTTGCGCCTTGGACGCTTAGCGCTGGCACCGCGGTCAGTCGGTTTGTCTAACAGTGGCCAACCGATTGCCACTGCACCGATTAGCTGCATCTGTTCAGGAACTTTGAATTCAGCCCGCAACTGGTCTTCGCCATTGAATACCCCAAAGAAAAGCGCGCCGAGCCCAACATCATGCGCGGCGAGCAAAAGTTGCATCGTCGCAAAAGATGCGTCGACCGTCCAATATGGCGTTGGCCACGCAGATGTTTCGTCACCGAGTTTCGTTTTCGCCTTGTCGGGTTCGCTATAGCGCTCTAGATAGGCGTGAGGGTCGGCAAAAACCAAACCAATCACTGGCGCGTCTAGAAGATGTTGCCAACGAAAGCTTGACCGTTTTTCACGTGGCAATGAAAGATTCCAAAATTTTGCAGTTTGTTCATCGCGCAGTAGCAATAAATGCCAGCCCTGAGTTTTTCCGGCTGACGGAGCGCGTGACGCAAGATCAACAATTCTGTTTAAAAGTTCTGAATCGACAGGCGCCTTGCGAAATGCACGCACCATTTTGCGTGAGCGAACGCAGTCCGCGAACTGCATAACAAAATATTTAGTGCTTGCCGAGTTTCAGCAAGTTTTCGGTCATCGTCCAACCGTGCACGACTAGCGAGCCAGACTTCTTGGCTGACACGCTCTTAAAAAGTGCAGCAACGTCGGCTGGTGCTTTGCCCGGCTTCAGCGACTCAAAATCTATAAACCCACTTTGACCGTTGCTCTTGATCGTAAAAGACTGCTCGTCATACGCCGATTCGCAACCGAAACGTCTGGCCAGGCGTCGACCCCAAGCCCGTTCTTCGCCAACCGCACGATGATCTGGTCGCGGAATCAATTCTGTTAATGACTTGAAAGCCTCGAGCGCATCTACCGATACGAATCGTGACCCAACGACAACATCTTCGTCAGGGAAGGCCATCAGCGCGCGGTGATATGCCTCGCTCATCAAGCCCTTAAGAATTTGATCTCGCTTTGAAGTCCGTTTGACGCTCAGCATGCCCAGCAAAACACACGGCGTGCCACCAATTCGCTCGAGAGTTGAAAACATGAAGCCGTGCAATTTGCCGTCGAGTTTTGCGCTGGCAAACAGCACCCAATCTTCTTTTGCTTTCGAGATCGCACCAATGCCGAATGAACCACCCATTGCGGCAAGGTCATCAAGGTCTGAATCAACTAACGCTGAGGCATCGATAGTTTTGACAACAAGCGGCATAGCCCTTCTATTCTGCCAGCAAAACTGTCAATTTCCGATGGCTCAGTTAATTACTTTAGAAAACTCGTTATCAATTATCTAACGAGACACTCAGCCGATGTAGACACTGTTGCCATACGACGCGCGCAGAGCACCAATAGCGCGGTCAATATCAACATTGAATTCGGGGGCCAAACGCAAACTCTTGCCGCCAGGCATATGTAATTGTACTGGCGTTTGCCCTCCGTGATCTTTTAGCAATTCTTGCAAGTTAAAAATGTCTTCTTGCGACAACGACCTACCCGTGAGTTCGATGTGCAGACTCATATCGCTCGCCCGCATTGGCTCAACGATTTTTACTTCTTGTGCATTGAACGAAATTCGTGAGTCATCGCGCCTGTCAAGTCGGCCTCTTACGGTGATGATTGTGTCTTCATCAATCAAGTGACCAAAACTTGCATACGTTTTTGGAAAAATATTGACCTCAACCGAGCCCTGCAGATCTTCAATCGTCAGTACCGCCATCTGGTCGCCTTTGCGAGTGAACTTTCGATTGACCACCGTGATAACCCCGCCGAGAGTCAGATAGGCGCCATCATTTTTTTCGTCAAGGTCAGCCAAAGAACATTCGACCTTGCGTCGCAACTGACCCTCGACGCCACGCAAAGGATGATCAGATACATATAAACCGAGCATTTCGCGCTCAATTTTGAGTTGCTCAGACTTTTCGTAATTTATGTTCGGTATCTCGATCTGCTCAGAGAAACTTGAATTCGAGTCAGAGCCTTGATCGAAAAGGCTCATCACTCCTTGATCACGTTCGCGGCGTCGATTGAGAGTGTTCTCGATGATTGATTCGAACACCAAGAGCAACCCTTTGCGCGGATGACCCAAAGAGTCGAAAGCACCCGCCTTGATCAACGATTCAACGGTGCGTTTATTCAGCGTAGAAATCGGTGCGCGATCAACAAAATCGTAGAACGAAGTAAATGAACCATTTGCTCGTCGGTAGTCAACGATCTGACTGACGACGGCCTCACCGACGTTGCGAATTGCTGAAAGCCCGAAACTGATCACACGGCTATCGCCCTCGACGACCGGCACGAAGTCGACCCCCGACGAATTTATGTCTGGGGTTTTGACAGTGATATTGCTGGCACGAGCATCGGCTAAGAAAATCGCGGCGCGGTCATAACTTGCCTTGACGCTTGTCAGCAGACACGAAAGATACTCGAACGGATAATTGGCTTTGAGAAACGCAGTTTGATAGGCAATGAACGCATACCCGTATGCGTGACTTTTGCCGAATGCGTAGTCGGCAAAGTTCTCGATCGAATCGAAAAGTGTCTCACCAAGTTCTTGACCATAACCACGATCAACACAACCTTTTTCGAAACTTGCACGTTGCTTCTTCATGTCGGCTCGATTTTTTTTGCCGCAGGCTTTGCGTAAGTCATCAGCTTCTTCGAGGCTGTAGCCGGCGAACTTTTGGGCTACACGCATCATGCTCTCTTGATAAATCATCAAACCTTGAGTATCACCCAGCAGATCTTGGGCATCTGGGTGAAATATTTTTGGCGTCTTTCGACCGTTCTTAAAGTCGGCATAGTCATTGTGCATGTTCGCACCCATCGGGCCTGGTCGATAGAGAGCAACGATTGCAGCTATGTCGTCGATTGTTGTCGGCACCATACTGCGAACCAACGCACGAATATTGGTCGATTCAAGTTGAAATACGCCGATTGTGTCGCCACGACGCAACAGTTCGAATGTCTTTATGTCGTCAAATGGCGTCTTGTCGATGTCAAAATCGGGGTTACTTAATTCTTGAATCATCTTGTTCGCGTCTGTGATTACGTCAAGGTTGCGCAAGCCCAAGATATCCATCTTCAATAGACCGAGCTCTTCGACTGCGTGCATTTCGTATTGGGTAACAATCGGCGCAAGATCTGCATCTTGACCCGATTCGGCTTTTCGCTGAATCGGCAAGTATTCGGTCAATTTCTCTTTTGTAATCACTACAGCTGCGGCATGAATACCGACGCTGCGTTTCAAACCCTCGAGACCTCGCGCAGTATCGACGACGGTTTTGACATCTGGATCGCTCTCATAGAGCGCTCTCAATTCTGCTGCAGCACGATAACCGTCAACATGCTGTTCGTTCTCTTCAAAGCAATATTTGAGTGGTGTGTCTCGCCCCATCACTACCGGTGGCATCGACTTAGCGATCTTGTCGCCCAAGCCATAAGGAAACCCCAGCACTCGTGCCGCATCGCGCACGGCATTGCGGGCTTTGATCGTGCCGAAAGTGATGATTTGAGCGACATGATCGCGACCGTACTTTTCAGACGCGTATCGAATCATTTCATCGCGATATCGCGAGTCGAAGTCCATGTCGATATCTGGCATCGATCGACGTCCGGGGTTCAAGAATCGCTCGAACAACAAGTCGTACTTGATCGGATCAAGATCTGTAATTCGCAACGAATATGCAACAGCGCAGCCAGCGGCCGAACCACGACCAGGGCCGACGCGAATTGATTTTTCGTGTGCATATCGCACTAAGTCCCAGACGATCAAAAAATAAGAACTGAAACCCATTGTCTTGATGGTCAATAACTCGTATGCAACTCGCTCAACAACATCTGGTGCAAGCTTCTCGCCCCATCTTTGCTGGGCGCCGAGCCAAGTTAAATGCTCAAGGTATGCGTGATCGTCGGCGAAGCCCTCAGGAATCGGAAAGTTTGGCAGAACCGGAACATTGAATTGAATGTCAACTTTCGCCCGTTCGGCGATCCATAAAGTGTTATCGCAAGATGTTGGTTGCTCACGAAAAAGCCAACGCATCTCTTCGGCGGTCTTGAGATAGTGCTCATGACCTTCGAATTTGAGACGATTTGGGTCAGCAATCGTGCATCCGGTTTGCACGCACAACAATGCGTCATGCGCTGAGCTGTCTTCGCGATGTGTGTAGTGACAGTCATTCGTTGCCAATAACGGTGCCCCAAGCTTTTTAGCAATCTCGATCAACTTTGGATTTGTTTCGATCTGCAATGGAATGCCGTGATCTTGTAGTTCGATGAAGAAATTATCTTTGCCAAAAATTTCTTGCAGTCGTGCAGCTGTCTTCAATGCCTCTTCGTCTTTGCCGTTCTTCAGCGCCTGCAAAACATGACCACCCAAGCAACCAGATGTAGCGATTAGACCAGCGCTGTATTTTGTCAGTAACTCCCAGTCCATTCGCGGCTGATAGTAGTAACCCTCGAGAAACGCGAGACTCGCCAACTGAATCAGATTTTTGTATCCGACATTATTTTCAGCGAGAAGCGTCAAGTGATAGTAAAGTTTTTTGCCAGCTTCAGTGTCGCCACCACTGTCGTCGACTCGTCCCCGACGCGTCGGACGCTCGAACCGAGTTTCGTAGGCCATGTATGCCTCGGTGCCAATAATCGGCTTGATGCCACGCTTAGTGCACTCTTTATAAAAATCGATGACGCCATACATATTGCCGTGATCGGTAATGCCTAGAGCCGTTTGACCATCTCCGACTGCACGATCGACAAGTTCGTCTAATCGTGATGCCCCATCGAGCATCGAAAACTCGGTGTGAACGTGAAGGTGGGTAAACGACTTACCCATCAAAGGTAAGTTCCTGGACGTTCCCCTGGCTGAGCATTCGGAGCCTGACCTGATTGAATTTGCCGCTGCTCGACTTGCTGTCGCATTGAAAGCTGTTGCGCAAACATCGTGGCTTGAATGCCATGGAAGAGGCCTTCGAGCCAGCCGACCAGCTGTGCTTTAGCCACACGCAACTCAGCATCAGATGGCACTTCACCATCGTTAAACGGCAAAGCCAACATTCGCAGTTCTTCTTGCAAGTCTGGCGAAAGAGCCTCGGCAAGTTCAACTATCGACCGCTCGTAGATCTCTGCCAAACGTTCGCGCGACGGTATATCGAGAGTCATCGAGTGAACTTCGTCGAGCAGTTGCTTGATCATCGAACCAATACGCATAACTTTTGCCGGCGCGGTAACGGTTTCGAGCGTAGTTTCGCTCTGCTCTTCGACAATCTCGGCTGGTTGGTTTAGTTCGGCTGGCTTATCTTCAGGTTTTTTCATGGTGGGTCGCCAAACTTATCACTGAACTGCTGTTGCGAGCAACGGTACATCTAGTTCATCATCGGTCAAAGCCCCATGTCGACACTGCAATATAAACGGGCCAGTATCGGCTGCATCATCAAAACTAATTGGCTCTCTCGGTACAAGCACAACATCACCCAGACGTTTGCGTGTTGCCGAACCCAGTCGGGGCCCAAGCCAGTTTTCATCGATTACTTGTTCTTTACTGGCAACCCACGCGACATCAGAATGGTGCGCGATTGCGCGGGCCAATAGTTCGACTTGAACTCCATCGCGAGCGTGCAGCCACCTGAAACGACCTTCACCAGACTGATATGCAACCATCGCCATCACCTCAGGATGTGGTGGCATTGTGTTTGTGCCGACCATTACTTGACCATGATCAGCTGTAACAATCAAAACAGCACCAGGAGTCAGAGCGTCTTGAATTTTTCTGACTATGCCGTCAGCACTAGCCAACTCTGCTTCATAAAAACTGCCAAAGCCTCGTTCATGGGCAATCTTGTCAACACCGTCGTAGTAGGCATAGATGAATTTTTCGCCACTTCGCAGAAGTTGCCCAACTTCGACCGCGATGCTTGATGCTGCCCGCCAACCTCGAGCGCGAACACCACGAAGGTGAGCCTCGGTGAAAGCCGAGCCCTCGAGCTCTGCCTTGCTAAGTACCGGCACACTGGCCCCCATGAACGGTGGGCACGGCTGAATCAAATCAGGTGGATACATATTTCGCAGATCGCCCTTTTCGTCGCCCCACTTGAGCATTTGCATTACGCGAGCACCCATGTCGATGCGATATCCCACCAAACCATGTTCGGCTGGAGCGAGACCTGTCGTTATCGAGGTAAGTGCGCTAACAGTTGTTGTTGGTGCGACTGTAGTAATCGACGAACCCTGCATGGCAGCAAGTGTCGGACAGTGCACAAGATTTTTTTGAAGTTGGTGCCAGCCAAGACCATCGATGACGAGAAGCACAACTTGTCGCGCACCTTTGACACAACTCGGCATCCAATCTGGAATCTCTCTTGTGCCTTGCGGACCAAGCAAAGCCGGAATGATGCCCGTTATGCAACCATCTTTATAGTCAGGAAGTCGCGGACCGGTTGTAGTTGGAGTCGCCATGTTGTGCCCCCTGAGAGTAGTTCAGGCTTGTTCGTCTGAGCACGCAATTCTTCGGCGAAAACAGCCAGGTAAAAGTCACATAAACGCGTGTCATTAGTATAAAGATGTGAGAATTTCTACCCGAGGCGACTACGCCTGCCGTGCGTTGCTCTCGTTGGTTTTGCACGCCAAAGAAGACGGGCCAACCTCGGTTCGAGATATCGCCGAACGCACCGCTCTGCCTCAACCTTATTTAGAGCAAATTCTTTTAGCTCTAAAAGGTGCCGGTTTGGTCAAGTCGAAACGCGGTGTCGGCGGCGGATACATTTTGGCCAAGGCTGCCGGAGATATTCGCATCTCAGAAATTATTTCTGCGGTTGACGGACCAATAACAGTCGGCGACTTCGGCGAACCACACAAAGACGGTGCGTGCGATCATGACGGCCAATGCGTTTTGCTAGCCGTCTGGAACTTAGCCAGCGAACACATGCGCGAGCACTTAGCCAAATACACACTCGAAGAAATCGCTGCAATCTCAAACGGCGAAGCGGCTTGGCCTTCGCCAAAAAAGTAACTAGTCGACGCGCTGCGAACACTTCGCCAAGACAGAGGCGAAGTCTTGAGGTAACTCAGTTGCAAACTTCATTTCTTGACCTGAGACAGGATGCTTGAAGTTCAGGCTCGTGGCATGCAACATCGGACGCGGCGACGACAACACGCTGCGCGCCCCACCATAAACAACATCGCCGACAACACTGTGGCCGAGAGTCGCAAGATGTACTCGAATCTGATGGGTGCGACCAGTTTCGAGTCCGCACTCGATCAATGAACAATCAACGGGAATATTAAAAGCTTGTCGCACTTCATAAGTCGTGCGTGCAACTTTTCCGTCACTTAACACCGCCATTTTTGTCGGATCACGTTGATCTCTACCAAGCGGAGCATCAATCACACCCGAGGCCGCACTCATGTGGCCCCACACCAAAGCTAAGTATCGGCGTGTCACCAGACGACGTGAGAGTGAATCAACTAAAGACTCGTAGGCACGAGAAGTTCTAGCCATCATCATCAAACCAGTGGTGCCCGCATCTAGGCGATGTACGACACCTGGGCGAAATGGGTCGCCAACATTTGCGATGTCTGGATATTTCGCCAAAATTGCATTCACTAGCGTGCCCGTCGGATTGCCAGCGCCAGGGTGCACAACAATGCCGGCATGTTTGTTGATTACGAGAATGTCGGTGTCTTCATAAACAATTTCGACATCGATATTTGGCTCAGCCATTGGCAATTGTTTTTTTGGCAGCAATGCAAGTTCAACTTTTAGATGTTGACCCTCAGTTGCTTTTATCTTTCCGGCTTTGACTGCGACACCATCCAAGATGACAGCACCAGCCTCAATGAGTGAGGCGGCTGCAGCTCGCGGAATATCTGCTACGAGCGAAACGATTCGATCGACTCTTTGACCAGCGAGCGCCGCAGGCACAAACTCATCGATCACTCGCCTGTCTGACTCGTCGTTGGCGAATTTGTCTTGACTCATGACTGTAACTTTGTGCGCGAAGCAACAACAGACGAAGTAATCAACATTGCAGCCCCAAGCGTGACAGCCGAATCAGCGATGTTGAACACCGGAAACCACTGCAAGTCAATAAAGTCGATAACCGAACCGGCAAGCCACTTTTCGCCGCGAAACAATCGATCAACGACGTTTCCGAGAGCGCCACCAATCAACATCGCAGTGCCAACTATCGACAAATTAGTAGATGCTTTTTTCAAGCTCAACCAAAGCCACACCGCGACGCCGATTGCCAACAAACCAATCAGTCGCCCCAACCCCTGACCCTGCGAAAACGCCATGCCAGAGTTGAATACCAAGTTAAACCGCAATGTCCAGAAAAGATCGATTGTTCGACCATCACTCAACGAATTAAGCGCCCAATTCTTGGTCGCCTGATCGGCAATAACTACCGCAACAATAATTAGCTTGGGCGTTTGGCCAGTCGATCTAGTAAGAACCAATGCCACCTGCGCGCTCGATTACTAATTCTGTTGTCCACGGAATCGCCTTTAAGCGCTCACGCGGAATTGGCAAACCCGACCGAGATGAATAACCGTAGTCACCTGTTTCAAGTCGCTTGAGTGCCTCATCGATTTCTTCGACTGTTTGTCGCGCCGATGCAGAAAGAGTCAGATCGCGCTCACGCTCGACGACCATCGTGTCGCCCTCGCCGCCCTCGTCATCGAATTGAACGTCACCCATCTCTGAGTTTTCGACAATCGCATTCGCTTCGCTTTCGAGTTGATCTGCTTGTCCGAGCAGATTGCGCCGCTCAACTATCAATAGTTCGCGTTGTGACATCAAAAACTCAATGTTGAATTCTTTGGTCGGTGTGATGCCATCTTGCATTACACCTTTAATAATTGGTGGCTTCGGCGGAGCAACTGGCTTGCGGTTTGCTTCAATCTCAGCCAAACGAGCAGCCTCACGTGCTGCAAGCTTTGCGGCCTTTGCGGCTTCGCGAGCCTGCTTTTCTTCTTGACGCTGTTTCTCTTTGGCGACTTTCAACGCCAACCGCTCGGCTTGCTGTTGGGCTTTGAGTTTTGCGCGTTCTTTGGCTAGGCGCTGTGCTTCTTTTTGCTTCTCTTTTTGCAGACGCTTGCGCTCGGCCAACGCTTTTCGCGTTTCGAGATCTTTTTGCTTCTTTGCTGCCTTGATCTGAGCAAGCTTCTTCTTTAATTCAAGCTTCTTTTTGAGTTCAAGTTTCTTCTTCAACTCGAGCTTTTTCTTGAGTTCGAGTTTCTTTTTGAGTTCAAGTTTCTTCTTCAACTCGAGTTTCTTCTTGATTTCAAACTTCTTCTTGAGTTCAAGCTTCTTTTTCAGAGCCAGTTTCTTCTGCATCTCAAGCTTTTTGCGCAGAGCAAGCTTCTTTTTAAGCTCTGCTTTCTTGCGCGCCGCAACTTTCTTTTTAGCCATTGCCTGCTTTTTCTGCTTAGCAGTTGCCATTGTCACCTCTCAAGTGGTTCTTGTTTAGAACCTACTTATATGATCGCGCTACGATATCGGATTTAGCGCGACAAACACCGCGACACCATCTAAATCGGCGTTCGGCGACTGTTTCTCAGTCAAAATCGTGACCTCGAGGTCAACAGCCAGAGTCTCTGCCTTGATGGTTTCATGATGTGGCGAGATTTGTGCGCACAGTTTTTCGGGCAAACTCAGTCGAAGCTTGATTCGATCAGATACATCGAGTGCAGCGTCGCGACGGTGTTGCTGCACCAAACGAATCACATCGCGGGCGGCGCCTTCGGCTTCGAGCTCGGGTGTCAATTCGATATCAAGAACAACCACACCTGAAGAACTTGCCAGTGCGGCACTAGCACCCGAAGCCTTAGGCACAAGTTTGAGTTGATATTCACCAGGGTGCAAGTCAACCGAACCCGCTGTGACAATGTCGCCTTTGCGTACCCAATCGCCTTTTTTCACCGCTTTGATGACAGTTTGCGTGCTTGCCCCAAGACGTGGACCGACAACGCTGGGCACGACTTGCAACTCAAACTCGGCGACAGACGAGACATCGTCTGAAAAACTTAATGACCGCACGTTTACTTCATCTTTAATAATGTCTTCAAACGCAGAAAGCGCACCAGAATTATCGGTGGCGATTACCAAACTTGATAGTGGCTGACGCACGCGTCGACTGTGAATCTTGCGCAGAGACAATGTCGTTGAACAAACATCACGAACACGGTCCATTGACGAGACCAAACTCTCATCGTGTCGCAAGCCCTCGACTGTTGGCCACGACTCGAGATGTACGCTGCGCTCACCTGTAAGTCCACGAAAAATCTGTTCGGCAACGAGTGGCAACACTGGCGCAGCAACGCGCGTCAAATAATGAAGAACAGTGTGCAATGTGTTGATTGCCGCAACATCACCCTTCCAGAACCGATCTCTGCTTCGGCGGATATACCAATTAGTTAGAACATCTAGAAAAGTTCGAATCTCGGCGCAAGCCGCGAACAAATCGTATGCGTCAAAACTCTTGGTCGTAGATTCAACCAAACCGTGAAGTTTTGAAATTATGTAACGATCTAGCACGTTTTCGCTCGAGGCATCTACCGAACCCGAGACCGATTCGGCATTCGCATACAGCGACAAGAAGTACCAACTATTCCATAACGGAAGAATCACTTGGCGTACGGTGTCACGCATACCTTCATCGGTGACGGCAAAATCTGAGCCACGCAAAATTGAAGACGAGAGTAGATACCAACGCATCGCGTCTGCGCCGTGGCTGTCAAACACTTTCATTGGATCTGGATAATTTCTCAGACTCTTCGACATCTTTGCGCCATCTTCTCCGAGGACGATGCCATGACTTACGCAATTCGAAAAAGCGGGGCGATCGAACAATGCTGTTGCTAGAACGTGCAAGGTGTAAAACCATCCGCGAGTTTGTCCGATGTATTCGACGATGAAGTCGCCTGGATAGTGATTTTCAAACCACTCTTGATTTTCAAACGGATAGTGCACCTGGGCAAATGGCATTGAGCCACTTTCAAACCAGCAGTCCAAAACTTCGGGCACTCGGCGCATCATTGACTTGCCAGTTGGATCGTCTGGGTTCGGGCGAACCAGATTATCGATGGTCGGTCGATGCAATTCTTGAATATCAACGCCAAAATCTCGACGAAGTTCTTCGAGGCTGCCGTAGACGTCAATGCGTGGATAATTCGGATCATCGCTGCGCCAAACGGGTATTGGCGAACCCCAAAATCGATTGCGACTGATTGTCCAGTCGCGTGCGTTCTCAAGCCACTTGCCAAAACTTCCGTGTTGCAGGTGGTCTGGCACCCATTGAACTTGTTCGTTCAACTCGACCATGCGATCGCGAATTGCTGTGACCTTGACAAACCACGAACCCACTGCCTTGTAAATCAAAGGCTTGCCAGTGCGCCAGCAATGCGGATAAGCGTGATCGTAAGTTTCGTGACGAATCACAACACCGCGTTCTTTCAATACACGAATAATTGCCGGGTTGGCGTCAAAAACAAGTTGGCCTTCGAAATCGGCAACCTCGCTAGTGAAGCATCCACGCGAGTCAACTGGCACGACGAGTTCAATACCTTCGTCTTGACAGACGCGCTGGTCGTCTTCACCAAAACCCGGTGCCAAGTGCACGACACCTGTGCCGTCTTCGGTTGTAACGAAATCTCCGGCAATAACTCGAAAGGCGCCCGGATGGTTGGCGAAATAATCGAACAATGGTTTATATGAGCGGCCGACTAGTTGTGAACCAATGATCGTTTCAAGAATCTTCGGCTCAGGAAACTCGCGCTCATATGCCGACAATCTTTCGGCAGCGATTATGAATTTTCGTCCCGCATGTTCGACGACTACATATTCAACGTCAGGCGCCACAGCGAGTGCCAAGTTTGACGGCAATGTCCACGGAGTGGTTGTCCACGCCAGCAAGAGTTCGCCAGATGAAAGTTCAAACCCGACAGTTAGCGCTGGGTCTTGCACTTGTTTGTAGGCATCATCCATTCGCGTTTCTGTATTTGAAAGCGGGGTTTCGAGAGCCCATGAATATGGCAACACACGAAAGCCTTCGTAAATCAAACCTTTATCCCACAGAGTTTTGAACGCCCACATGACGCTCTCCATGTAAGGGGTGTCGAGTGTTTTGTAATCGTTTTGAAAGTCAACCCACCGAGCTTGGCGCGTTACATATCGCTCCCAGTCGCTGGTGTATTGCAAGACCGATGTACGGCAATAGTCGTTGAACTTATCAATACCAAAATCGGTGATTGCTTGACGTCCAGAGATACCAAGTTGACGCTCGGCTTCGGCCTCGGCGGGCAGACCATGACAGTCCCAACCAAAGCGCCGTTCAACACGCTGCCCTCGCATCGTGCGATATCGAGGCACGGCATCTTTAACAAAACCTGTCAGCAAGTGACCATAGTGAGGCAGACCGTTTGCGAACGGTGGACCATCATAAAAAACGAACTCGTTCTCGCCGTTTTTTCCGGCGTCGCGCATTTCTATCGAAGCAGCGAAGGTCTCGTCGGTCTTCCAGTATTCGAGAACTTGGCTCTCAAGTGATGGAAAGTTCGGTTGTGGTTCTACCTGCGGGTAAGACACGAATTAATTAACAATTCAGAATCAGGCGCTGCACAACAATTTGCAAAAACAGCAAGACAACCAAAGGTGAAAGATCAAGAGCGCCCGTTCGAGGCATCACCCGACGCGTCCAATCGAGAACTGGCTCGGTAAAACGACCAACAAAGTATGAAATTTGCGCAACTACCCCGCCACTTGTTGAAGGAAACCACGACAAGACCACCCGAACAATGATCATGTAGATAAAGATTTGTACAAGGCTGCAAAGTATTCCGGTCATTGAATTAAAACCCAATCTGCGCTAACCGCGCGTGATGCGTGCGCCAAATGGCTTCATCATAAACACACCATTGCTCATTTTCTCCATGGTGCCGCTATTGGCGTAGCAAACACCGCTTGCAAAATCGATAATTCTGCGCATCGTCTTTGGATCGGTCGACTGCACATTGATTATCACTGGATTGCCCTCTTTGAAACGATCGGCAATTTCTTTTGCGTCTTCATAACTTGTCGGGCGAATCGTGACAGGATCGCTCGCTGGCATTACTGGTCGCGCAACAGCCTCAGTGCGACGCCCTGCAACGGGACGAACAGTCACACCTGAATCGTGTTGGGCCTGCTGTGCACGCATACCACTGGATCGCGGATCGCCCATGGCTCGATCGTCGTAGTCGTCATAGCCAGGTTCTGGTTCATCAAATCGTTCTACGCGTTGACGGCCTCGACTCGGCATGCGTCGATCGCGTTCAACTGCGACTGATTCGTCATAATCGTCGTACGCCTCATCTGGTCCTAAACCCAAGTAATCCATTGCTCGGCGAAACATTGACATACGCCAAGGATAGTTCAAATTTTGAGGCTAAATACGGACTATAACGAGTTGCGACTTAATGCAACTAACCGCGTGGTCCGAACAGGGCTGAGCCAATTCTGATCATTGTCGATCCTTCGGCGATGGCGATTTCAAGATCACCAGTCATGCCCATACTGCATTGCTTAAGCCCCAAGTCGTCAACGAGTTTTCGCACCAAGCGAAATGCTCGTTGCGTTTGTTGGGGCTCATTGCTTGTTGGTCCGACCGTCATCAAGCCCACGACCTCAAGCCCTTTGGTCGTTGCCAAGTCGAAAAGCTGACTCACCTCTTGAGGATTGCATCCGCCTTTGTCGGGCTCATCGGTGGCGTTGACCTGCAACATTATTTTCGGTCGGATGTCAGAACCTGCCTTGACACAGCGCTTGGCAATCTCATTAATCAGGTCTACTCGATCGACACTTTGCCAAACATCGACAGACTCTGCAATTGATTTAACTTTGTTGCTCTGTAACCGACCGATGAAATGTATTGGCAAGCGCTTTGCCATGGGCAGTGCACTTGATTTGGCAATCAACTCTTGCGCGTAGTTTTCACCCACCCCATCACACCCCGTATCAAACGCCGCAATCATCGCGCCAACATCAAATGTTTTCGTAACAGCGATCAGTTTGATATTTGCTCCGCCAGCCGCAACGATGCGCTGGCGAATCTCGATTACACGTGAGGCAACTTGCGATGCGTCTACTGAGGTCATGTCGTCACCGACATGCAAAATTTATTTTAGAAACGATGGAAGATCGTCGTCGTCATCTGCACCGCTCAATGGATCAGACGCGCCGCCAAACAAATCTTTCAATCGTCCGCCTTTGGCATCTGGGCGAACTGTGCCAGATGTGGCTGTGTTTCGACCATCACCGCGGGAGGCGGTACGTTGCGCAGCACTGTCCCATCGTTCAAAACCTGCAGCCACAACCGTGACTCGAACTTCATCGTTGACGTCGTCATCAATTACCAAGCCGTGAATGATGTTGGCGTCTTGATGCGCAACGCCACGCACGATCTCCATGGCGTTCGTAACTTCGAACAGACCAACATCTGAAGGACCAGTGATGTTGACGACAATGCCCCGGGCACCCTCGAGCGAAGCTTCGAGCAATGGCGAGTTAATTGCCGCATTTGCTGCCAATACCGCGCGGTTGTCGCCGCTTGCAGCGCCCGTGCCCATAAGCGCAGTGCCTGCATTTGAAAGCACAGTCTTGACATCAGCGAAGTCAGTGTTGATCAAGCCTGGCGTTGTGATCAAACCTGTGATGCCAGCAACGCCTTGAACCAAAACTTCGTCGGCTTTTTTGAACGCGTCGAGCATCGTTGTCTTGTCAGTCGAAATTGTGAGCAGTCGCTCGTTAGGAATAACGACGAGTGTGTCAACTTTTTCTTTCAGTGCTGCGATGCCGGCGTCTGCCTGAACCGAACGACGGCGACCTTCGAAAGCAAACGGACGCGTAACAATCGCAACCGTGAGTGCACCTTCGGCTTTTGCGATTTCAGCGATTACTGGCGCTGCACCGGTGCCGGTGCCACCACCTTCACCTGCAGTAATGAAAACCATGTCGGCCCCAGCGACAACTTCTTGAATCTCGTCACGATGTTGCTCGGCTGCTTCGCGACCAACCTCTGGGTCAGCGCCTGCACCTAGACCGCGAGTTAACTCACGACCAATATCGATTTTTACGCTTGCATCGCTCAACAACAGTGCCTGCGCGTCAGTGTTGATCGCTATGAACTCGACACCGCGCATGCCTGACTCCATCATGCGATTAATTGCGTTCACGCCGCCACCACCTACACCGATGACTTTGATAACTGCCAAATAATTCTGTGGTTGACCGACCATTTAGGATTAACCCCCGCTGCTTGCGCTTGTTGTGCTCACTGTTTGTGAGTGCAGTTATTCTGCCACATCGGCCAACTAGCACCAAACATCAGCGAAACGTTCAGGAAGGTTTAGAGAAAGTCTCTACTTCGACTTTACAGTTGGCGTTCGTGGGTCAGTTAAGTCGATAGCAATAATTTGTTTCGCGTCTTGTCTGCGCAGTAGCACTAGCAGTGAAATTAACTTGTTCTGCAAGTCGATCGGCGGGCCAAAATTAATCAGGGTTCCGGTGCGCAGAGTCATGACTAGTTGGTTTGGTCCGCCCACGCCAACGTTCAAAACTCGTTCGCTCAACTCGGTGGGCAAGCCTGCGGCAAGCTGAGCGGCCGCCTTGTAAACGGTGCCAGCACTCGCCCCTGGTGCAAGGTTGGGGCCAACACCAGTGATCTGCAGATATTGGGTGGGTTGACCTGTTTCAACAGCCAAAACACGACCTTGCGGATCAACGACCCGTGACCGATTATCTACACCTATATAAAAGGCCACCGGCTTGCGCTCAACGATTTCGATTACAAGTCTTGACGGGAAAAACGATTTGATTCGCACAGACTCAACCCACGGATCACCCTCAAGTCGTCGCTCGGCTGCCCGTGTATCAACCGTCAAAATTGACTTACCGTCAAGAGATTTTTCAACGGCGATCAATAAGTCAGCGCTGACATAGCGAGCGCCTTCAATTTCAACTTTACGAACGCCGACGATCGGTGACGCCAGCACTATTAGCACGAGTGCTACCACACCTATCACAGAGCCAGCCGCAGTAAGCAGACGTCGGCGATTTGAAGCGAGCGATCTAATTACATCTTTGCCGCGAGCTTCGATTCGTGAGTCACGGATGATGTTGCTTGGGTCAGATGTCGGAGCAATATTCACCGAACTGGTCATTTCATCGATCGGGTGGTCTGAATCAACAGGCAAACGAAGGTCTTCATCAACTATGACGACGCGACCATTATTGGTTTTCAGTGTTAACGACGAATTCGTCGCCGATGAGTTGTCTCGTGATTCATCGCGAGACTCATCGCGAGACTTGTCGCGAGACTTGTCTGGGTCATTTGGTAAAACGACACGTAAATTTGCAGACGGTGTTGCGTCACCATCAAAGGCATCTTTCAGTTCGGCCAACACATCATCTGAAAGTTGTTCAGAAAACGATGGCACCGGAATCGACAAATCAGTATTATTCGCCGAACCAAAAGCCGATTCAAGTTGCGTGTTACGAGAAACCGCACCCTGATCAATCGCGCCTGCTTCTTGAGAGATAGCCGCCGAAAAACCAACCAAACGAATTTCGCTACGCAGTTCTAAGCCATGTGATTCGACAACGCGTTGGCGAACGAAAGTCATAAGTTCGACCACATCATCTGCATTGCCGTCTTCGTCAGCCTGAATAAAGTTTGCGTGTTTGTCGGAGATCGAAGCAGTGCCGATTCGATGACCGCGCAGACCCAGACCATCGATCAAAGCACCAGCCGACGAGGCGCCCGAAACTGGATTGACAAAAACCGAACCAGCATTTTGTCCGCCTGGCTGATTTTCACGACGCCACTTGACAATTTCGGCAAGTCGAGACTCGCCTTCGGCCTTGTCTCCCCTTGCGAGTCGCAATGTCGCCGACAAAACGATGTGTTGATCATTCAAATCAGAGCCACGAAAACGCAACCCAAGATTTGCTGCTGAAACATTGGCTTCTATGCCACGTTCGATGTGAAATATGCGCACGCTCAACAACGACGCAATCATGTCTGAACCATGCCCACCTGCATTCATTCGCACTGCGCCGCCAATCGAACCTGGCACACCGACAGCCCATTCAAAACCTCGCAGACCTGCAGCAACGCTTTGCCTTGCAATCACCGGCAATGACGACATTGCACCAACAACGACTATCGGGTCTTGGTCTGAACTTGGAAGGTTGATCTGCTCGGCAAATGGTCCCAAGGCGATTGCTAAACCGCGAAAGCCGCTATTGCTAATCAGCATGTTGCTTCCGCGACCGAGCATCAACACCGGTATTTTCACTTTTGCAAGCGCGCGTGAAGCAGCATGCAGATCATCGACGCTCATTGCTCGCATAAACAATGACGCAGACCCACCAACTCGATAAGTCGTGTACGGGCCAATTGGCTCGTCTTTGGTGATGCGATCACCGAGCAACGAAGCTAAGCGGTTCAAATCTTTATCGCTAGGGCGACTGAATTCTGAGATCAATTTGACTTACCTCGACGTCGCGCGATCACTTCGCTGGGCAAACTAGAGATATCACCACAGCCCATTGATATACACAGATCACCGTCTTTGATTTCATCTGCCAAGAACTCTACGAGATTTGTGCGACTGGGTTGATATATGACGCGACTGTTTGGGTGCGATTCAAGAATTGCATCGACAACAAGCTGACCTGTGACACCCGAAATTGGCTCGGTGCCAGAAGAATAAATGTCAGTAATCACTACTAGGTCAGCAGCGACGAACGAATCGGCATAGAGGTGCGAAATCACCGACATGCGATTGAATCGATTTGGTTGAAAAACTGCCACGACACGCGACCAGTTGTCTGACTCGTCACGAACACCTGAGAGCACGGCAGAAATCTCGTTTGGTAAGTGGGCGTAATCATCTACAAATGTCGCGCCGTGATCTACGCCTTGAACATCGAATCGACGAGCAACTCCACCAAAATTGCTCAACGCCTGCGCAGCCTGTTCGAATTCAACACCGAACTGCATCGCCATTGCAAGAGCGGCGAGCGCATTACTTACGTTGTGATGGCCCCGCAACGGAAGATTTATGCGACCGAGCTCAACACTCTGCGAGCCGAGATTTTGAGCGACACCAAACGAAGAACTTCCATTTTTGAACTTGATCGAAGTAGCAACAAAATCGGCTGAAGACTTGTCGTTGACAGAATATGTAATTGCATTGTGCGTTTGAGCAATCAAGGCGCATGCCGGGTCATCGAGACACAAAACTCGAGGTCCGGCAATGTTGCCGACATAGTCAAAGAAACTTTGCTCAATGGCGGCCTGCGTTTTGAAATGATCTAGATGATCAATGTCGATGTTCGTCAAAATTGTTGCAGCAAGTGGAAGCTGAGCATGGGTGCCATCGCTTTCATCAGCCTCGACCACGAACAGCTCACTATTCGACCACGATGCGCCACGATTCAGTGAAATTACGTCGCCACCGATCAGATAACTCGGGTTTTTGCCGGCGCCAAGCAAAATAGTTGTGAGCATCGACGAAGTTGTTGTCTTGCCGTGCGTGCCAGCGACACCAACGCTTGTGGCGCAACGGCAAATACTTGCAAGAGTTTCAGCTCGTGAGAGAACACGAATATTTAAATCACGTGCTTTTTGATATTCAATGTTTGACTCGGCGATCGCTGGCGAACCAGTAACGAAATCACAACCTAAAACAACTTCTGGATTGTGACCAATATTAATTGTGATACCAAGATTCTCGAGCCGAGTTGTTAACTCTGACCGACGAATATCGCTACCCGAAACTTGATGACCCATTTCGGCCAGAACTGTGGCAACAGCCGACATTCCAGGGCCACCGACACCGACGATATGAACTCGTTTCGGCTCGCGCAAGTCAATGTGTTGTCTACCTTTTTGTCCTGCCACACTGAAAATCAATTCGGTGAGAGTTGACTCACGGTGCTGCTTGCCAGCCAACCATGCGGCATTGGCAAGCACTCGAAGTTTGGCTTGATCGTCAATCAAGTCAATGATTTGATCGGCGATTTCATTGTTAGTGGTCTTTCTTTCATTGATTACCAATGACCCGCCAAGATCGTCAAGCCATTTTGCGTTTGCGGTTTGATGATCTTCTGCGGCGCCACTCCACGGAACGAGCACGCTGGCGATTCCGATTGTTGAAAGTTCAGCGATAGTGCTTGCGCCTGCACGTGCAACGACGAGATCAGACGCGCTGTACACATCTTGCATCGCTACAGTCGACTTAAGCCGACGATAAACGATCTCTGTGTCATTATCAAGAATTGGAAGGTCATCGTCGATGTATCTCTCGCCAGTCAAATGAATGACACAAATATCGTTTCGGCTTTGATTGTTTTCGACAAGTGTTCGCGCAACAGAATTTAGTTTCGCTGAACCTAGAGACCCACCTGTAATGCAAATAACTTTTCGATCAATTGGTATCGATAGTCGCGTGCGAGCATCGGTTCTAGTTGATGACAGATCAAGATTTCGCAACACTCGGCGAACTGGCGCACCGGTAAGAGTTGCATTTATAAGTTTTGATGGCAAATACGCGACTGCAACGCCAGAAGCACTTCGCGCCTGTAAACGGGTTGCCAAACCAGGTTGTCGATCGTAAGAAACTGTGACGACGGGTATCTTCAACTTTTTTGCGGCACGTGTTGCTGGCACACTCACGTATCCACCAACCGACACAACTACAGAGGGTCGCAAACTTGATAGAAGTCGCTCGGCATGTCGCGAGGCGTTGCGTAACACTTGAAAAGTGCGGAAATTTTTCTTAAGTGCTCGCGGCGACAAACCCCGACCAAAGCCCTGAACGGTTAACAGCGACATCGGAATACCAGTTGGTGGCACGAGAGTCGTTTCGATGCCGTTTGTTGATCCAACAAAATGCAATTGATCTTTAGAGACGCCACCATCTTGCAGCAATTCTGCAATTGCCAGCGCGGGTATTACATGACCGCTAGTTCCTCCACCAGTTATGACGGCAAAGAAAGTGGGGCGAGAGGCGGTCAAGAGGTTCTACTTGTGAAGATTGCTCACTTCATATTACGCGCGACATTCATCAACAGCCCTGCTGCCGACATGCACACCAACAACGAACTTCCGCCGTACGAGATGAGCGGCAGTGTTAAACCAGTCACGGGCATCGAACCAGTGACCCCACCGATATTGATGATTGCTTGAATTGCAAACCACATGGTTACGCCACCCGCGAGAAGTGCTCCGAATCGTTCTTCTGCACCGAGTGAGGCGCGCAAGCCGAACACGACGAGAGTTAAGAAACCGCCGATTACAACAGCGGCACCAATCAAACCCATCTCTTCGGCAATCGTCGAAAAAATAAAGTCACTGTGCGCTAGCGGAACATAACCCCACTTGCCTGTGCCCGCACCGACGCCGACGCCAGAAACCCCACCGTTAGAAATAGACAGTATCGATTGCCAAACTTGATAACCGAAAGAGCCCTTTGTTTCATCTAAGTTCAAAAAGGCTGTCCAGCGATTTCGTCGCGATGAAGTAACCATTGTAAAAAATAGTGCGGCAAGAGCGCCTGAGCCGGCGATGGTGTTAACAATTCTCATCGGAATGCCAGCCATGCACATGATTGCCAAAACGATGCAAGTCAAAACGATTGCACCACCCAGGTCGCGTTGAAGAATGCACAATGCAACTGACGCAACCAAGGCAATAATCACAGGGCGTGATGTTCGATTGAAATTAGTGACTTCTTTTTGGCGACGACCAAGAAGGTTTGCGCAGTAGACCAAAAGTGCCAACTTCAAAAACTCTGAGGGTTGAAAGCCAACCGGACCCATTGCTACCCACGCGCGAGCACCGTTGATGCTGACACCGATGTTTGGTGCGAAGGGCAAGAACATTAACCCGAATGCGATGATCAAAACCGGAAATACAAATCGTCGCAACAACGAATAAGGAAAGCGAAAGAAAAACGCCATGCCTAGCCCGCCAACAGATGCCCACATCAACTGCTTGAAGAACATCGTCCACGGTGAAAATCCGCGATTCAGTGCGACGATCGAAGATGACGACATAACCATCACCAGACCGAATGTCACAAGTGTCAGCACTGTGAGAAAAATCATGAAGAAAGTTGTGTTGGCAGGCTTCTGTGCAACTCGACGAGATGAAAGCAAACCACCACGATCAAGAACTGCTCGACGACGTTGAGCGAGAGTCATCGTTCGATTTGGGGTTGTTGCTGAAGTTGCTGTGCTCATGTTTCCTCGACTTTGTTAGTTTTTGACTTGCTTGCTATTGATTAATGTCATTACTTCATTTTTGAAATCGGTTCCCCGCTCGCCATAGTTTTTGTACCAGTCGTAACTAGCGCAACCTGGCGAGAGCAAAACGACATCTCCTGAAGCAGCGAATTTGCTGGCGCAACTCACCGCGTCGCGCATCGAACTACAAATTTTGACCTCACACACTTTCGAAAATACCGTGGCGATGTCTTTTGCGGCGGTTCCGATTGCCACAACTGCCTTGACTTTGTCAGCATTCTTGGCCATCTCAGTTAGATCTAGACCTTTGTTTTTGCCGCCAGCAATCAACACAATCGACTCAAACGAATTGAGCGCGACACCCGATGCATGCGGGCTCGTTGCCTTCGAGTCGTTAAACCAACGAACGCCCTCGCTCTCAGCAACAAACTCAATTCGGTGCGGCGCATTGACAAAACTTCGCAAAGCCTGCGCAACTTGATTGCGATTCGCAAGGCCAGCCTCAATTGTGATCGCCGCTGCGGCCAGCGCGTTGGTTACGTCGTGCGGCAGACTTCGCGCCATTTCATTGCGATGCAAGATTTCACCTGACGGACACGTCAGCACACCGTTTGACACGCGATAGTCACCAGTGTCTGCACCGAAACTTACAACCCGAGCACCGCATAATTTTGCGACTTTTGTGATCGATTGATCAGCTACCGGCACGACTGCCACATCTGTTGGCTGTAAGTGTGCCCAAATTTTGGCTTTGGCTTCGTGATACGAGCCAAGCGAAGTATGCCAATCTAAATGGTCGGGAGCAAAGTTCAACCACACTGAAGCCTTGGCGCGAAATGATTGAGTCAGCGCCAAACGAAAACTTGAACACTCAACTGCAAACGCTTGCGCGTCGGTACGTAACGCTGCAATCAAAGGTAGGTCGGTATTGCCAACTGCAAGAGATTTTTTGCCCGCTGAATTTATAATCGCCGCCGCCATTAAAGTCGTCGTCGTTTTGCCATCAGTGCCGGTGACTGCGACCATCGGTCGAGGTGCTGATGACTGCTGTTCGATTTGATAAGCAAGTTCGATTTCAGACATCACGGGTTTTTGCAATCGACGTGACTCATCAAACAACTGGTGAGTCTCAGGCAAGCCTGGCGCGGGCACAACACGATCAGATTTATGTAAGAGTGCAGCAATCTCAGCGGCTGTTGGCCGAAATTGAATCTCGCTTTTTAGTTGACGTGCAAACTCTGCGTTACTTTCAGATTCAAGATCATCGACCAGAATCACGCTCTCACCACGCGACACAAGCTCGCTAGCCACCGCTCGCCCGGCGACGGCAAGTCCGTAAACGAGAGTTGTCGTCATCTCAGCGTCGAAACCCATAGAGACTTTGAATATTTGTGAAGTCGGCAATGAAAGCCGCCACGGCAGTCGCTACAAAGATCGCCGAGATAATCCAAAAACGAATAATCACGGTTGTCTCTGGCCAGCCACTTTGCTCAAAGTGATGATGAATCGGAGAGTTTTTGAACAAACGTTTTTTACGACCCGATGCTTTGAAAACTCCCATTTGAATCGCAACCGAACCGGCTTCGATCACATTGATTGCGCAAATCAGTGGCAAAAGAAGATGCGTGTTCGTCGTGACCGCAAGCAGACCGAGAGCAGTGCCAAGCCCGAGAGCGCCGACATCGCCCATGAAAATTCGTGCTGGTGCGGCATTCCACCAAAGGAACCCGCCACAAGCACCTGCCAAAGAAGCAGCAAGCACCGCGAGGTCAAGCGGGTTTACAACATCGCTATAAATTTGTGGATTTCTAAACGCCCAATATGCGATGACGGTGAAGGCGATGAAACCAAACGATGCAGAACCAGCGGCCAAACCGTCGAGTCCGTCTGTCACGTTTACTGCATTTGATGTGCCCCAAACCATTAACGCTGTCCAGATCACAAAAAGCGGCCACGTAAATGTGATGCCCGGCAAATCTGCTCGTGTAAACGAAAGTGTTTCACTAACACCAGTTGCGGCCGTCAACCACCAAGTTAAAGCGATGCAAATGGCGAAAGTGATGTAGCCCTTTTTCTTCCAGAAAAGTCCACGATTATGTTGACGTTGCACTTTAAGAAAGTCGTCAAGGAAGCCGACAAAGCCAAGCACAAACACGGCGGCCCAGATAATCATCGACTGATCTGAAAACGGCAACCCATCTCTAAGGTGGGCAACGAACCAACCAAGCGCGCCTGAAAACAAAATTGCAATTCCGCCCATTGTTGGCGTGCCTTGCTTGCTCATGTGCTGCACTGGTCCGCGATCTTCGGCACCAAGAATTGGCTGACCTTTACCAATGCGCTTGAACACGGCAATCAAAACTCGTGTGCCAATAAGCGATGCAATCATCGCCACGGCGGCCGCAGTGAGAATCGCAATCATGAAGCAGCCTTCAACAGCTCACGCGAAACCTGAACATCGCTGAACGGCGTTTCATTTGCGCCAATTGTCTGGGTTGTCTCATGACCCTTACCGGCGATTATCACTATGTCGCCAGGTTTGGCTGCCGCAAACGCTGCAGTGATTGCAAGTCGACGATCTAACTCGGTAATCACTTTGCTCGAAACGCCTGAACCATTTGAAACCCCTTGTAGAACTTCTTTGACGATTGTCTGGGCGTCTTCATATCTGGGATTATCTGAAGTGATGTACACGACATCTGCGAACTTTGTCGCAACATCGCCCATCTTAGGTCTTTTCGACTGATCTCGCCCGCCCCCACAACCAAAGACAACTATCACTCGTGCTTGTTCGCCGACAATTTTGCGACCAGCAAGCAAAACATTTTGTAGCGCCTCGGGTGTGTGCGCGTAATCAACAACCACAGAAAAATCTTGTCCTTCACTAACAGACTCAAACCTTCCGGGCACAGCGCTTGCAGCAGCCAAACCTTTAGCGATGTCACCAACAGTGACACCAAGTTTGGCTGCTGCAGTCGCGGCAGCTAGCGCGTTCATTACATTGAAATTTCCACCCATCAATGATTCGATTTTTTGACCCTGCCAATCGAATGAAATCTTTGATGCATCGGCGTGAACCGCTTTCGCATCTGACATGCCGAAAGATTCAATACATAGTTCTTTGTCTTTCGAGATGGTGTCGATTAGCAATGAACCCCGCACATCGTCTCGATTGATGATGCACAATTCTGTGAACTGGTTCGTGAAGAGCCTGGCTTTAGCCGCGAAATAATCTTCTATTGACTTGTGAAAATCAAGATGGTCTTGACCAAGATTTGTAAACACTGTCGCCTTGAAAGAGGTTCCTTCGACGCGACCCAGAGCAAGCGCGTGAGAAGAAACCTCCATCACAACTGCTTGACCGCCACGATTTAGTTCTTCGGCCAAAAGCCGCTGCAAATCTGTCGACTCTGGTGTCGTCCTCGAGCCGGTAAGTGTGCCAATCACGGATGTCGACCAGCCGTGCTGTCGCAAGATTGACGCCAACATGTGCGCAGTTGTCGTCTTGCCATTAGTGCCAGTAATACCAATTACATTCAGTTTTTCGCTTGGTCGATTGAACAGCTCTGCGGCGAGATATCCCATCGACGAGCGCACGTCGCTAACGAATACTTGTGTTATGTCGACTTCGACGCGTCGCTCGACAAGCAGTGCGATGGCGCCATTTGCTGCCGCAACTTTTGCAAAATTGTGACCGTCGGCGTTTTCGCCCACGATGCAACAAAAGATACTTCCGCGAGAAACCTTCGAAGAATCATGCGTAATGTCCGAAACTTTTATCTTTGCGTTGCCAATAATTTGATTAACGACAATTTCAGATGTACTTGCCAGTAATTCATCTAACTGGCGTTCCATTTTTACTGACATCTCAGTGGCTCGGCCCAAGTTCTGCAGGGCGCGAACCGACGCAACCCAAGTCGTTGCCCTCAGGGCGAATGTTCAATTCGTTAATCAAGACTTGACCGATGCGTGCAAACACCGGTGCAGCTGCTGTGCCACCGAATCGATCGTTCGAATAAGGATCTGGTTCATCGATTGATACCAAAACAGTCATTCGCGGGTTGTTGGCCGGAAGGAAGCCAACGAAAGACGCAAAGTACGTTCTGGCGCCTTCATCGTTTGTGTATGTGCCGTTGTCCTGCAACTTATAAGCGGTACCTGTTTTGCCAGCGACGCTTATCCCAGGCATTTTCGCCAGTTTGCCGGTGCCATAGCAAACGACATCTGTCATCAGTGTTGTCATGGTTTGGGCTGTCGACGCTGAAAGAACTTGGTGAGTTGCTGAAGCAGGAGTTGAAATTGTTGTGCCATCTTTGTCGGTTGACTTAAGCAACATTTTTGGTGCGACATACACACCTTTGTTCGCGACGACATTTACAGCAGCTGTAAGTTGCAATGCAGTTGATGTATAGCCATAGCCGTAAGAGAACGAAAACTTTTCGGTGCCTTGCCATTTAGAGACCGGTCTCAAAGACCCGCGAGATTCACCTGGATACTCAACAGAAGTTTTCGTACCGAAACCGAACAGTTTCAAATACTCGTGGTTCTTTTTTGTGTCAAGAGTTCTTGAAATCTGGATCGTGCCGATATTCGACGAATCGACAAAGATTTTGCGAACTGACATATCTTCAAGTCCGTGCGGGTAAGCATCTGTCACTTTGTATTCCCATTTGGTGCCCTTGTCAAAGACTTGATAGCCAGGAACACTGAACGACGAAGAAGTGTCTACAGCACCCTCGTTGATCGCCGCAGCAATACTGAAAACTTTGGCCACAGAACCTGGCTCGTTTGCTTCGACTGCTGCAAAGTTGCCAGATTGACTTGAATAAGTGCCATCTTCGTTGATACGAATATTCGACATCGCATAAATCTCACCAGTTTTCGTATCCATCACAATTGCCATGCCGCCACGCGCACCGAGACGCTCGACTTGCTGCTTGACGATGCCGTCGACTTGAAATTGAATAGTTCGATCAATCGTTGTAGTTAGTTGACCGCCGGACGTTGGCTCAAGAACCTCTCCTCCGCCAGCCGCAATCGACTTACCACTGCTATTGACTTCTCTAACAATTCGACCGTCAACGCCAGTCAAAAGGTCGTGATATTTAAGTTCAAGACCAGAAATGCCAACTCCGTCAATATCGGTTCGACCAATAACCGCTTGCAAACTTGCACTCGAAAGTGCGCGGCCCGACTCACGATAAGAAGAAACACCCTTTAACCCAAGAGCCAAAATGGCGTCGGCGACTTCTTTGTCTGCCTGGCGGGCGATATAAACGAAACTCGAAGTCTTGTTCTGCAATTTGGTTGCAAGCTCAACTTCGGCCTGCGAGTCAAGTTGCAATACGCCGGCCACGACGTTGGCCACACCAACTGGGTCGACAACCGACCGCGGGTCAGCGAAGACAGTGCGGGTCGGAACAGGAAGTGCCAATTCTCGACCATTGCGATCCAAAATCGAACCACGCTCTGCACGAATGACCTGCACCCGAGTTCGCTGCGAGACACTTGCCTCGCGATAGTCGCCGGCCCAAACAGTTTGCAAAAGCGCCACTCGAACACCAAGCAGTGAAAGCAAAATCGCCACGACTACGAACATTGAGACGATGCGCTTGTGCATGTTGCCGCCCCGTAGATCTTTTGTGAAAAAATCTTTTGTCTTAGTTGTTGCCGAAGTTGCGCGATACGAAAGCTCAGAACTACGAACACGATTCGCATCAATTCGGTTATTCGAGCGACCACGACCACCGGATCGACTGCGTCCTGCGACGGTGCTCATGGCGTCACACTTTTGATAGTGCCAGACACCAAGTCTTCAAGCATCGGCGGATTCAACAACTCTTTGTCCATGTCGCCAGTTGCGGCAATGACGCTTGCCACGACATCTGCGGGAATTTCTTCGAACTCAGCCGACACACCTTGCGACATTCCGAGCATCATCGCTTTTTCTCGCAAATAGTCGGGTGCACGAAGTTCGGCACGCTGCTGTCGCAACTCGTCATAGTGAATTCGCGCAAGTCGCACATCAGTCGTGATTTTGTCTAAACGCAGCTGTTGCTCGGCGATGACGGTTTGAAAGACAACTATTGAAGTCAAAACGCATGCGATGATTATTAATGCAGATGTGACTAGCGAGAATCGCTTGACAGGAATTGTCTCAACTAATCGCAGGTCCGGACGCTCAGTTGGTTGCGACGCAGATTTTGATCGACTGTGTGGCTGACGAATTGGTTGCACTACCGAACCTGCTGGTCGACGAAGCCGAACTGGTGCTGGTCGCGACGCAAGTGCGGTTGCCATTTAGTTGCCGACCCCGACGAGCGTTTTTTCAAGTACGCGCAGTCGTGCAGATTTTGCCCGACGATTAAGTGTCTGCTCTTTGGTTGATGGGTTCTTTGGGGCTCGAACACGACGAGTTAGTCGCTCTCCCGAGCGCGATTCATGCAGAAATGGCGATGCCATGTTTTGCTCGTTGGGGTTGCGAGCTGACTCAGAAAAGACGCGCTTGACGATGCGATTTTCGCCAGAGTGGTAAGTCAAAACAGCGACTCGCCCACCTGATTTAGTCGCATCAATTGCAATTTGCATTGCGCGCTCGAGAATCTCGAGTTCTTTATTTACTTCGATGCGAATTGCTTGAAAAGTTCGCTTGGCTGGATGCCCACCAGTGCGGCGGGCAGGCGCAGGAATCGCCGCCACCACAACTTCAGCAAGCTGGGTAGTTGTGGTTATTGGCCGCGCAGCGACTATTGCTTTGGCGATTCGACGGGCGAATTTTTCGTCAGCGTTGTCGGCAATTAGCCGAGAGAGATCATTCTCTTCGTAATTATTGACGACTTCGGCTGCACTCAATTGACTGCGTTGATCCATTCGCATATCTAGTGGACCGTCATGGCGATATGAGAACCCACGTTCTGCGACGTCTAATTGTGGCGAAGAGACACCTAAGTCAAACAACGCACCCGAAATTTGACTAATCGACATTTCTGCAAGAACTTCGCCGAGTGCGTCAAATCGCACACGACGAATTGTTAGTCGACCTTTCAGACTCGAATCTTCGGCGATCATTTTTTCGGCATTCGCGATTGCGGAAGCATCTTGGTCAAGTCCAAGAATCTGCAACTTTGGATAAGCGTTGAGTATCGCCACAGCGTGTCCGCCAAGACCGAATGTCGCATCGACAATTACGCCCTCAGGCACCGAGGCGAAGCATTCAACAATTTCATCAACCATGACAGGCAGATGAGAACCTTCTTGAATATTTGAGGTCGTCATATATATAGTGCAACTTGCAAACTGTCACTCGATGTTGAAGTCTCAGTTGTCTCGCTTATCAGCAGCCCCCCGGCCAACGGTGCCTCCGGGATTTCTCCCCGGATAGCGAAATGGAAAGCGGGCGGAGTTGGGGGCTATCCATTTTGTTAACCGGGAGACTGCTGATAAGCGAAACTCGTGCAACTGGTGACGGTTGCGAAAAGTTTGTTGCTTGACCCCCTTTCGCTCTACTCTGCGCCGGCTAGTTCTTGTGTGCCAGAGTCGCTGATGCGCTGATGGCGCTCTGGGTCCCAAATTTCGACTCGGTCAAATGAGCCGCTGACAATTACGCGAGAGTTAAGTTCGAGGCCCGCATACTCACGCAGTTTCTCGTCGACGTTGATACGGCCTTGCGCATCAACCGCAACCTCGACCATGTTTGAAGACAACGCTCGCTGCTCTTTACGATCCATTTCTCCGCGGCGAACTTTCTCCATCGCATCATTGGCAACAGCCAGAAAAGTCTCAGTTGTTAAGACGTCAACGCACTTGTCTCGACCAAGGGCCAAATAACACTTCGGCTCGAATTTTGGTCGAAAAGCAGCAGGCAAGGCGATGCGACCCTTTGGGTCCAACTGTCGCTCATGCGCACCTACAAACACTGTTCCTCCGCCTTGTCCCAAAACCCCATTAATTACAGGGTTTTAAGGCTCCCCTTAAATCCCTGCAGAGACTATATCCCCACTAGCCCCCACTGTCAAACATATTTCACCACTTTTCACCACTTTCTTTGGATATTTTTGGGCAGCCCAAAACAGAGGTTCATTGACTGGTTCAGCACCGGGCCCGTTGGCGGGCAAAACAGTGGGCTTGCTTAGGTTTGTTTAAATCTTGGCAGCAAGTTCGACAATTGCTTCAGCGATTTGGTTCAACCCACCAACCTCGGCAACTGCAATGCGTGAAATCTCGGTTTCGAGCAATGCATCGTCATCGCTCGCGTGAAGTTTGATTCTGTCGATTAACAAATATTTGCGATAAAGATCTGGCGACCAGCGCTGGTGAACTACACATTGAAAGCGCGCCATCTCGCGCGTACGACGCTGTGAAATGCCGACGACTTTCTGTCCGTGCAATGTAACTTCACCAGGTCCAAGACCGCCAAAACAAATTAAATCTGAAAGCCCCGAGCGTTCTAGACCGCCGCGGTGCACACGTAGTTGATCTCGGTCTGCAATCTCGCATTTAGCCAAAGCATCTGCCCAAAGATCCCCCACCCACCACATTGCTTCACCCACATCGTCTCGCCAAAGTTCGTCGTCTCGGGGCACCACAAAGTCGATCCATAAGTGCGCATCGGCCTGCAACAAGACAACACCACCGCCACTTCGTCGACGTACAACCGACATGCCGTCGGGTTGACATGCCGACTGATTAACGATGTCTAGGTTTTGCTTCGAGCCAAGAACAACTGCTGACTCACTTATTGACGCTCGCCAAATCGCGCGCTCAGCAGGCAGCTCACGACTATGAACTGCCTCGGCAGAATCGCGCAAGTGATTGAAACGCCATGAGGTCATGAATGCGTCACTATCTTTTGTTTGAAACCAGTTTTGTTACGAGGCGAACGCCAAGTATTGCTTCCACTCTTCTGGCACTCGACCGACCGAAACAGTCACCCATGCAAGTTCGCGCGGTGTGTGTGGTTGGTTTGCCAGAGCCATACCTGCCTCTTGAGGAGTTCGATCACGCTTTTTCAAGTTGCAGCCACGACATGCAGCAGTCACGTTCTCCCATACATGCATGCCTCCGCGAGACCTTGGCATTACATGATCGATACTGTCGGCATGAGCACCGCAATATTGGCAGCGATGATTATCGCGAGCAAAAATCGCTCGTCGTGACATTGCAGTTCGACGGTGATACGGCACTTTGACGACATACCTCAGTCTGATGACCAATGGCCCAGGCATCACGAATGTCTCTGCTCTTATTTGCGTGCCGTCTTCTTCGATGATCTCGGCTTTATCTGAGAGCACTAAGCAAATTGCTCTGCGGGCAGGCACAATCGAAAGCGGCTCGAATGTTGCATTCAGAACTAGCGCACTTCTCATCGTAAATCTCTCAACCAATTTAAGTAACTCAAAACATCTCGAACTTCAATCTGATGATTATCGCCGCCATATTGAGTTTGCTTTCGAAAGCGTATATACGACTGGCCCGGCACTGGCAAAAATGGCGATCGTCGCCACCAATTTCGCGGAATGAGGCGAAACAACTGAGTTACCGCTACGAGCCACAGACTTGGCCTAACGGCTATCGCACAGACAATTGAGGCACCCGATTTCATGCTCGAAATTGCCGCCATAGGTCAGTTGGGTTTTGGTTCTTTAGGCAAACCGAGCACCATCTCGCCAATGATGTTGCGTTGAACTTGCGACGAACCCGCATAAATCGTGCCGGCACGAGCATTCAAAAATGTCATTGCCCAACTCATCGAACTATTTTTTGCGCCAGCCTCGTCAGTTTGAAAAGTTGTCATTGGTTTGCGACCCACAGGCACAAGACCATCAGCGCCAAGAATATCCATTGCTAATTCTGTGACTGTCTTGTGATATTCACTCCAATAAAGCTTCGAGATCGCGCCGTCTGGCCCGGGGTGATGTCCTGCGACAAACTTCGTCAATGTGCGCATACCGAGATATCTCATTATCTGCACTTTGCCATAGCAGTCGCTCAACCTCTGGCGAATTCGAGGATCGTTAGCTACACCGCGTTGTTGAGCCAAGGCGATCAGACGATCAATTTCGGCTTGATACCTGATCGAAAGTGTCGCTGCGGCTTCGCCACGCTCATAGCCCAGTAATGACATTGCTACAGCCCAACCATTATTAATGCCACCAACGATGTTTTCTTTTGGACAGGTCACATCTGTATAGAAAACTTCGTTGAATTCGCTCTCACCAGAAAGCATCTTGATTGGTCTCACTTCAATGCCTGGCTGACGCATATCAACCAACATGAAAGAAATACCTTTATGTTTTGGTGCGTCAGGGTTGGTGCGTGCGAGCGTAAAAATATGAGTTGCATACTGCCCGGCTGAAGTCCAAATTTTTTGTCCATTCAAAACAAACTGATCACCGTCAAGGGTTGCCTTCAAGCCAACGTTGCCAAGATCAGAGCCCGCGTTTGGCTCGCTATACCCCTGACACCAAACATCTTGTCCTGAAATAATTCTCGGTAAGTAGTAGCGCTTTTGTTCTTCGGTTCCCCAGATCAGCAACGTATTGCCAAGCATCTGAATGCCGAACGTGTCGTTGAACGAACCGGTCGGCACACCAGCGCGAGCAAACTCTTCGGCGACAATCACTTGTTCGAGTGCTGACAGACCACCACCGCCGTATTCGACTGGCCAACCAGGTGCAAGGTACGGACTTGACGCCAAAACATTGCGCCACTCGGCGACAAAATCTTCGACTGCTTTGCCTTCCATTGAACCGATGCCTTGCCAGTTAGACGGAAGTTTCTCGGCTAAGAATGCTTGGACTTTCTCGCGATATTCTTCGGCTTGAAGTTCGTAGACCGGTCTCATGTTTCACAGCCTAGATTGCGGGCCACTGCTGCTGCCCCAACGAGCGGCGAAAGCGGGCCAAGCCCTGCAGGACAAACCGTAAATCCTTGAACAAAGCCGATCTTCGCCGACCGGTCTAATTCGCTTTGAACCGACTCAAAAAATGGTTTACCAAAGCCAAGAGCAACTGAACCAGCGATCACAGCACTTCGCAAATCGATGGCAGCACCAACACTCACCAAAGCACGCGCAACGAGTCGACCTGTTTCGGCGATCACCTGTGCACTTGCTTGCGCCGCAGGCTTGCCGGTTATCGCCTCAATCGACCGACCCGAAGCGTGAGCCTCGAGACAACCGTGCGAACCGCACGCACATAGCCTGCCATCGGGAACGACAATCACATGACCGATGTGTCCGGCATTGCCACTGCGACCGTCCAAAACTTTGCCCCGTGAGATTATTCCGCCGCCAACGCCTGTAGATACAACCATGCCAATCACATCTGTCTGGCCAGCAACTGCACCGCACCAAACTTCGCCCTGCACAAGAGCCTTGGCGTCGCCGTCTATATATACAGGCAGCTGAACCAACTCTTGCAACTTTGCTCGCAACGGAAAATCACGCCACTCAGGAATGTGAAGTGTCGATACGAGTTCACCGTGCGGCGCCATCGGTCCACCACAGCCAACACCGCAAGCAATGAGATCGACGTTTGAGATGGCGATTTGTTCTCTTATTAGCTCTTGCAGCGCGCCCCAGACATTTACTTGGGGCGTTAGCGCTCGCCCGTGCGACAACACCTCGCCGGTTGTCGAAACTACGCCAACCGAGAGTTTGGTGCCACCAATATCAACTGCAAGATAGCCGCGCTGACTCACGCGAAATCTTTACCGTTCGCGCGTGAATTTATCGCGCATGCGCTGCGCGTTAGCGCGTTGAGCGCGCAGTGATTCGGCGACATCGCGAATGCCAACTTTTGACATCGCACGCAACTGACGCTCGACGATTAATGCACAACCAAGCATCGCCAAAAAACCGGCGAATGCAAAAAGAAAATGAAACTGCAAGCCAACGATTGTCAACCCGAGTGACGCAGCGATACCGACCCCAGCCCACCATGCGGTTCGAGCCGAGTGGCGATACAAGCCCTTTGATGAAACCGCTTGCGCAAATTTTTCGTCTGTCTTGAGATCTTGCTCAATTTGCCGAAGAATCTGTTGCTCGTTATCTGATAGTGGCAAGGTGCCTCCGATTAGAAAATTTCAATCTATATCTTCTCACGATTGTACGGATTACGCAAGACAAAATTTGCTCTAGTCAAGATCGCTCGGACCCCACTTGGATGCTCCTGGTTTGCGCTTGTTATTTAATGAACTTGCAGGTTTGATTGATGCATCTCCAAATTTGTGCCTAATGTCATCAACTGCTGACGTCGTCGAACTCCATGCTTCATCTAGTTCATTTGCCGTTGACGTTTCGGTTGTCTCACCAAACAGACTTAGTTGCATTTCGGGGGCCACCAAATTTCGCGCACTGATACCCAAAAGTCGAACACCACCCGAAATATCTACTTCTCTCAGTAACGGCTCAATTAGTCGCATCATCGCCTGCGCAGTTGTAACCGGAAACTCGACACTTGCCGCGCGAGTAATAATTCGAAAATCAGAAAACTTGAGTTTCAATGAAATTGTGCGCGCGCCGACACCGGCACTGCGACATCGGGTCGAAACAGCATCGGCAAGACGCAGTAACTGATCGTGCGCAACATCAAATTCTTTGATGTCTGACGAAAATGTCTCTTCGTGACCAATTGATTTTGCGTCACGGTCTGGTTCGACCAGCCTGTAATCGATGCCCTGCGACAACTCAAACAAATGTTGACCGAGGGACTCTCCGAGAACATTGATCAAAATCTTGCGATCAAATTTCGCAAGATCACCGACAGTCTTTATCGAAAGAGCGGCAAGCTTTTCGAGTGTGACCGGCCCCACCCCCCAGAGTGACTCGACTGCCAACGGATGTAGAAATTCAAGTTCGTGACCATATTGAACTTCGAAAACGCCGTGACCTGGCTCTACCCTTTCGCGACTTGCACGGGGCTTAGCAACAACTGAAGCAAGCTTTGCCAAAAATTTATTTGGCGCGACACCAACGCTGCATGTCAGTTCAGTTTGTTCTTTGACGCGAGAACGAATTTCTTCACCTATCTTGACACCATCGCCCAACAAACGTCGCGCACCGGTGACATCTAGAAATGCCTCGTCAAGGGATAGCCCTTCAACTAGCGGCGTGATCGTTTGGAAAATCTCAAATACTTCAGCGCTCACTTCTGAATAAAGATCGTGATCGCCCGGCAAAAAAATCGCCTGGGGGCAGAGTCGTTTTGCCTGAGCTGACGACATTGCCGAAAACACGCCGAACCTGCGAGCCTCATATGACGCGGCCGCAACAACACCACGAGCGCCATCTCCTCCAACGACTACCGGCAGACCACGCAGTTTTGGATTTCTGCGCAACTCGACAGCGACATAGAACATATCCATATCGACATGCAAAATCGTTTTTACCGCTTCAGGTGGCGAAGTCTTCACGATTCAAACGCTAGTCATAAACTCTTAACCATGAGCCAACAAGACCGTCGTCTATCGGCACTGCCGTCAGTGTTAGCACGCGTCGTTGCTTTCGTCTCGATAATTGTCGCTGGCTTTGCAGGCGCACTGATTGGTTTTACTCTCATAGATCTTCAGTGCCAAGGCGCCTGCGATGTACCAAATTCAATTGGACTAATTCTCGGCGCAATCACCGGAGCATTCGGCATGGGAGTCGTTGCAGTGTTGGTTTTGCGTGCAACAGGAGAATGGAAAGAACTTGAGGATCGAAAGTGACCGACGGACTTGATCCACAACTAGCCCAAGAGCTGCTCGAGATGTGCAAGACCATGGCTAACACGGGCGGCAAAAAAGCGTTGGCCGGCCGTCTCTCTGGGCTGAGTCAAGTTGAAACAAAAACAACCAGCACCGACATGGTCACCGAGTTCGATCGTGCAACTGAAAAATACATTGTTGACGAAATTCGTAGCCGCCGACCTGATGACTCGATCATCGGCGAAGAAGGTGCTTCGATCTCGGGCACAAGCGGCATCACTTGGTGTATCGACCCCATAGACGGAACCACAAATTTTCTTTATGCGCTACCAGGTTGGAGCGTCTCTATCGGCGTTAGCGACGAAAACGGACCACTGGTCGGCGTCGTTTACATACCCGCACTTGATGAAATGTTTCATGCGGTGCGAAACCAAGGCGCATTTTTAAACAACAAACGAATTTTTTGCAACGACACCAGCGATCTGTCAAAAGCACTTGTTTGCACGGGCTTCAGCTATTCGCCAGAACAGCGAACAATTCAATCTCGGCGCGTAGCAAAACTCATTCACCAAGTGCGCGATATTCGACGCTTTGGCGCAGCCAGCATCGACATTTGTTTTGTCGCATGCGGCAGGCTCGACGCCTATTTCGAAGAAAACTTGCACCAGTGGGATATCGCGGCTGCCGAACTGATAGCAATCGAATCTGGCGCACGATCCGGCAACTTTTCAGGCGGCCCTTCTACGCCCAAAGAGTTCATGGTTACGTGCACTGCCATGTTTGACAAGCTCAGCAATTTAGTAATCGCTAGTTCTTCGAAAGATTGAGACATCGTTCGTGGGCGTAGTAGTCGCAATCGATGCCGGCACTACCGGTGTGAGATCTCGCGTTTTGCGAACGACGGGTTTGTCTGAAATAAGTTCATATCGCGAATTCACGCAGTACTTTCCGCAACCTGGTTGGGTTGAGCATGATGCCGACGAGATATGGCAAGCAGTATTGGCGACTTTGCAAGAGGTCATCAGTCAATTGAATGAGCCAGTCGTTGCGATCGGCATAACCAACCAACGCGAGACAGTCGTCGCATGGAGTAAAAAAACTGGCAAACCGTATGGCTCGGCAATTGTATGGCAAGACCGTCGCACTGCTGATCGCTGTGCAGAACTCGCCGAGCATCTGCTAGTCGTTAGACAACAAACCGGTCTAGTTCTTGACCCATATTTCTCGGGCACAAAATTTGAGTGGTTGATCAAAAATCGCGAAATTAAAGTCGACCAAGATTTGTGTCTTGGCACAATCGACTCATGGTTGATTTTTAAGTTGTCTGGCCAAAAGAAATTTGTAACTGACGTTACGAATGCAAGCCGCACAATGTTGTTCGATATCAACAAAATGTGTTGGAGTGAAGAACTTTGCGGCCTGCTCGACGTGCCAATCAAGAATTTGCCGACTGTATTGCCTTCAAGTGGACGATTTGGAGAAACCATAGAACACGGTGCGCTGCGAGCAGGCATTGCAATTTCTGGAGTCGCCGGCGATCAGCAAGCAGCACTGTTCGGGCAAGCATGCTTTAGCGCTGGCGCGACCAAAAATACATACGGCACCGGCAGTTTCGTTTTGATGAATGTTGGCAATCAGTGCCCACAGCCTCAAACCGGAATCTTGACAACTGTCGCTTGGCAACTTGAAACTCAAAAACCTGTTTACGCACTTGAAGGCGCAATTTTTGTGACTGGTGCTGCGATTCAGTGGTTGCGCGACGGCCTAAATATTATTGATCACGCAAGCGAGATCGGCCCTCTTGCCCAATCAGTCGAAGATTCTGGTGGTGTGGTTTTGGTGCCAGCATTTGCAGGCCTCGGTAGCCCATGGTGGGACCCATACGCTCGCGGTTCAATTTTCGGAATAACACGCGGCACAACTCGCGCCCACATCGCGCGTGCAACAATTGAATCAATAGTTTTTCAAACTCGCGACGTGGTCGAGTCAATGAGCGTTGCATCTGGCGTAAAAGTAAAAGACTTGCGCGTCGACGGTGGCGCTGCAGTTGTCGATTTCATGTTGCAACTTCAAGCAGACCACTTGGGTGTTGCTGTTTTGCGACCCAAACAACTTGAAACTACTGCAATGGGCGCCGGTTTTTTGGCAGGACTAAGCGAAAAGGTTTGGAGCTCAACAGACGAGATCTCACAGGCGTGGCAACTTGACCAAAAATTCGAGCCAAAAAATGTCGCCGTGGGTTACGACGCTTGGCGGACCGCAGTTAAACGTTCAATGAATTGGATTAACTAAACACCAGCGCCCAAAAGCGCCGCGCCGATTGCACCCGCGTGTTCACCGAGTTGTGCAACACGCAACTCTGGATGAGCACGATTATCGGGCGCATAAAGCAACTCTTTAAACCACTTCTTTACGTAAGGCATCACTGAATCTGCGGCTTCAGCCATGCCACCACCGATGACTATTACATTCGGGTCAGTGATGTTGGTGAGATTAACCAAACCAATTGCGACCCATCGACCAAAAGTATCTAAATAGCCGAGCGCTTGTTTATCGCCGGCAACCGCACGTGCGATAACTTCTTCGCCGCGTTCGCCGCCGGCGATAGTGGCAAGACCAGAGCCAGATGCGTAACGCTCCCAACAGCCGCGTTGTCCGCACTTGCAAAGAATGCCTTGAGATTCGACAACCATGTGGCCGATCTCTCCGGCAAAGCCGTGACTACCCCGTTGCAACTTCGAACCTGAAACAAAACCGCCGCCGATGCCCGTGCCCAAAGTAACCATCCACATATCGGTTGCACCGCGTCCGGCACCAAACTGCCACTCAGCGTGCGCGGCGGATGTTGCGTCATTTTCAACATCGACAGCGTGGCCTAATTCTTTTTCGAGTTGCGAACGAAGATCGAGTTCAATAGCGCCGGTCAAATTCGGTGACTCGCGCACAATGCCTTCAGGCGTGATCATGCCTGGCACACCGACACCTAAAGTTTTATACGCACCGAGTTCGCGAGCGATATCTGCCAGCGTTGCAACTAGATCATCGGCGTGTGGCGTCGGACGACGCACCGAAGAAACGATCTGCCCGTCTTCGAACAGAACCCCGAGACATTTTGTTCCGCCGACATCGATGCCGGCAACAGCCGTCACGATTCGCAGCGAGCCTTTAGTTCTTTCAGGGTATGCAGAATTCGGCCTTCGGCCCTGCGCTTAATGAAACCCGGAAGTGGAACTATCAACTCAACCGACAGCGAATAAGTAACTTTTGTGTTCGCTTCTGATTGCTCGAATTTGTATGACCCATCAATCGATCTCATGATGTCACCCTGCGCGAGATGCCATGAAATCTGTTTCGGTGCATTCGCATAATCGTATTTCAATGTGTAGTGAGTGCTGCGACCCAATGCCGAAGCGCGATATTCAACCAACACTGGCCGATTCTGTGAGTCGCGCTCGCGAACAAGTGCCTCTTTGACATCTGGAGCCCACTCTGGATATCTCTCGACGTCAATCGCTACATCAAAACACTTTTCGGCAGACGCAGCAATTAGTTCTGTTTCAGATGCTGAATCAACCACACATATATTTAAGCACGATTGTGCGTCTATTGGGACACTGCCAGACGATGATTATTTAACGCTCAGAACCTGCCCTAGTTTTAAGGCAAGTTTGTCGTAGTCAAACAGGTTTTCGGCTCGCAATCGCGATGCTTGACCCATCTTCAAAAGTTGCGACTTATCGACCAACAACCGACGCAAACTTGACACAACATCGTCAACTCGCGTCGGGTCTTCGACGATTAGACCAGTTATGTTGTGATCAACAGCATCTGATGCGCCGCCACTGCGACCTGCAATTTGCGGCACGCCACACGCTGCGGCTTCGGCGAATACGATGCCAAAACCTTCTTGCTCAAGACCCATCCACCGGGATCGACACAACATCGCATTTATATCAGCGCATCCATAAAGTTTTGGCAGGTCATCGTCTGAAACTCGACCCAGAAAAGTTGTCGGCGACATCAATTCACGTGCGATTCTTTCTAGGCGTGCACGGTCGCGACCATCGCCACCAACAATCAAACGCAATTTTGGAAACTCAATTGCTAATCGCGCAACTGCCCTAATCAACACATCGAAACCCTTGCGTGGCACTAGTCGGCTGATGCCGACGATTAACTCGGCATCTTCAGCTACACCAAATTGTTTACGAGCCTCGATTCTTTGCTCGGATGAAAGAACTTTGAATCTCTGAATATCGACACCGGGTGTGATTACTTCTATTCGCTTAGATGAGCGACAAACTCGAGATGCTTCTGCAGCCGGATAACTTCCGGATGCAATAATAAGTTCGGCGTTGTTTAAAACCCGAGCGAGCAAGCGCGACACAACTGGTAGCCGACCAGGCACCACTATTTCGGCGCCGTGCAGAACGACTGCGTAGGGCAAATTTAAGTTCGGGCCAATCAGACCAAGCGGCAACGCCGGGTCTAAAACAACAAGTTCTGCGCCAAATTGTTTAGCCATCTTGTTGATCTTGTGAACCATCAACGGGTGCGGCAACAAAACCGGCTCACGCGTTCGACGAATTTCAAAACTTTGAGCAGCATCAAATTGCTTGCTACCAGAATATGGGCTCGTCAGAACCGCAAAACTCTCAGATGGCAATCGCCGCCACCACTCATACAACAAGTTTTGAATGCCACCAATTTTTGGCGGAAAATCATTTGTGACTAAAAGATGTTTCACTACCACTTACTTTACGCTCGGCAAAGATCGCAGTTCAGCCTGCACCAATTGATCGTCGTCAGTTTGATCAATCATGTGGTTTAGACCCAAGCGCGCAGCAGCCCACACAGCGTGGGCGCGAAGCACAGGGTCTGCGTGATGCAAATATCTTTCTAGCAATTCAACAACAGTGCTATCGCTCGCCTCGCCAATATTGCCGAGAATGATCAGCGCATTACGCCGCAGCCACTTTGGGTTGCGGTCAGCGATATACCACGCACCAAAATCGCTCAGTAACGACTCATCGTCGTTGGTCAATATCGCGGCCACTGAAGCCCATGGTTTTGCAGGCTTGCGCACAATTGCAACTGTTGAATTTTCGGCTTTTCTCTCAAATCGAACGGTCGGTGGACAAACCTCTTGACAATCGTCGCAGCCATAGATTCGATCACCGAGCGCAACTCGATAGTCGCGATCAAATACACCAGGTTTTTGCAACAGCCATGCCAGACATTTGTTGGCATCAACTACACCAGGCGCGACAATCGCCTCAGTCGGACAGTTATCTAAACAACGCCGACACGACCCGCAACCATCTTCGACTGGTTTGCTTGCAAAAGTAAGTTCAGCACTTGTGATCACACAGCCCAAAACAAAGTAACTGCCCGCACCAGAAATCAATAAATTTGAGTTCTTACCGAACCAACCGATGCCCGCTTGATATGCGACTTCACGATCGACAATTGCGTTGTCGTCGGCAAGCACGACCGCGCGATGGCCATCGAGAACGAGTTGTCGAGCAATTTCACCAAGTGACTGACGTAACTGCGCGTAATAATCTGACCATACGTATCTGGCAATTCGCGCCGAAAGTTTTTCTTCTTTTTCAGGAGTTTGCGCAAAAGAATTGACGCCAGAACTTGAATACGACAATGCACCAACGATTACTGACTGCGCAGAAGGCAACGTCTTGGTCGGGTCGGTGCTGCGCTCGGGATTGCGAAATGTGAACTGCATTTGATTATGCAGGCTCTGCGCTTTGCGCTGGTAAATTGCCTCACGTGCGCGATGCAAAACTGCGGCACTAGTGACACCGACTTGATCGAGGCCGGCGGTTCGACCCAGGCTAAGCAGTTGGTCTGTGTAACTGGATTTGCTATTTGTACCTGGATCGTCAGCTAACTGCACGATGCCGAAGCGTAGGCACTAAACCGGCATTTGCCAGCATTCTTAGGGTTCTTTGCTCTTCAAGGTCTAAAACAACGGCCTGAGCACCCGAATCTTCGCAAAAAAACGAAACTACGCAGTCGTCGCAAGCGGCGCTCGCCCGCATCACGCAGTCGTCGCAGCTAATCGAAAGCACATCGACTGATGTCTCTGAATTGCCGGACGCTGGGTTGCTAGTTGCAGTGATTGAGGGGAAATTTTGCACGAACTTTGCTCCTTTTTTTGTTGCTATGTTGCTGATGTTGTTTTACATCTTCAACACTGCCCGAAGCCTGTTGCACAGTTAGATTGCGAAAAGTTCAGCCCCACTTTGCGCAACATTCAACACCATTTTGGCGCCATTTGTCGGCAACGCATCTGCAATTCGTTGAGCCGAATCACGATCAACCATTGCTGCAATCGTCGGCCCTGACCCCGACAACCACGCACACCAAGCACCAGCATCAACTGTGGCTTTTAGCGCCAACTTTGAATCAGGGGCTTTGGTGAAGCGTAGATCTTGATGCAGACGATCGCTCGTCGCAATTGACAATGCACGAATATCGCCAGCGGCCAGTGCCGCAACCAATAGTGCAGTGCGCCCGACATTGAAAACTGCGTCTTCGAATTTAATTTCTGCAGGCAGTTTTGTCCGCGACTCTTTGGTTGAAGTCTGCTGTTGCGGAACCCAAACAATTATCGCTGGGTCAAGTGGCGTTGGTATACGAACTGCAAAACCGTCAACGCTTGCAACAAAACCGCCGAACATTGACGCCGCCGCGTTGTCGGGGTGACCTTCGAGTTCGCTAGCACTGCGCAAGATTTCGAGTTTTGCTTGCTCAAAATCTTTTTTCTCTGTGCCATTTTTTTCGGCGTGTGCCAAAATGCAACCAGCAACTCTTGCCGCGCCACTGAAACCCAAACCTTTGCCCATCGGCATTTGCGAACGCACCCAAAGGTCTTGTTTGCCGCCGCAGTGACGAAACGCAACCGTCAATGGATGATTTTCATCGGCTTCACTCGATTCAGCGGGAGCATTGCCAAACCCCGCTTCGAGATGCAAGTTAAGAGCCAAACCCAAAACATCAAAACCTGGACCGAGATTTGCCGAACTTGCGGGCACACGAACAGCAACTGGACTTTGCCGTGCATTCATGACTTTATTGTGCCATCTGTTTTGCGGCGTCAACACTGACACGAATCAGCTCATCGAGAACATCTCGTGCCGCACCCGAATCAATCGAGTTGAATGCAATTTCGAGCCCTTGCGACATGTCATCGGCTTTGCCAGCGACGACAATGCCAGCAGCCGCATTCAGCGCAACGATGTTGCGAACTGGGCCTTTTTCTCCATCAAGCAAATTGCGAAATATCTTGGCATTATCTGTTGGCGAACCGCCACGCACCGCAGCAACGTCTGCATGTGCAAGCCCGAGCGATGTTGCGTTGATTTCAAACTCGCGCATCTTTCCAGAATTTACTTCGACCACGGGGCACGGTCCGCTGAGCGAGAGTTCATCCATTGAGCCATGACCGTGCACAACCCATGCTCGCTTTACGCCGCGAGTCGCGATGGCTTTTGCCATCACATTGGCTGCTGATGGGTCACCGACACCGACGACCATAAACGAAATTTGCGCGGGGTTGGCCATCGGCCCGAGCAAATTGAAAACTGTTGGCACACCAATTTCGCGACGTGACGGACCAGTGAATCTAAATGCAGGATGAAACCTTTGAGCAAAACAAAATCCGAAACCAGTTTCTTCAACACACTTGGCAACGCCAACACCATCGAGTTCGATTGCAACACCCAACGCCTCGAGCACATCGGCAGCGCCGCTCTTTGAAGACGATGCTCGACTGCCGTGTTTACAAACCGGAATTTTCGCCCCTGCGACGACTAGCCCCGCCATTGTCGAAACATTTACCGAATGACTGTGATCGCCACCCGTACCAACGATGTCGAGTGCGTTTTGCGAAATTTGCTCAGGCAAAAACACTCGCTCGGCGGCTCGGCGAACTTCGGCCAACATGCCTTCGAGTTCAAGTTCGGTTTCACCCTTGGCACGAAGAGCGACGATGAATGCAGTTATCTGTGAAGGAGTCGCCTCACCTGAAAGTACCGAGCGCATCGCAGCCCCGGCATGACTGGCGCTTAAATCTTTGCCAGCCAAAAGCTGTGAGATGATTTGCGGCCAAGAACCAGCGACATCGATCTCGCTCATGCGAAAACGCTCTTAAGCGCTGCGGCGAGTGCGCAACATTTTGCGACGTTCGCGGGCAGATGTGCCGCCCCAAACGCCCTGCTTTTCACGACTGTCGAGTGCATAGGTCAAACACGCTATGCGCACTTTGCACTCGCTACAGACTGATTTTGCCTTGCTGCAGTTTTCTTCGTTATCTGGATAGAAAATCTGGGGGTCTAGACCCTGGCAAGCACCACTGTTGCGCCAAGACAAATCAAATTCAGGCACGCGAACCCCCTTGTTCTCGTCGGGCAAAGACTAGAACTTGGGTACTGCACAATGCCAATCGGTAATGCGATTTACCAATCTCACGAGCCCACGAAAAATCACTAGTTCGTTTAGGCTAAAACAATGCCTGTTGTCAATGTTTTAGCCGAGCGACAACAAAATTTAGAGCGAGCACAAAACCAGCAATTTGACGTGCTCGTAATCGGTGGCGGAATAACCGGCCTAGGCGTCGCTGTCGATGCTGCCACCCGTGGGTTAAAAGTTGCGCTCATCGAGCGTGATGATTTCGCGTCCGGTACATCCTCTAAAAGCAGCAAGTTGATTCACGGCGGCGTCAGATATTTGCAACAAGGCGAGGTTGCACTTGTTTACGAAGCGCTACACGAGCGTCACCGACTTAAACGAAATGCGCCACACTTGGTGCAGACTTTGCCATTTATGATTCCGATTTTGAAGCGCGATGGTGTCGTGTCGCGCAAAATCGCTCGCGCGCTTGGCAGCGCTTTATGGATGTATGACCTGACGGGTGGTTGGCGAATCGGCAAGTTTCACCGCCGACTAAAAGCCGACAAGGCCTTTACTCACCTGCCGACGATGGATCGTAAACGGCTGGGCTCGGCATACTTATATTTCGACGCAATGGCTGACGACGCGAGAATCTGCATCGCGCTCGCACGCACTGCTGCTAATTACGGTGCATCAGTTTTGAATTACACCCGCGTTGACAAAATTTTGCACGACGCACAAGGGCGAGCCTGCGGAGCGGTAGTGAAACCACACGATGGTGATGCGTTTGAAATTAGTGCACGCGTAGTTGTGAATGCCGCCGGAGTTTGGTCTGACGAAGTTATGACAACCGATGCAGGCAAGAACCCGGAATCAATTCGTCCTGCGAAAGGCGTTCACTTGACAGTGCCCTGGAGTCTCGTACGAAACGATATTGCGGTGGTTATTCCGGTGCCCGGTGACAAACGAAGTCTGTTTTTGGTTCCGTGGATTTCAAATTATGACGGAACTTTTCAGTACACATATGTCGGCACGACAGATACTGATTATCAGGGCTCAATAGATGACCCTCACTGCACACGCATAGATATTGACTATGTACTCAAGGCGCTGAATGCCGCCGTAACGACGAAAGTAACTGCCGATGATGTAACTGCAGTTTGGTCAGGTTTGCGACCACTCGTAAAAAGTGTGAGCGGAGAAAAAATAAGCTCTCGAACAGCAGACTTATCTCGACGTCACAAAGTTTCGAAATCAAAATCTGGCGTGATCACTATTGCTGGCGGCAAATTGACGACATATCGAAAGATGGCTCAAGACACCGTTGACGAGGTTTTAGCTGCTCTTGATCGCTCGGGGCGATGCAAGACGAAGGATCTGAAAGTAGTCGGCGCGAAAACTAGTGCGGCAAAAGGCTCTGACAAACAAGCGATGCATCTCTTTGCGCGCTTTGGTAGCGAAACTGAAACGATTATCTCAATGATCAAACAAGACCCAACTCTGGGCGAACTGCTAGTCGCAGGTCTGCCCTATTTGCGTGCCGAGGCGGTCTTCGCAGTTCAACACGAGATGGCTCGAACGCTTGACGATATTTTGTCGCGCCGAACACGAGCACGAATCATTAACCGCCGCGCAAGTGTCGATAGCGCCCGAAGTGTGGCTGAGCTAATCGCCCCATTACTTGGTTGGAGCGACCAAGAAGTCAATAATCAAGTTCTGCATTACTCTAATTCTTGTGCAGACGAAGATCACGCGGCGCTTCAACTGCAATAACGCATGACGATTAAACCTTCATCACCTATTGAATTTTCGAACTCAATCGACAACGTCACCGATCGAATCGACACGGTTGCCACACAGTTGCCAACTGATTTTTTGAGTTCGCTCGAAAAAATCTGCCCGAGCTCAACTTCAACTACCGATTTAGTAGAACACGCTCGTGATTGGTGGCCGCTGGCAATGCATTGGGCGCTCAGTGGCATGACTACACGACGCCCCGGTGCGGTGTGCCGCCCAACTTCGACGAATCAAGTCAGCGAAGTCGTCGCACTTTGTGCAAAAAACTCGGTACCCGTCACCGTGTCTGGTGGGCGCTCAGGTGTTTGCGGTGCAGCCGTGCCACTTTTTGCGGGCGTTGTGATCGACACGACTGATCTGCACGGCGTTGTAAGCGTTGATCAATTGTCGGGTTTGATTGAAGTTCTGCCTGGAACTTTTGGCCCCGACCTCGAAAATGAAATCAACGACAAATACCAGCTTTCTGTTGGTCACTTTCCACAGTCGTTTGACATATCAACAGTCGGCGGCTGGATCGGCTCGCGCGGTGCGGGCCAATTTTCAACTCGCTACGGCAAGATCGACGACATGGTTGCCGGCCTCGAAGTAGTGCTGGCCGATGGCTCGGTTATTTTGACTGGTACCGAGCCTGCAGGCGCGGCTGGACCAGACCTGACATCTTTGTTTATTGGTAGCGAAGGAACGCTCGGCATCATTACCAAAGTTTGGTTGCGTGCGCATCCGTTGCCTAGTTGCACTAAGAAAGCGGCGTTTCGGTTCAAGACTTTTGCTGCCGCTGTCGAGACAATGCGATCAGCCGTGCGTCACGGTGCAACACCGGCAGTTTTGCGACTCTACGACGAACGTGAGAGCAAACGCAGCCACGGCGGCGACGGCACGACCTGCACACTTTTGGTTCTCGACGAAGGCGTTGAGTCTTTAGTCAACGTGACACTAGAAATAGTCGCTGAGTCAGCGCAAACAAATGGCGGCGAAACCGCCGAAGCACAACTCGTCGACAACTGGCTAAGTCATCGCAACGACACAAGCGGATTGCAAATTCTTTCGAAGAAAGGTTTCGTGATTGACACCATGGAAGTCGCAGTCGCATGGTCGCGAGTAAATCAAGTCGCAGACACGGTGAAGAGCTCGATCATGCAAGTCGCGGGTGCACGCAGTGCGTCGTGCCATATCTCGCACAGTTATATTGACGGCGCGTGCATCTACTTCACTTTCGTCGCCGAACCATCTGACAAAAATCTCGAGTCAGTCGAACTCGCCTATTCGCAAATTTGGGATGCTGCTCAGAATGCCGCATTGCAATCTGGCGCAAATCTCACCCACCATCACGGCGTGGGCATCAACCGTGCGAAATATATAAAGCGGGCGCTTGGCCCCGCGCACGAAGTATTGAAATCCATAAAGAGCGCCCTTGACCCAAAAGATATTTTGAACCCAGGCAAGTTCGGCATCACTTCAAAGCGTGGCGAATACAAAATTTAAGAAAGACAATAGCGAGAGGCTGAAAATTGGGCGTTCTAGTCATTGATATTGGTACAAGCGGCCTGCGCGCCGGCTTGGTTCGCCACGATGGCACATTGCACTTTCTGAACTACGAAGCATGCCGCCCTGACACACCAACACCAGGACTTGTCGAATTTGATGCCCAGAAATTGGCCGAAGCAGCATTGCGAGTTTGCGTAAAGACAATTGAGCAATCGACGAAAACAGACGAGATTGTTGCCGTGGGCATCACAAATCAGCGCGCATCAACCGTGATTTGGAGCAAGTCAACAGGCAAACCATTTGGGCCCGCTCTCGGTTGGCAAGATCTGCGTACTGTCGGTGAATGCATCACGGCGCACGCCGAACACGGCATCAAACTGGCGCCAAACCAGACAGCGACGAAAGCCGCATGGATGCTGAGTCATTACATCGATGCAAACAAAATCGATCATCGCGACGTTTGCATCGGCACCGTCGACTCATTTATTGCTGCAACACTTTCGAATAATCAATTACATGTCACTGACTCGAGCAATGCCGCCGTAACTGGGCTCTGCGAACTTGATGCACTTTCGTGGTCACCACGTCTGTGCGAAATTCTTGGTGTAGATATAGACACACTGCCAACGATCGTCTCGTCAACGGGCGTTGTTGGCAACGCAACGGCACTGCCTGGCTCACCGCCGATTGCGTCGCTAATCGGTGATCAACAATCATCGTTAATCGGTCAGGCTTGCATCACGAGCGGTGCGACGAAGATTACTTTCGGCACCGGTGGCATGTTGAACACATTTACTGGCCAAAATGCTCCGACCAAATTTGCACGCAGCGAACATGGCACTTACCCAATTGTCGCCTACCGCGACAACGACAAAACTTTTTGGGCATCTGAAGCGATAATGCTTGCCGCCGGCACGAACATCGACTGGCTTCGCGAAGATCTCAAACTGATCAACTCACCCGAAGAGAGCCACGAAATTGCTGCACAAGTTGACGACAGTGCGGGCGTTTTGTTCGTGCCTGCACTATTTGGTCTTGGCACCCCACACTGGGATTACGGCGCGCGCGGCACGCTTCTTGGCATCACGCGCGGCACTTCACGTAGTCATGTTGTTCGGGCTGTTCTTGAAGGCATCGCCCATCGTGGGGCCGACATGGTTGACTCAGTTGTCGCTGCGACCCAACTCGAAGTTAACTCGATTCGTATTGACGGTGGCATGAGCCGCAACCCAACTTTCGTCCAAGCTCTCGCCAATGCGACAAGCCGCAATGTCGAAGTTTCGCCCATCACAGAGGCGACAACGCTGGGCGCCGCGTTTCTTGCCGGGGTCGGAGTTTCGTTTTGGCCATCATTAAGCGAGGCCACCAACACGTGGAAGCCCGCGCAAATCGTGAGCCCAGATAAAGAACTCGATCGCGCACAATGGCACGAGGCGATTTCTCGCGCACGTAATTGGATCCCTGCTCTGTCAAGCCTTGACTTCTAAATTCGTCTAGATTTATCAAATGCTTTCTGAAGACGACATCAGCCTTCTCGCGGCAGCCCAGGCTCTTGAACTGAGTGCACGAGACATCTACGCCAGCGCAGTTTCGCGAAAATCTAGATCTGAAGAAGAACAGGGTCTACTCGAACTAATGCACAGTCACCACACGGCCTACGAGCAAACACTCAACGGCGTGCTCAGCAAGCGTGCAGCAACCGAGCGCAATGCTGATGCTTACACCAAGTTTTTCGCACTTCTTTCAGACTCGAGCAAGTTGTGGTCGACCCTGCTCGAACTCGAGAACACAGCTATCGCCACACACACAGCGATCATCGCGAGGCTTACTTCAGCCAAACACGCCGCACTACTCGCTTCGATCACCACAATCGAAGCGCGTCATGCGGCCATGCTCGCCTCGTTAACTTCGACAAATTTAGATCTCGCACTTGAAAACACCGCCCAGTCGTTGGTGACGCAATGAACCAATTAAGTCGTCGCGAACTTTTGCGTCTCAGCGGAATATCTCTGGCTTCAGGTTTGGTCTTGGCTGCATGTGGCAAACAAGCCGGCGTTGTCGACGATGGTGCAATTGCCCGTCTTGGCGAATCTCCGTCAACCACAGCATTGGCAGAAGCCGAAGTCACCGACGAAGTTTTGTTGCGCACTGCAGCATCCCTTGAATACAACGCAATCGACACTTACACGGCCGCTCTTGGTCTTGGCGTGTTCACCGGAGACCTCGCTGCTGCGACGAATGTTGCCAAGCGCTTTCGCGACGATCACCAAGAACATGCGGACGCCGTAAATAATTTGATTCGCGCTATCGGCGGAAAAGAACATCGTTGCGCCAATGTTCGCATCAATGATTTATATATCTCGCCAGCGCTTGCACTAATCACTGATGACAAAAACGAAAATGTTGGTGTCGACGTAATTGCACTGGCACACGCGCTTGAAAATCTCGCGGCACAGACTTACCAAGGTGTCGTTGAGTTGATATCAGATCCAAAATTGCGCGCTGATGCCATTCGCATCGGTCAACAAGAGTCACGACACGCAGCGCTGTTGGCTCAAGTGTTAAACCCTGGCGTCGCTTCAATGGGCCCGACAAATGACCCCACCACTGGCAAGCCAAACATCGCGGCAATTCCGGCCGCGTTCGGCTCGCAAGCCAACATTCAGTTGACAGTCGGGGCACCAAAAGCAGACGGCTCACGAACGACTTTGCTGCTCGAAACACCGAGTTTGAACTCGCTTGTTTACGACAGCGTCTCTTGCTGAGCGAATAAATTCGCTAATACACTTAAAGCAACGGTGAGTCGGTCGGTCGACCGCAGTGTTGCGGTGCTCGCATTGCAACACTGAGGAAAGTCGGGACTTCACAGGACAAAGTGCTGGCGAGAGCCAGGTCGGGGAAACCTGACATTACGTGCAACAGAAAATAAACCGCCGATGGAAGCGTCGCAAGATTCTTCACAGGTAAGGATGAAACGGTGCGGTAAGAGCGCACCAGCGTGGTTGGCAACAACTGCGGCTTGGTACGTCACTTGAAGCAAGGCCGCGCAGAGGGTATGAACTGTCCGTTCGCTTTCGAGCAACCCTCGGGTAGGCCGCATAGATGGATGGTCGTCGGTATCAGCAGGAAACTGCTGGTGCTACAAAATCCCGCTTATAGACCGACTCACTGTTT
>CANLHV010000002.1 GCA_947490975.1 Acidimicrobiaceae bacterium
TACGAGTCAGTCACCTACGAGGCTTATGCGCCTGGCGGTGTGGCGATGTTGATCGATATTTTGACTGACAATCGCAATCGCACCGCAGCAGATGTACGCATCATTTTTTCGAAGCAAGGCGGCTCAATGGCTGCACCAGGTTCTGTTGGTTGGCAGTTTTCACGCAAAGGCGTAATTCTTGTGTCGAAATCTGCGAGCGAAGACGAGTTGATGACGATCGGTTTAGATCACGGACTCGAAGACATCACCGCAGAAGAAGAGATGTGGCATATCACTTGCGACCCGAGCCAGGTTTACGAGCTCAAATCGGCATTTGAGTCTGCAAAAATTTTAGTCAGTTCGGCGACGTCGACGATGCTCTCGGCTAATACGGTTACGATTAATGATCCCGACGAAGCAAAAGCGATTTTAAAAATTATGAATGAACTTGACGACAATGATGATGTGCAAGATGTTTACGCAAACTTTGATATTTCTGAGTCGCTAATGCAAGAAGTTGGTTAAGTCGTGGCGTCACAAAAGCCTGTTGATGTCGGCGATCTCGCACCAGACTTCACCTTGCCGGGCACTTCAAACAAGAGTTATTCTCTTTCGCAATTTCGCGGACAAACTGTCGTGCTTGTTTTCTACCCGGGCGATGACACCTTGGTTTGCACCAAGCAGCTTTGCGCGTATAACAACGAGCTGAGTCAATTCTCAAATGTGAACGCGCAGATCTTGGCAATTTCGGCACAAGACATTGCCAGCCATGAGGCGTTCAGCGCCAAACAAGGCTATAAGTTTCCGCTTCTTTCAGATACTGACAAAACGGTTGCAAGTCTCTACTCGGTAGTGGGTCTTTTGGGTCTGCCCAAGCGAAGTGTTTTCGTGGTTGATGCAAATGGCGTCATTAAATATGCACATCGGTCGGTGCTCGGGGTGACGTATCGCCCCGTGAGTGAACTCATCGAGGCAGTCGCCAAAGCCTAGATAGGCATCTACTAAGATGAACATATGTTCGCCCCCTGTGCAAGCATCGTTCTAGGCATTGATCCTGGTTTGACTCGATGCGGTTACGCGGTTTTGCGTGTTTCCGGAAACACCGAAGTTTCAATGTCTGCGCTCGGTGTGTTGAGTACAAGTCCTGAAAAAGATTTGCCGAATCGCCTTGCTGAGATCGCCCGCGAGATTGAAGAATTGCTCGATGAGTATCAACCATCGGCGGTAGCAGTCGAACGTATATTTTTTCAATCGAATGTGCGAACTGCAATGAGTGTTGGACAAGTCAGCGGTCTCGTGTTGAGCGCCGCGGCCAGACGCAACATCGAAGTAGTTCAGTATTCACCCAATCAAGTCAAACTCGCGTTAACGGGTTGGGGTGGCGCCGATAAAGCGCAGGTTCAAAAGATGGTCAAAGAGCGACTGAAGTTAAATTCAATTCCTAAACCAGCAGATGCGGCAGATGCGGCAGCGATTGCGCTGTGTCACATTGCTTCGAGTCCATTGTCCGCAAAGATCGCTCAGTCGACGATGGGCACGATGTGATTGGTTCTTTGCGTGGCGTAGTTCTAGAGCGCACTAGCGACTCAACAGTTTTGCTTGAAGTCGGCGGTGTTGGCTACTTGGTTCATGTCACCCCGCGCACACTCGGTGAACTTGAGCCAACGTCGAAGGCGTTTCTCTATGTGCATCACCATGTGCGAGAAGATGCGCAAACGCTCTATGCATTTCTTGATCGTGACGAACGAAAATGCTTTGAGGTTTTAGTCGGCACACATGGTGTTGGTCCAACAATGGCGATGGCAGTTTTGGCAACCCATTCGCCTCGCGCGCTGGTCGACATTGTTGCCGGTGCAGATATCGCCGCATTGACGCTTGTCTCTGGTGTTGGCAAAAAAACCGCAGAACGTCTGTTAATTGAGCTCAAGAATCGTTTGCATTTAAACATTCTTGAAGCATCAAACCAGGTAGGTGGTTCGTCGAGTGTCGGAGATGTGCGCGACGCGCTTGCTGGTCTGGGTTACTCTGCAGAAGAGATTCGCGATGTCTTGCGTGAAGTCAATGTTGGTACCGATCCAGAACTAATGTTGCGTGAAGCGTTGAACATGTTGGGGGCGCGTCGTGCGTGAAGAATTTACTGATCCAGCGATCACTACCGATCCGGCAGATCTTGATGACATTGGCTTGCGCCCCAAATCGCTCGCCGATTTTGTTGGTCAACGTGAACTCAAAGAGCATCTCGGCATTGTTTTAGAGGCTGCTCGCAAACGAGAACAATCTGCTGATCACATTTTGCTTGCCGGGCCTCCGGGTTTGGGCAAAACGACTATGGCGGGCATCGTCGCCAGTGAGATGTCGGCCAAAATCCATATCACCTCTGGTCCGGCACTCGAGCGGGCAGGCGACTTGGCATCGATTCTCACCAAGCTTGATGTAAATGATGTTTTGTTTATTGATGAGATCCATCGGCTTTCACGCCAAGTTGAAGAGATTTTGTACCCCGCCATGGAAGACTTCCAGATCGACATTGTCGTCGGCAAAGGACCATCGGCTTCGTCTATTCGGCTAACTCTGCCAAGGTTCACGTTGATTGGCGCCACCACTCGCACTGGCATGATCACTGGTCCTTTGCGTGATCGTTTCGGTCTCGTCGCGCGTCTCGACTTTTATGAAGTAGATGAACTTGAGCAAATCGTCACGCGAACGGCACGCATTCTGAAAGTGCCAATCGATAAACATGGTGCAATTGAAATCGCCAGTAGGTCTCGGGGTACTCCGAGAATTGCCAATCGTTTGCTGCGTCGTGTGCGTGATCATGCTGAAGTGCGGGGCGATGGTCAAGTTACAAAAGAGAGTGCGCGCCAAGCCCTCGCTGTTTTCGGTGTTGACGAGCTTGGTCTAGACAAGGTTGATCGCTCGATTTTGTCGGCTTTGTGTCGGCAGTTTGCCGGTGGGCCAGTTGGTTTGTCAACGTTGGCGATCTCGGTTAGTGAACAGACCGAAACAATTGAAGATGTATACGAACCATTTTTGATTCAGCAGGGTTTGTTGGCGCGAACGCCTCGTGGCAGAGTAGCGATGCCATTGGCATGGCAACATCTTGGCCAGACGCCACCTGAAACTGCTCCAGAATTATTTTAAAATAGTTTTTCTGTGCAAATTGAAGACTTTGATTACGATCTGCCGGCTGATTTAATCGCCCAAACACCCGTCGAGCCGCGAGATTCGGCGCGACTTTTGGTCGATCAAGGTTTGAGTCTGCCGCTGCATCGTCAAGTTAAAGACTTCGTCGACTTCTGCCGACCGGGCGATGTGATTGTTGTTAACGACACAAAGGTCATTCCGGCAAGACTGCGCTTGGTTCGAGAGTCCGGCGGCGCCGCAGAGGTTTTGTTGCTCGAGCAAGACTCGTCAGCACCATCTAAATGGGAAGCGCTAATTCGCCCCGCCAAGCGGCTCAAACTTGGCGAAACGCTTTTTGCTTCTGACAATTCTGCAGTTGTGCGCATTGGCGAGCGCACCGATGCTGGTGACACGTTCAGTGTTGAGCTAGTCGGCAAAACACATGTCGAAGTCGAGGCACTTCTCAAAAAGTATGGCGAGATGCCACTGCCTCCGTATATCGAAACACGACTTGAGCAGGCCGACAGATACCAAACTGTTTATGCAAATCGACCTGCATCTGCTGCGGCACCGACAGCGGGTTTGCATTTCACACCGAAACTTTTGTCAGATTTGAAAAATGCAGGAATCAAAATTTTTACTGTCGATCTGACGGTTGGCTTAGACACCTTCGCGCCGGTCACGTCGGCAAATCCATTAGATCATCCGATGCACAGCGAGCATTATCGAGTTAGTCAAGAAACTCTCGATGAGTGTGCTCGAGCCGAGCGGGTTATTGCCGTTGGTACTACGGCTACACGCGCGCTCGAGTCTGCGGCAACTAGTGGTGTTTTGTCTGGTCGAACCAAGATGTTTATCTCGCGTGGGTATGAATTTAAAGTCGTAGATCTGTTGTTGACTAATTTTCATATGCCAAGAACAACTCTGTTGATGATGATCGAAGCCTTCGTCGGCCCGCGTTGGCGCGATCTTTATTCGACGGCGATAGCCGAGCGATATCGCATGCTTTCGTTTGGCGACGCAATGCTTTTGAATCGACATCTGTAACAGTCTCAATGATTACAACTAGCAACTAGATACCGTGTAGTCGCATGTTCGCTGTAAAATTTCGTGAGACTGCACGCGACCAATCGGCGCGCGCTGGTGTCGCCACTACGCACCGAGGTGATTACGAAACTCCGTGCTTTATGCCTGTCGGCACTCGCGGAGCAATAAGGCATTTGAGTGCGCAAGATTATGAAGAACTTGGTGCGCAAATTGTGTTGGGCAACACCTATCACTTGATGCTTCGACCAGGTGCTCAAATTGTTTCAGACTTAGGGGGTCTTGGTGCTTTTGCTGGCTGGAAAGGTCTGACTCTTACCGACTCGGGGGGCTTTCAAGTTTTTTCGTTGAACCCTGATGTCGACGATGAAGGTGTTTCATTTAGGTCGACTTATGACGGCTCGATGCACAGATTCACACCAGAGTCGGCAGTGACTACGCAACAGCTTCTTGGCGCAGACATCCAAATGGTTTTAGATGTCTGTGCTTCACTGCCAGCAACTGACGATGTCATAAAACTTGCACTGAAACGTACGTCAAATTGGGCAGCGCGAGCCAAGGCAACCCACACACGCACTGATCAAAGTTTGTTCGGCATCGTGCAAGGCGGCATTGATCCGGTGTTGCGTCAAGAAAGTGCAAAAATCACCGCGAACCTAGAATTTGACGGCTACGGAATCGGTGGCTTGTCAGTAGGTGAGACCCGCGAAGAAATGTTGGTTGCGTTAGCCGCGGCAATTGAACATCTGCCGAAAGATCGTCCACGATATTTGATGGGAGTGGGTGACCCGGCTTCACTAGTTGAGGCCGTTAATTTAGGCGTCGATCAGTTTGATTGCGTGATGCAAACACGAATCGGTCGTCATGGAACAGCGCTCACATCGGTTGGCAAACTGAACATAACACGCGCTGAGTTTTCGACTAGTCAAGACCCGATTGATGATCAGTGCGCCTGCCCAGTTTGCAAACGGCACACGCGAGGCTACATTCGCCATCTTTTTCAGGTCAACGAACCAACGGCAGCGCGACTGGTATCGATTCACAACATTGCTTTCACTTTAAATCTGATGAAGCAAATGCGAGAAGCGATTGCTGCCGGCACATTTGCGAGTCTGCGAAAGTCGTTATTGGCCGTATGGGCAGACTCTGCGAACGAGAAGGTGTAACCCCTAGACTTGCTTGCTATGTCTATAACTATTGATTCGCTGTTTTCGACCATCTTTCCGAGCCTTGTGGCTGCTGCGGCAGACGAACAGGCATCAAATCCGATTTTGGGTTTCCTGCCTTTAGTACTTATCTTTGCCGCAATGTATTTCTTGTTGTTGCGACCACAACGCAAGCGTCAAAAAGAAACTGCAAACTTGCAAAAAGGCATCGCTGAAGGCGACGAAGTCGTGTTGAACTCGGGTATTTATGGTTTCGTTTCTGCGGTTGAAGATGAGTGGTTGTGGCTAGACGTGGCCGAAAAAGTCGAAATTCGCGTCGCTAAAGGTTCGGTAGCGCGCAAGATTTCGGCAAATTCAAAGCCTGCCGAGTGAGTCTCTGAGACTTATTAGACAGATTGCTCATAATTAAATGAATAAACGTCGCCACATCATTTCGCTGACGCTTTTGATCGTTGTCGTCGCATCTGGTCTTGTTGCGAATCTTGTCGCCGGAAATACCCCAGCACTCGGCCTTGACTTGCAAGGTGGTGCCTCAGTTACGTTGCAGCCCGAAGGTGATTTCGATGCAGCAGGTCTTGATGTTGCTGTTGAAATCATTCGCGCTCGAGTTGACTCGATCGGCGTTGCTGAACCAGAAATAATTTTGCAGGGCAGCACCGTCGTTGTCAACCTGCCTGGTGTAAAAGATCAGCAACAGGCTCTTGACATAATCGGCCGTACCGGTGAACTCTTGTTGCGACCAGTTCTTCAAACAGGCATCTTGAATCAAAATCCAGACACAAGTGTGCCCGCAGGTGAAACGACACTGCCGACGAGCGAAACAACAGTGCCAGAAGCGACTTCTGATTCGGTTGAAGATGGTTCTGGTTTAGTTTCGGGTGGCCCTGGCGCATCAAAAGTAGTCGCGACACCTACAACAGTGGCCCAAACTTCGACAACGGTCGCTGATTCGACAACAAGTTCAACCGAAGTCGTGCCGACAGACTCGGGGGTACCTGGTTTGGGAGATGATCCGAATGATCCGACTCAGACAGTTTTATTGCTCGATAAACAGGGTGTCGCATATGTTGTTGGACCTGCGGGCGCATCAGGCAAAGTTTTCAAAAATGACGCACGCGCCGATGTTGAAACCGGACAATGGGCAGTTGTAGTTGGTTTGCGAAGTGGTCCTGACGGCGACCAATTATGGAATCGGCTCGCCGCCGCGTGTTTCAACAGAACCGCCGAATGTCCGACTGGGCAACTCGCAATGGTGCTTGATGGCACCGTGATTTCGGCGCCGACTGTAAATGAGCCCGAGTTCACCGGCGGAACTGTGCAAATCACAGGTTCGTTCACGCCCGAAGAGGCGCGTGACCTGGCCAAAATTCTTGAGTTCGGTGCGGTGCCAGTGCGCTTTGGCGTATCGCAAGCACAGACCGTGTCGGCAACATTGGGTTCAGACTCGCTTCGCGCCGCCTTGATCTCTGGGCTGGTCGGTATTTTGTTGGTTGCTTTGCTTTTGTTTGCTTACTACAAATTAATGGCACTCTTTGTGCTTGCAGGCTTGACCATCTCAGTTGCGCTCTTGTGGAGCGTGATTTCATTTCTGTCTCGCAACAATGGTCTTGCACTTTCGCTCTCAGGCATTGCCGGAATCATTGTTTCGATCGGCATTGCTGTTGACTCATATATCGTTTTCTTTGAACGAATAAAAGATGAAATTCGAGCGGGTAAGACTCTGAAAAATTCTGCACTGCGTAGTTTTGAGTCAGCATGGCGCACAATCGTCGCAGCCGATACGGTTTCGTTTATAGCCGCAATAGTGTTGTGGTATCTCACCGTCGGCTCGGTTCGCGGCTTTGCATTCTTCCTGGGTATTTCTGCGCTGACCGACATTCTCGTGACGTTTTTCTTTACAAGAAGTGCGGTTCTTCTTTATGCACGTTCAAAAGGCGCACAAGGCCGCAAGATTCTCGGCATTCAAACAGTGAAGCCAGAGGTGTTTTAATGAAAACTTTCTTTGCGGGTTTTGGGCGGCTCTATCGTGGCGAGACAACGTTCGACTTCATTGGTAAGCGCATTTTTGGTCTCACAGTTTCACTAATAATTGTTCTCGCTGGGGCAGTTTCGTTGGTGTTTCAAGGTCTTGAACTCGGCATCGACTTTCGCGGTGGCGTTGCATGGGAGGTGCCTGCCGGTTCTCTGACCGATCAAGATGCGCGAGATGTTCTTGGCGCCAATAATGTTGAGGCGTCAAACGCCAAGATTCAATTCTTGACAGGCAGCGAGTTGCAAGTGATGCGAGTTCAAGTTGGCGATCAACCTGAGGCAATTCGCCTTGCCGTTCAGAATTCTTTTGCTGAACTAGCCAAAGTTGAAGTCGAAGAGGTGAGCGTTGCTTCAGTTAGTTCGTCTTGGGGTCGCAGCATCACTGAAAAAGCAATTCGAGCCCTGATTGCGTTCTTTGTAATTGTTTCTCTTTATATCTCTTGGCGTCTTGAATGGAAGATGGCAATTGCGGCATTTGTCGCGATGGTTCATGACGTATTGATCAGTGTTGGCGTGTATTCACTGTTTGGTTTTGAAGTAACACCCGCGACAGTTGTTGCTTTCTTGACGATCTTGGGCTACTCGTTATACGACACCGTGGTTGTTTTCGATCGAGTTCAAGAAAATGCAGAAAAGTTCGCCACATCACGTCAATCGTTTGCCAACATCGCCAACATTTCGACCAATGAAGTGCTTGCGCGGTCGCTAAACACGACGCTCTCGTCGGCGCTACCCGTAATCTCGTTGTTGGTCGTCGGCTCATTTATTCTCGGGGCAAAGAGTCTTGAAGAATTTGCAGTTGCGCTCTTGGTAGGCATGCTGGCTGGAACTTACTCATCGATTTTTGTCGCAGTTCCGCTCTTAGATTTGCTTAAGCGCGATGAACCGAAATACCGAACTTTTAAGGGGCAGGTTGCAACCGGTGGCGCACTGTCAGAACTCATGGGCTCGGGCGAAAAGTTTAAAATGACTGCTGATACATCTGGCACAAGCGATCTGGCTTCAGAATCGAAGCAATCGGCAACCAGCAACACCGAAAAACGAGTTACTGCTGTTTTGACGCACCCACCGCGACCCCGAAAAAAACGTCGTTAGCACTACGCTTTAGACATGGCCACCTCATCGAGGGTGCTGCCGTGGCGGCGCCAAAATACAACGATTGCCGAAGAGCTTTCGCCGCTGCTGACCGCCTATAAGTCGAGACATCCAAAGGGTTCGGTTTCGCTGATTAATACAGCCTACGAAATGGCTCGATCAGCACATGCGAATCAAAATCGTTCGAGCGGTGAGCTGTACATCAATCACCCAATTGCTGTTGCCCGGATTGTCGCCGACATCGGTCTTGACGAAGTTTCAATAGTCGCTGCATTGTTGCACGACGCCGTTGAAGACACCGAGATAACTATTTCTGATGTTGAAAGCAATTTCGGAAGCGAAGTGTCGGCAATTGTTGACGGTGTAACGAAACTTGAGCGCCTCCAGTTTGATTCAAAAGAAGCACAGCAGGCCGCGACAATGCGCAAGATGTTGGTGGCGATGGCGCGCGATTTGCGCGTATTGATGATCAAGCTTGCAGATCGCTTGCACAACATGCGCACGATTGCCGCAGTACCTCACGAAAAGCAACAAAGAGTTGCGCAAGAGACTCTCGACATTTATGCGCCGCTGGCTCATCGTCTTGGTATGCAAGAGATTAAACAGCAACTTGAAGATTTGGCATTTGCTGCACTGTATCCAAAGCGATATGCCGAACTTGATCATCTTGTTGCAACTCGGGCACCCGAGAGAAATGTTTATTTGGCAAAAACCATCGGCCAAGTTCAACAATGGCTCAAAGAAGTGAAGATTAACGCCGAACTTACGGCGCGCGGTAAACACCTCTGGAGCATCTACGAAAAAATGGTGCAAAAAGGTCGCGAATTTGATGACATCTACGACTTGCTGGCGATTCGAATCGTCGTGCAATCAGAAAAAGATTGCTACACGGTGCTTGGCGCCATTCACGGACACTGGAAGCCAATAGTTGGTCGATTCAAAGATTACATAGCGATGCCGAAATTTAATTTGTATCAATCTCTGCATACGACTGTGGTTGGGCCTGGCGGTAAGCCAATTGAGGTGCAGATTCGCACACAAGAAATGCATCAGCGAGCAGAGTGGGGCGTGGCATCGCACTGGGCATATAAAGACACAGTTACCGAAGGCGACATCGACTGGCTCAATCGAATCATCGACTGGCAAGGTGAGGTTTCAGACCCGAGTCAGTTCTTGGAGATTTTGAAAACAGACCTTGAACAAGATGAGTTGTTCGTTTTCACGCCAAAGGGTCGCGTGATCACTCTGCCAGTTTTGTCGACTCCGGTTGATTTTGCATACGCGGTTCACACAGAAGTGGGGCATAGTTGCATGGGTGCCCGAGTAAATGGCCGTCTGGTGCCACTTGATTACAAACTTGCATCGGGCGATACTTGCGAAGTTCTCGTTTCTCAAGGTGAGACGAGCGAACCAACCGAAGACTGGCTCGATTTCGTAGCTTCACCTAAGGCACGCAGCAAGATCAAACAGTGGTTGACGCGTGAACGTCATGAAGACCTGGTTGAAAATGGGCGAGACGAACTTGTCGAGCGACTTCGTCAGGCGGGTTTGCCTGCACAAAAGATTCTCTCCTCACAGGTTCTGCAAGACGAGGTTGCTTTGCTCAGTTTCGAGAGCGTTAACGAATTTTTCGCCGCAATTGGTGATCAGCGGGTTGACGCTGTAGCAACAGTCGAACGTATGTCGAGTCGAATGCGTGATGGCCTACAGCCCGATCAGTTGTCAATGTCGTCTGTTGGTGGTGGTATCTCGAGTGTCAACCAAAAAAATGGTGTGCACATTGAAGGCATGCCCGATGTTCTGGTTCGGCTTTCGCGCTGCTGCACACCAGTTCCGCCCGATGAAGTGATGGGTTTTGTGACCAAAGGTCGCGGCGTAACAGTGCATCGTGCCGACTGCGCGAATGCCACGGCCCTTGCCGAAGATTCAGCGCGAGTAGTCGATGTCGAGTGGTCGTCCGATGGTTCAAGCACAATGTTTGTTGCGGCAGTTGAAGTCAAGGCGTTAGATCGCTCTCGTCTGCTGCGCGATGTTGCCAATGCACTTTCAGACGAGCACGTGAATATCGTGGCATGCACAACGCATACGGGCTCTGACAGAGTGGCGCGAATGCGGTTTGAGTTTGAATTCGCAGACCCTAGTCACTTGCAATCGGTTTTGCGGGTGATAAAGCGAATCGATGGTGTTTACGATGCGAATCGAGTACTGCCTGTGGTCGCATCGGTCTCGCTGGATGCAGAAGATATCGCTCACCCGTCGGCGTCAAGATAATGATTCGCTTGTGGCGCCAAAGCGTCTAGCCTTCACGCGTGCCTGAATTCAAGACTTCGCCCGGTACGCGCGACATATTGGCGCCTCATTCGGCGCGTTGGCGTGCATTTCAAGAGGTTTTTGCTCGCACTGTCGAGGCAGCTGGTTATAGCTACATAATTCCACCAATGTTTGAAGATCTAGACGTCTTTTTGCGACTTGGCGAAGCGACAGAAGTAGTAACAAAAGAAATGTATGACTTTCACGACAAGGGTGGTCGCCATGTTGCTTTGCGACCTGAGCAGACGGCGAGTGTTTGTCGAGCATTTGTCGAACACCGCCCGACGACGCCGTGGAAGGTTTGGTATTCGGGTCCGAATTTTCGCTACGAGAAACCCCAGCAGGGCCGATATCGACAGTTTGACCAAGTTGGTGTCGAAGCGCTCGGCGCCGATGATCCGTTGCTAGATGCAGAAGTAATCGCCTTGGCTGCGAAATTTTATGCAGATCTCGGTTTGAGAAAAGTACATCTGTCAATCAACACGCTCGGAGACGAAGGTGACCGTGAGAAATATTCGCAACAGTTGTCTAGATACCTAACGACAAATGAAAAAAGTCTTACTTCAGAAAGTCGCGCGACTTTAGAGCGAAATCCATTGCGCGTGCTTGATTCAAAGCGCGAACCAGATCAGAAAGTTATCGCGGGCGCTCCTGCTATTCGAGATTCGATAAGTGCGACCGCAAACGAGCATTTCGAGGCAGTTTTGCAGTCACTCGATGCGTTGAACATTAAATACGAGATCAACAATCGCCTGGTGCGCGGCCTCGATTATTACCGTCGCACGACATTTGAGTTCACTTCAACGGCACTTGAAGCCGCACACACAGCAATCGGTGGAGGCGGACGTTACGACGGTCTTGTTGAAGCACTCGGTGGGCCGGCGACTCCTGGCATTGGCTTCGCGTTGGGGCTAGATAGAACTCTTCTTGCATGTGACGCTGAACAAGTCTTTGATGCACCCCAAACCGCGGTCGATGTCTTTGTTGTTGACACAGTCAACGGTCGTCATGCTCAAGAACTGTGTCATCTATTGCGAAGCAACGGCGTTCGCGCAGACCGCGCATATGACTTGCGAAGCATGAAGGCGCAAATGAAATCAGCTGACAGAAGTGGTGCACAAATTGCATTAATAATTGGCAGCGAAGAAGTAGAAAAAGCGACCATAATGTTACGGCCCATGGGTTCAGGTGAGCAGTATTCAATCGCTCGAAAAGATTTGCTTGGCGAAGTTCGCAAAGCACTAGACACAAAATGAAAGCACAAAGTAAATGAACAAACAAACAAATAGCACAGCGTTGAGATCTCATTTGTGCGGAGACATGCGTGTCGAAAACATCGGCCAGAAAGTCACTTTGTGCGGCTGGGTTGGTCGACGAAGAGAACACGGCGAGCATCTTGCATTTTTAGACCTGCGCGACTTCAGCGGAATCGTGCAATGCGTGGTCGATAATTCGGTGGATGTTAGAAGTGAATGGGTGCTCAGAATTACCGGCACTGTGCAGGCGCGCCCAGCGGGCACAGTCAACGACAATATTCCGACCGGCAAGGTTGAATTGGCAGACTGCACCATCGAAGTTCTGAATAACGCCGAACCACCGCCGTTTCCGATTGACCAACGCGGTGACGACGTCGACGAAAATGTTCGCCTCAAGTATCGATATTTAGATATTCGCCGAGAGCGAATGCAAAAGAACCTGCGCCTGAGAGCATCAGTAAACTCGGCGATCCGTAAATCGATGGAGTCGCAAGGTTTTACCGAGATAGAGACACCATTGTTGATGCCGAGCACACCAGAAGGTGCCAGAGAGTTCTTGGTTCCTTCTCGCAATGAGCCCGGCTCGTTTTATGCTTTGCCTCAATCACCGCAATTATGGAAGCAGTTGCTGATGGTCGCTGGCATCGACCGTTATTACCAGATTGCAAAGTGTCTGCGTGACGAAGACCTGCGTGCTGATCGTCAATATGAATTCATGCAACTTGACGCCGAGATGAGTTTTGTCAATAAAGACGATGTGATGGCGATGATTTCGACTGCGGTCATTGCGGCCGCAAAAGCCGCGACCGGCTCAGAGCCGCCACCGATCGAACGCATGACATGGCATGATGCGATGAATCACTACGGCATCGACAAACCCGATTTGCGATTTGAAATGAAGTTGATCGAAATGACCGAAGTTTTCGCAAAAACTGAGTTCAAAGCCTTCGCCTCGGCAGAGTCGATCAAAGCGATCTGTGTGCGCGCGGCCGAATATCCGCAGCAGGCCGCATCGGGCCGCAACAAACTAGATGCTTTAACTGATAAAGCGAAAAAACTCGGTGCAAAGGGTCTTGTCTGGATAAAAGTCACCGAGGGTTTTGTGCTTGATTCACCAGTCGCAAAATTTTTGTCTGAGTCTGAACAATCTCAATTGATCTCACTTACTAAAGCTGAAGTGGGCGACTTGATTTTGATGGTTGCCGATACTTGGTCGACGACATGCTCGGTGTTGGGTCAACTGCGCAACGATCTTGGTCGACCACCAGTGCACGAGGGCCCGTATAGATATGTATGGGTGGTCGATTTTCCGATGTTCGTTGGCATCAACCCAACCACAAAGATGCCGCAACCAGGTCATCACCCGTTTTGTCACCCACATCATGAAGACGTAGATCGCCTTGAGAGTGATCCGCTCTCAGTGCGAGCATTGGCCTACGACTTGGTATTGAACGGCTGGGAGTTGGGCTCTGGTTCAATTCGAATTCACGAACCAGATTTGCAGCGTCGGGTGTTTCGACAACTTGGCATTAGCGACGAAGATGCCGACAATCGGTTCGGCTTCTTTTTGCAACCGTTTAAATACGGCGCACCGCCACATGGTGGTTTCGCATTCGGCATTGATCGACTTGTGGCGATCTTGGCAGGAGAAGACAATATTCGTGAAGTTATTGCATTTCCGAAAACGCAGTCGGGTTCTGATCCGATGACAAATGCGCCTACGACTGTAAACCCGAATCAACTCAACGAATTAGGCATCAGGCTTTTGCCACCTGCGGCAAAATGACGAGTGATTTGTTCAGCGCTGCGGCGACTGAACGCTTGAAGTCGCAGGCTCCGCTTGCGGCAAGGTTGCGACCACGAACGCTTGATGATGTTGTTGGTCAACGACATCTTGTTGCAAGAAATTCGCCGTTGCGTTTGCTGATTGAAGGTGATCGACTTTCTTCGGTAATTTTCTGGGGTCCGCCGGGCACGGGCAAGACGACGCTTGCCGAAGTAGTTGCCTTGACTACAAATCGTCACTTCGAACGCCTTTCAGCAGTCAGTGCCGGTGTAAAAGATGTACGCGAGGTCATCGAGCGGGCAAGTGAACGGCTTGGCCAGTTTGGTCGGGGGACGATCGTGTTTATTGACGAGATTCATCGTTTTTCGACATCTCAGCAAGATGCACTTTTGCCTTCGGTCGAATCAGGAGTCATAACTTTGATCGGCGCAACCACAGAGAATCCTTATTTCGAAATCAATGCGCCACTGCGAAGTCGATCAACGTTGTTTCGCCTTGAGCCTTTGCTCGTTAGCGATGTCAAAGAATTGTTGCAGCGCGGTGTTGTGGCAGAGTCTGTTGTTGCCGACGAAGAAGCACTAGAGACTCTGGCGCAACGGTGTGGTGGTGACGCGCGACAGGCATTGACTGCTCTCGAAGTTGCGTGTGCGCTCTCGCATGAGAACGACAGACATGTCACGCTGAGTCATGTCGATGCGGCATTGGGCGTAAGTGCTTTGCGTTACGGCAGAGACGATCATTACGACGTTGTATCTGCGTTTATAAAAAGCATTCGTGGATCGAATGCACAGGCTGGTTTGTTTTGGCTCGCGCGAATGCTTGAGTCGGGTGATGATGCGAGATTCATCGCGCGACGACTTGTTATTTTGGCAAGTGAAGATATTGGCATGGCCGATCCGAATGCATTGGTGGTTGCGGTTGCAGCGGCGACCGCACTTGAGCACGTTGGTCTTCCTGAAGCTCAACTTAATTTGGCGCAAGCGGTCGTTTATTTGGCCACGGCACCAAAGAGCAATCGAGTTGCACTCGGCATTTGGTCAGCGCGCGAAGATATACAGCGTGGCGTAAACAGCGAAGTGCCCGCACATCTTCGAGACGGCCACTATGAAGGTGCTCGCGAGTTCGGCCATGGCGTTGGTTATATATATCCCCATGACGACCCAAGAGGTTTCGTCGAACAGCAATACATGCCCGAGTCAAAGCCAGGTTCTCCTGAGATACGCGGTGATTACTATCAGCCCTCAAATCACGGTAGCGAGCGTGAAATCGCCGAGAAAATGAATAGCGTAAACAGAAATGATTAAACGATTTTTCTGGATACTTCTCGGTACTGCGCTTGCAGTATTCGGCGTGAACTATTTTAAAAAGAAAGCCGCCGAGAACCCAGAACAGTTTTCAACTGATGCTCTTATCGAAAAATTCATTGAAATATTTGACACCGTCAAAGAAAGCGTGCAAAGCCTGTGGCAAGGGTTCGCCGGCGGACAATCACTCAATGACCATGAACTTGAGAAGATTTTTGCTGATAAACCCGATTTTGATTCTGAGTTCGACTCAACAATAAAGCCGTCCGACGTCTCGCTGAATTAAACCTGACGCCCTGCGTCAAAGGGTGAATAGTAGGCTTGTAATTTATGGCGGCCGAAATTCGCACTGCGAACGAACTAAGAAAGGCTTTTACGGGCTTTTTCGAGCAACGCGGTCATACGAAAGTCGAATCTGCAAGTTTGATACCGCACGATCCGACAATTTTGTTCACTGTGGCGGGCATGGTGCCGTTCAAGCCTTATTTCGTTGGCGATGAAGTGGCGCCTTATAAACGAGCAGTGAGTGTTCAGAAATGTGCGCGCGCCGGTGGCAAGCACAACGATTTGGACGACGTTGGTCGAACCAAGCGACACTGCGTATTTTTTGAAATGCTCGGCAACTTTAGTTTTGGCGACTACTTCAAAACTGATGCAATTCCATGGAGTTGGGAGTTAGTAACTGAGGTCTTTGGCTTTGACGGCGATCAACTTTGGATAACCGTTCACGAAAGTGACGACGAGGCCGAACAGATTTGGCATGATCAAGTTGGCGTGCCGATGAATCGAATTCAGCGCCTCGGCGATGCCGACAATTTTTGGCAGATGGGTGAAACCGGCCCGTGCGGACCATGTTCTGAAATTCATATCGACCGAGGTCCTTCTTTCGGACCAGACGGCGGACCGTTGAATGACCCGAAAGGTGATCGATTTTTAGAATTCTGGAACCTCGTGTTCATGCAATTCAACCAAGACAAAGATGGCAGCCGAACCGCATTGCCCAAACCATCTATCGATACGGGTGCGGGCCTTGAGCGAATCTTGGCTTTGAAGCAGGGCAAAGATTCGATTTGGGAGACAGACGTCTTGTTTCCGCTGATCGAGCAAGCACAGTCTGCAACATCCACTAAATATTTAATTGGTGACTACGAAGATAAATCAAGTTTTTCGTTGCGCGTGCTTGCCGAGCATGCACGATCGGCGACGATGCTCGTCAATGATGGTGTGTTTCCGAGCAATGAAGGTCGCGGATATGTTCTACGCCGAATTTTTAGGCGCGCAGTGCGTCATGCTTATTTGCTCGGCACAGACAAGTTGGTGATGCCCAAATTAGTTGAGACAGCAGTTGAAATCATGCAAGAAGCGCATCCAACTCTAAAAACGAACAAAGACTTTATTCTTGGCGTGCTGACAAAAGAAGAAGAGAGTTTCAGACAAACCCTTAAAAATGGTTTGAACTTGCTAGAAAACGAGTTCTCGGCGATAAAGACTTCGAAAAAGAAGTCGACTTTGAGTGGCAAGAGTGCATTTGTTTTGCATGACACATACGGATTTCCGCTTGAACTTACCCAAGAGATTGCAGGCGAGCGAAACATCAATGTTGACATCACAGAATTTGAAACCGAGATGCATGCGCAACGCACGCGAGCCAAAGCGGCGCGCAAGGGTGCGGCATCTGCCGACGAGACACTTGCTCAGTATCGCCAATTGCTCGACACCCACGGCCAAACCAAGTTCGTGGGTTATGAATCAGACTCGTGCACTGCCAAGGTTTTGTCGCTAGTTGCTTTAGATGATTCGAGCGTTGAGGTCTTTTTAGATGTGACTCCGTTTTATGCAGAAAGCGGAGGACAGGTCGGCGACCGAGGCACGATTCGCTGCCCGAGCGGCGAAATCAAGGTGACAGATACGGTCTTTGCACTGCCTGGTCTGCGCAAACATATCGGTGTGCTTTCTGGCGAAATAGTTGCAGGCGTCGAAGTCACCGCGACGATCGATGTCAATTTGCGTAATTCGACCCGAAAAAATCACACGGCGACTCATATTTTGCATTACGCACTGAGAAAAGTGTTAGGTGATCATGTGAAGCAGGCAGGCTCACTAGTCTCAGCAGAGCGATTGCGATTTGACTTCAGCCACTACGCGCCGCTTTCAAATGTCGAGATTGAACAAATAGAGCGCATCGCCAATGCTCAGGTTTTGACCAACTCTGATGTCAAAAATTATGAGACTTCGAAAGAGAAAGCGACCCAGGCTGGCGCGATCGCATTTTTCGGTGACAAGTACGGTGACATGGTTCGTGTTTTAGAAGCTGGTGACTCAATCGAGTTGTGTGGTGGTACTCATGCGGCGGCTACTGGCGATATCGGATTGATCAAAATCGTCGAAGAAGGCTCAATCGGGTCAAATCTGCGCCGAATTGAGGCAGTGACTGGTCAAAATGCTGTGGACTATGTGATTTCAACTGCACGTACGATTCAGAAACTCAATGAACTGCTAGACACAAATTCGGCAGCGCTTGTCGAATCGATGTCAAGAAAAATTGCGGAAGTCAAAGAATTAAATGATGAACTTAAGTCGTTGCGATCAGCGGCGGCCCGTGGTCGAGCAGCTGAATTCGTCAGCAAAAACAAGGGCGGTGTCGTTGTTCAGCGAGTTGATGGTCTCTCACCAAGCGATCTGAGAGAGTTGGCGTTGGCGATTCGAGCCAGCAAAGAAATTAAAGCCGTAGTGCTTGGTGGTGTGACTTCAACAGGTGGTGTTGCGTTGGTCGCAGCAACCGGCGCGGGCGTCTCGACACCGGCAGGCGACCTAATTAGTCAGGCTGCAAAAATGGTTGGCGGCGGCGGCGGCGGCAAGGGCGACATTGCGACTGCAGGTGGCAAAAATGCGGCCGCACTTGACGAGGCATTGCTCGCCGCGGCACAAGCATCCAGCAAAATTGTCTAAACCATCAATGCGCAGCCTGGGCATCGATCTTGGTACGCGAAGAATCGGAATAGCGATGAGTGATAGCAGTGGAGTTATCGCTTCTCCGCTGACTGTGGTGATGCGATCTTCAACGCATGCTCAAGATCATAAAAAAATTCAAGAACTTATCGACGAATACGAAGTCGACTGCGTTGTCGTGGGTATGCCACTCAGCATGTCTGGCAAAGTCGGCCCCGCGGCCAAGAGCGCACAAGAAGAAATCAAAGAATTAGAAACTGCCCTTAGTGTGCCGATTTATTCTTACGACGAGAGGTTGACGTCGAAAACTGCGAACGAGTCGATGATGCAAGCAAATATGAAAGCTCAGGCGAGACGGCGAATTGTCGACAAGATTGCGGCTGCTGTCATGCTTCAGGGCTGGCTCGATCACGCAGATCGGAAGCGCTAATGAAAAGTGATCACGACGCGAATTGGCAAGAAGACCCATGGGATGGTCCAGATGCGTGGGGCAGCAGCGATTTTGAAGATGTAGTAGTTGAGCGCCGACCAGATTCGCGGGTCGTTTTTATCGCCCTTGCGGTTGTGATGACGGTTGTGGTTTCGTTGATGGTTGGCGGACTGTGGTATTTGCGACAGTTGAACCCGCCAGATTCTGTAGCGGGTGTCGTTCAAGCGGCGAGCAACTTCACAGTTAACCCCGATGACAATGTTGTCAGTGTGAGTCGCAGACTCGAAGATGAGGGGTTCATCGTCAATTCACGCGTATTTCAATTTTATGTCTCACGAAAAGGTGGCATTGATTTGCAGCCGGGTTACTACTTGTTGACACCCCGGAGCCACGTCGGAAACATCATGAAGGTCTTGAACACAAGTCCGTCTGCGACATTCACGAAAGTAACTTTTCCTGAAGGTTTCACGGTTGACAAAATGGCGACTCGAATCGAAGAGAAAACATCAAGAATCTTGGCGCAAGACTTTTTGACAACGTCAAATAACCCTGCGTTTTTGTCAAACTTTGGGCCAAATGATCCAAGCCGTCTAGACAATGCTGAATTCAGATTAGAGGGCCTGTTGTTTCCGGATACATATCAAATATCTGGGGACGAGAGCTCGTCGGGTGTCATCGACCGAATGTTGCGTTTGATGGAGCGAGTAGGTATTCAAGAAGGTCTTGACCAGGCAAAAGAAAAAGTGGGCCGTTCGCCATACGAAGTCTTGATAATCGCCTCTTTGATTGAACGGGAAGCGAAGCTTGAAGTCGATCGTGCCAAGATTTCTAGAGTTATATACAACCGCCTAGAGCGAGGGATGCCGTTGCAAATTGACGCGACGCTTTACTACAACGCCGATCCAAATGCGTCTTTTAGTGAACTAAAAGCGATTGAAAGTCCATACAACACGTATAAATCAAAAGGCTTGCCGCCAACTCCAATCGCCAACCCAGGTCGGGCGGCGATTCGCGCTGCTCTTAACCCGGCGCCGAACCCACCACTTGGTGATCCGATTTGCAAAGGCATCAAACAAGCAGCCAACTGTGCATACATTTTCTATGTGTTGAGCGACGACAAAGGCGGTCACACATTTGCCGCGACAATAGAAGATCATGAAAGAAATGTTGAAGCGGCACGCGCAGGTGGATTCTTGCCGTGATTAATAGAACGCTTGACTCAAGTACCCGTTTAGCGGCGATTATCGGCAACCCTGTCGCACAAAGTTTGTCGCCGATTATTCACAATGCAGTTTTTGAATCACTAAAAGTGAACTGGTTGTATCTTGCTTTTCTTGTTGAGTCTGGCAAAGTCAGAAATGCGCTAGATGCGATGGCTGTTCTTGGTATCGCTGGTTATTCAGTGACAATGCCGCACAAGAACGATGTTGCAAAAATAGTCCGAGAAATTGGTGAGGTTGATGAAATAGTCAGTGCAACTAATTCAGCCAATACGGTGATGTTGCAGCAAAACGGCACAATCTTCGCGACGAACACCGATGGCCAAGGTGCCTGCAACGCGATTGAGTCAAGCAGCACACAAAAGATCGCAGACAGCCGAGTCGTTGTTCTTGGTGCGGGTGGAACTGCGAGTGCTGTCGTCTTTTCGTTGATCAAGAATGGTGCTGCTGAAGTTGTGATAGCCAATCGCACTTCGGCAAATGCAGAACAAATCGCTAAGAATTATAAAAATTGTCGAGTCAGTAGTGATATAGGTCGTGAAGTTGCCGACTCTCATGTGATCATCAACACAACACCGATCGGTTTTGACCCAGATGGTGAGCCAAATGCTAAGGGTGGCCTCGTACCAATCGATGTGAGTTTGATAACCGCGAAACATGTTGTGCTTGATGCGGTTTATCGTCCTTTAGAAACTGGTTTGTTGCGTGCTGCAAAAAAAGTCGGTGCTCAAACAGTAGATGGTCTCGAAATGTTGGTACATCAAGCATCTTTGCAACAAGAGGTTTGGTTAGGAAAGCGGGGCGACACCAAACTGATGCGTCGCGTGGCTCTTGATCATCAATAGTTTCACAGTTGATATTGCTTCCTTGAATTAATGCCCCTGCGCTGACTGCGGCTCAGAGGTAGCCTGATATTCATGCTTAGATATCTCACAGCGGGCGAGAGTCACGGGCAAGCCTTGGTTGTGATTGTTGAAGGTCTGCCAGCCGGGCTAGAAGTCACTTCGCAAGACATCAATGCCGAATTGGCCCGACGTCGCTTGGGTTTTGGGCGTGGCCCGAGACAAAAGTTTGAACAAGACGAGATCGTTTTGATTGGCGGTATCCGTCACGGTCGCACACTTGGCTCGCCGGTCGCGATTGAGATTAAAAACAGCGAGTGGTTTCGCAGCGATGTGTGGCACGAAGAGATGTCTCCTGAGCCCGGCAAGACAAAAAAGCCACTGACTCAGCCGCGTCCGGGACATGCCGATCTGACCGGAATGCAGAAATATGGCTTTGATGATGCGCGCGACGTACTCGAGCGAGCGAGCGCCCGTGAGACTGCTGCGCGAGTTGCAGCCGGCGCATTGGCAAAGCTGTTGCTGAAGCAGATCAATGTTTCTGTATTTTCACATGTTCTGCAATTGGGTTCGGCGCGAAGCGAAAATTTGGTGCGACCGCAAATTTATGATCTCGACCAAATCGATGAGTCTCCTGTGCGATGTTTCAATGCTGACGCCGAAGCAAAAATGATTGCCGAGATCGAAAGTGCAGCTAAAGATGGCGACAGTCTCGGTGGCATTGTTGAGGTGTTGGCTTACGGCATGCCTGTTGGTCTTGGCAGTTATGTGCACTGGGATCGAAAACTTGATGGATTGTTGGCACAAGCGATAATGAGTATTCAAGCCGTCAAGGGTGTCGAAATTGGTGATGGCTTTGAAGTTGCATCGCGACGCGGTAGCAATGCGCACGATGCAATCATCTGGAACGAGTCTGCAAACAAGTACTCGCGTGAAACCAGTTTGGCTGGTGGCACCGAAGGGGGCATGTCAACTGGTGAAATGCTGGTTGTACGTGCGGCGATGAAGCCGTTGGCAACTTTGAATCGTCCAACATTGAAGACCGTCGACACTGTGACTAAGCAAGAAACCGTAAGTTTCAAAGAGCGCACCGATGTAACCGCGGTGCCTGCAATGGGTGTTGTGGCTGAGACGATGGTCGCCTTAGTTTTGGCACAAGAAGCTCAACGCAATTTCGGGGGCGACAGCGTCGAAGACTTTGCGCGAAATGCCGAGAATTTCGCAAAGAGAATAAGTTGAATTTGATCGTTCTTGTTGGGCTGATGGGGTCGGGTAAGACCACTGTTGGCCGAGAGCTTGCCAAAAAACTGAATCTTAGATTTGCTGATTCTGATGAATTGATTGAAAAACATGCCAAGCTTTCGGTGCGCGAGATATTTGTCGAAAAAGGTGAACCTGAGTTTCGTCGTCTCGAAACTGAAGCGCTGATAGACGCTTGTGCGAAAGATGAACCGACAGTTCTTGCTGTTGCTGGTGGTGCCGTAGTGTCCGAGAAAAATCGCGCTCTACTTGTCGAACGTGCGCGCTGTGTCATTTGGCTTGATGCACCGACGTCAACTTTGGTCGGCCGAACTGGGCGAGCCAAGCACCGACCGCTACTAGATGGTGACCCAGTCGGAACTTTGAACCAGATGCGATCTGACCGTGAGAGTTTTTATCAGCAGATCGCAACACACAAAGTCGCAACGCAGTCGCTGAACGTTGCACAAGTGGTCGACAAAGTGATTGAACAATGTGGTCTCTCTACTATTTCAGGAGAGCAAAAGTGACGACGCATCAAATTAAAGTTGCTTTAGGTGATCGTTCATACGCTGTTTTGGTCGGTCATGGTGTAATAAATCAACTCGAAACGATGCTGCCAAAATCGGCGAAGCGAGCAGTTGTGATCACTCAGAAAAATGTCGCGCTTCAGCCCAAGTTGAAAATTCCGAGCACGACCATCGTCATCGGCGATGGCGAAGAGCATAAAAATATGCAGACAATCGAGATGATCGCAGAGAAGTTTGCTGAATTTGGTTTGACTAGAAACGATGTCGTCATTGGTGTCGGTGGGGGCATGGTCACCGACATAGCGGGCTTTGCAGCCGCAAGTTGGCACCGCGGAACTGCGGTAGTGCATGTTGCAACCTCGCTTGTCGGCATGGTCGACGCAGCGATCGGTGGAAAGACAGGCGTGAATATCGCACAAGGCAAAAATTTGGTAGGCGCGTTCTGGCAACCAAGTGGGGTGATCTGCGATTTAGATGCACTCGAGACTTTGCCTCAGCGTGAGATGCGCTGTGGTCTAGGTGAAGTTGCAAAGTATCACTTTTTGACAGGTGACGATCTTCTTGCTCTTGAAATGTCTGAACGAATAGCAAGATGTGTTGAGATCAAAGCGAGAATTGTTGCAGCAGATGAACGTGAGAGTGGTGGCCGCGCACTTCTCAACTACGGGCATACGTTGGCCCACGCATTAGAGCGCTCGAGCAATTTCTCGTTAGCCCACGGCGAGGCAGTTGCCGTTGGCATGATATTTGCCGCACATCTTGCGCATGCGATGCAACGGATCGGAACACCACGAGTCGAGGAACATTATCGGGTAATCGGCGAAACATATGGACTCAAAGTCAAGCCTGATGAAAAAATCGAACGTCGTGAACTAATTGATTTGATGCATCACGACAAAAAAGCTGTTTCGGGTTTGACGTTTGTCTTGGATGGTCCGTCGGGCATTGAAATTGTCAGTGGGGTTGCCGAAGCCCATTTAATGCAAGCATTCGACGCAATGCAACTGAACGAGAAGTAATCTAATAGTCATGGCTAAGTCAAATTCACAGTTAGTTCTTGTGCTTAGCGGGCCGAATTTAAACTTGTTGGGTCAAAGACAGCCAGAAATCTATGGCACCGACTCGTTGCAAGATCACATGCGTCGAGTCGAGGAGACTGCGACACAGTTGGGTCTGCAGATCGAGACAGTTAGTGCCCAGGGGGTTGCTGAGATAGTCGAGGCGATTCACTCGGCGCGAGGTCGATGCGCAGCAATCATTATTAATCCAGGTGCGTTGACACACTTCGCATGGAGCCTGCACGATGCTCTGGCAAGTTTTGCGGGTCCAATTGTTGAAGTTCATCTTTCGAACCCAACTACTCGTGAACCGTGGCGTCACGAGAGCGTCGTCGCCCCTGTTGCGTCTGGTTCGATTGCAGGTTTTGGTGCCGACTCATACGTTTTCGCCGTGCGAGCAGTTGCAACGTTGTTAGACAGGAAAAAATAGATTTATGACTATTACATCAGTTACATCACTCGACGCTGCCAAAAAATTGTCGCCACTGGTTGTAGGTGGGCGAGACAAATTAGTTCGCGCAGAGATGCAACGCCTAGGTGCCAGTGCCGATAGCGGACTGCTGGTCGTAGATCTGAACAACATTCGCTGGCTTACCGGATTCACAGGTTCTGCCGGCACTTTGATTGTGCGACCCGATGAAATGGTTCTTGTGGTCGATGGTCGTTATGGAGATCAGGCTCGTGAACAAATTCGAAACTCGGGTGCCAGTTGCGAAATTATCGAAGGTAGAAGCGCTGTCGCACTGCGAGAGGCTTTAACAAACGCAACAAAGTCGTTGAAGATAGTGCGTTTTGATTCTGGTGAGTTGACGGTGAGTCAACTCGAAAACATGACCGAGCAACTGTCGAGCGAATTGCAAAAAATTGCGCCTGTGGTGCCTAAGTTGCGTCGCCGAAAGACCGAACCAGAGATTGAGCGAATGCAACTCGCAGCTTTGGCCACTGATTTTGCAATGGCTGAGGTCGTGCCGATGCTCTCGCAGGGTCTAACTGAGCGAGATATTCGTGATGAACTTGACTATCGAATGCGGCGACACGGTGCCGAGTTCACCAGTTATGACACGATTGTGGCGAGTGGCCCCAACGCTGCGCGACCTCATCATCGCCCGGTTAGTCGTCGCATCGAAACTGGAGACAGCGTTGTGATCGACGTTGGTGGCCTGGTCGATGGCTATCACTCTGACATGACGCGCACATATTTAATCGGTGATGTTGATCCTGTTTTGAGTGAGATGCATGAAGTGGTTAGCCAATCGCAACTACTTGGCCTCGCAGCGGTAAGAGCCGGAGTACTGGCACAAGACGTAGACAAAACTTGTCGTGATTACATTGCTGACGCAGGCTTTGCAACTGAGTTCACGCACAGCACGGGCCATGGTGTGGGTCTGCAAATTCATGAGATGCCGTGGGTGCGAACTGGTTTTGCAGAACCCCTAGAAGTCGGAGAAGTAGTAACCGTTGAACCTGGCGTCTATCGTGAAGGGCTCGGTGGCGTGCGAATTGAGGACTTAGTCGTCGTTACGCAGTCGGGCTGCCGAATACTTACATCAAGCAAAAAGGATCGACAGTGCCTGCAATTACAACCAACGACCTAAAGAACGGCATCACCCTCGAAATTGACAATGGTCTTTTTACCGTTGTTGACTTTCAGCACGTAAAACCTGGCAAGGGTGGCGCCTTTGTACGTACAAAGCTTCGTAACTTGCGAACGGGCAACATTCTTGAGCGAACTTTCAACGCTGGTGTTCGTGTTGAACAAGCAATACTCGATCGCGCAGACATGCAGTTTTTGTACAAAGAAGGCGATGATTTTGTTTTCATGGATACCGAGTCATACGAGCAGATCAACATCACGCCGCGAGCATTGGGTGAGGCATCCGACTTTCTAGTCGAAGGCTCCAAGGCGATAATTGCTCAATACAAAGATGAAATAGTGAGCGTTGAAATCGCCGTGACGGTCGAGCTCAATATCGCTGAAACCGAGCCTGGTATTCAAGGCGATCGCGTTTCGGGCGCACGAAAGCCGGCAACTCTTGAAACTGGCAAGGTTATTCAGGTGCCGCTGTTTGTCAACATTGGCGATCGAGTCAAAGTTGATACCCGCTCAGGCGAATACATAACGAGAGTTTGATGTCATTACCCCGTAAGGCCAAAGTCGGGGACGACGTACGCAGTACCGCTCGTGAACGTGCAGTTCACTTTTTGTATGAGGCAGAGTCACGCAGCATAAAAGTAGAAGAAGTTATAGCTGCTCAAGTTCTTGGCGTTGACGACTTAGTGACTTCGTTGGCTAAAGGCACAGAATCTAAGCGTCAAGAGACAGATGAATTGATTTCAGAGTTTTCACACACGTGGACAATTCAGCGAATTCCTGCCGTTGATCGCAATGTTTTGCGGTTGGCTATTTATGAGTTGATAGAAAGAGTCGATGTCCCCGTCGCAGTCGTAATTAATGAAGCAGTGGAGCTCGCAAAAAGATTTTCTACCGAAGAGTCTGGCAAATATGTAAATGGCATGCTTTCAGCTATTGCTAAACGGGTGCGCGCTTAAGGGTTAGAAAAGGTTGGGTATACGAGAAAGTTTTTGAGCAGCCTGCGCTTTCGAGCCGCGCAGATTTCGGTTTGGCAAACTGCGACTGGTTCATTGATTGCACTTTTGTTCGTCTATCTGGCTGCAATGAGTGTTGAACTGCATCGCGGTTTGAACACATCTGCTTACGACTTCGGACTTTACGACCAAGGAATTTGGCTGTTGTCGAGATTTGAAAACCCATTTGTGACGCTGATGGGCAGAAATTTGTTCGGTGACCATACGAGTTTCATTCTGATTTTTTTAGTGCCGCTTTACTGGGTGGTTGGTTCAAGTTCGCTTTTGTTCATTGTTCAATCAATGGCGATTGCCGCCGGGGCGATACCAGTTTTTCTGTACACACGCAAACGACTTGAAAGTGAAATTGCCGCAACAATTTTTGCGCTCGTCTACCTGATTCACCCTGCGACTGTTTGGATCGGCATTGAGAATTTTCATCCAGATTCGTTCTTGGGCTTGATCGTGGGTATGGCTCTTTACGCGGCTCTCGAGCAGCGATGGCGATTATTGCTCGTTTCAATTTTGTTGAGTCTGAGCGTTAAAGAAGACGTCGCCCTTGTGATATTTCCACTTGGTATCTGGCTCGCTTTTAGAAAGAGTCTTAAAATTGGTCTTTTAACCGCAGGCTTATCGCTGTGGTACATGATCATTGCAATTTTTGGAATACAAAAAGGAATCAATGGTGTTCCATTCAGAAATAGCTGGCGGATCCCATTTGGTGGCGTTCGAGGTTTATTGAAGACGACATTCTCTGAGCCCGCGAAGCTTGGAGCGCATCTATTGTCTGAGTCGCGTCCGTTCTATTTGTTGCAGATGATTTTGCCATTTGGTTTCATTTTTTTGGCATTCCCTGAAGTAGCCGCAATCTCTTTTTTGGTGATCGGCTTAAACATCTTGAGCACTTTTTGGTATCAATTTCACGTTGAATATCACTACTCATTTATTGCTGTGCCGGTGCTCGTATTTGGCACGGTTTATGCAATTGGACGTTTACCACAGAAGTTTCGCCAGTGGTTGATTGGGGTTTGTTTAGTGGCGAGTATCTTTTCGGCGTTCATGTGGTCGCCTTTGCCAGGTGCACGCACTGAACTTAAATACAACGGAAGCAATCATCCGATGGTTCTTGCTGCACAAGAAGCGCTGAGCAAGGTTCCAGAATCTGCAATAGTTAGTGCTTATCATCCGTTGACTGCCCAGTTGGCGCGCCGTGAAAGAATTTACGCGTTCCCGGTGCCGTTTGAACGAGCACTCTATGGTCTCGATGCCTTTGCCGCGGGTGATGTCTTGCCATTTGTTGATGAGATCGAGTACGTAGTTTTGCCAGCAAACATGGATGATCAGATGCAAGCGATTTGGTCGCCGGTTCAGTCAGATTTTGAAATTACGTATGCCAATTCTTGGTGGGTGGTATTCAAGCAAAAATCGAAATAACGATCGCTCTGGGCAGCACTGCTATATTGACGAGCGAAGTTTAAAAACCAGTTCACCGTCAAATGAGTCCTGTGAGGCTCGAACGGAGGAGTAAAAGTGAATAAGTCTGCGAGTTCTAACTCGTCGCGCGAGGCGATGACTGCGGCCGATGTGCGCCGTGCGATTGTTCGAATTGCCCATGAAATCGTCGAACGCAATCACGGTGTTGAAGGCTTGGCGATAGTCGGGTTGCAACGAGGTGGCACATGGTTGGCCGAAGAAATAGCTGCGCAGATCAACAACATCGAAAAAGAAGTCAAAGTGCCTGTCGGCGCTCTTGATGTCAGCCTGCACCGCGACGACATCGGACTGCGTCCAGTTTCGCTCGGCGCAATCAGCAACATTCCGTTTGATTTGTCTGGTGCGACTGTCGTTGTCGTCGATGATGTTTTGTATACAGGTCGCACGGTGAGAGCCGCGATGGAAGGGTTAAACAATTATGGGCGACCTCGGGCAGTGCAACTGGCGGTTCTAGTAGACCGTGGACATCGCGAATTGCCGATTCGTCCAGACTTTGTCGGCAAAAATTTGCCCACACATCGGGGCGATGAAGTCTCGGCAACGCGTGACGGCGTGTTCGTAACGCCAAACCCAGAGGTCAAGTCATGAAGCACCTGCGATCAATCGACGAACTAGGTCTCGAAGGGCTGACTGGTTTGTTGCAGTTGACAGATCACATGGCTGAGATCAATCAGCGACCGGTACCAAAAGTGCCGGCACTTCGCGGGCGCACTGTGGCGAGTTTGTTTTTCGAAGATTCAACTCGCACTCGTTTAAGTTTTGAAACTGCCGCCAAGCGGCTTTCGGCCGACACCTTGACTTTCAATGTTTCAACTTCGAGTGTCAATAAAGGCGAATCGCTTCGCGATACCGTGGCGACGATCACTGACATGGGTGTTGATGCCTTTGTGGTTCGGCACAAGTCGGTGGGTATTCCATGGCAGATAAGTCAGTGGACATCTGCATCAATAATCAATGCAGGTGATGGTGCACATCAGCATCCGACTCAGGCACTCGTCGACTGCTACACCATTCGCGAGGCAACGCATGCGCAGAACTTTTCTGGGATGAAAATTGCAATAGTCGGAGACATCAAACACTCGCGAGTGGCGCGCAGCAACATTCAAGCCTTTACATTGCTCGGGGCAAACGTGGTGCTTGTTGCGCCGCCAACTTTGTTGCCACCCGATGTTTCGCATTGGCCTGTGACCGTCTCGCACAAACTAGATGAGATCATCGACAAAGTTGATGTGCTCTACATGTTGCGTTTGCAAAGTGAACGCATGGCGCAAGGTCATGTACCCACTCTTCGTGAGTACAGCGAACAATACGGCTTGACACAAAAGAGAGTTCTCGCTCTTAAGTCTGACGCGATAGTCATGCACCCTGGGCCAATGAATCGAGGTGTCGAGATGCAGATTGATCCATCTGACGTAAAGAACTCTTTGATTCATCGACAAGTGGCAAACGGTGTATCAGTGCGAATGGCAGTTCTATTTGAGTTGCTTGGCAGTGGTTCGAGCCTTGGAGGTCAAGCATGAGTAAGTCAATCGTGATCAAGGGTGGCACAGTAATCAATCGAAACTCGCAAGAAATTGTAGATGTGAAAATCGAAAACGATTTCGTTACTGAAGTAGGCAAAAATCTAAAAGGCGACATTCAACTTGATGCTTCAGGTTGTATTGTCAGCAGTGGATTTGTTGATTTGCACGCACATTTGCGTGAACCTGGCAAAGAAGAAGCCGAGACGATTGAAACAGGCAGTCGGGCCGGGGCATTGGGTGGGTACACGGCACTTGTTGCCATGCCGAATACTGATCCTCCTCAAGATTCGGTAGCCGTAATCGACTTTGTGCGCGAACAAGGAAAGCGCGCAGGTTTGGTCGATGTCGTACCTAGTGGTTGTATAACTCTTGGCCGTCAAGGTGAGTCGCTGGCACCGATGGCCGAATTAGCAAATGCAGGTGTAACGCTGTTCACCGACGACGGCAACGGTGTGCAAGACGCTGCACTGATGCGCCGAGCTCTCGAGTATGCAAAAGGTCTTGGCATAACTCTTGCACAACATTGTGAAGTTGCTGAGCTGACCAAAGGCGCAGTGATGAACGAATGCAGTTGTTGCACCGACTTGGGACTGCCGGGTTGGCCGGCGATCGCCGAAGAATTGATGGTTTTTCGAGATATCGAATTAGTACGCATTACTGGTGCCTCGATGCACTTTCTTCATTTGTCAACGATGCGAAGCGTCGATTTAGTGAGAGCGGCCAAGCGAGATGGTCTTCCGATTACGGCAGAAGTAACGCCACACCATTTGTCGTTAACCCAAGAACTTCTGGCAAGTTATAACCCGGTGTTTAAAGTGAATCCGCCGTTGCGATCGATCGAAGATATTCAGGCGCTTAAAGCTGGTTTGTTAGATGGCACGATTGATGCAATTGCGACCGATCATGCGCCGCATCCTCGACGCGACAAAGAGATGTCGCTTGACCTGGCACCTCCCGGAATGTTGGGTCTCGAAACTGCTCTGGGTGTTGTTTTGGCCGAAGGCGGATGTGAAATTCGCGATGTAGTTGCATTGATGAGTTGGAACCCAGCAAAAATTGCGCGAATCGACGCCGAGCACGGAAGAGATGTCGTTGCGGGGGTTAAAGCGAACCTTTGTGTGTTCGATCCTCAACTAACTTGGAGCGTTGACCCCGAACGACTAGCCAGCAAGAGCATTAATACGCCATATGTTGGTCGCACGCTTCGGGGTCGAGTGAGACACACAATTTTTAAAGGAACAACAACTGTGATTGATGGTCAAGCGCAACGATGACACGAAATATTCGACCTGCGTTGCTTGTGCTTCAAGACGGCTCTGTCTTTGAAGGAGAAGCGATTGGTGCCAATAGTTCAGAAATCTCAGCGCCTGTTATCGCTCGTGGTGAAGTTGTCTTTCACACGGGGCTGTCTGGCTACCAAGAAATTTTGACTGATCCCTCATATGCGGGGCAGATCATCACATTTACAACACCACATATAGGCAACTACGGCACGAGTGCGGCTGATAACGAGTCTTCAAAAATTTTCGCACGCGGAGTGATTGTTCGTGAACTTGCTCGACGACGCAGCAACTGGCGCAGTGATGATTCTCTCGACTCGTTTCTTAAACATCACGAGATTTCGGGGATTGCGGGCATCGATACGCGAAGATTAACTCGCGTGTTACGTGATTCTGGTGCAATGCCCGGTGCGTTCGGCACCGCGAGCGAGTCTGATTTGCGACAGGCGGCAGCCAAAGAAAAGGGCACAGCCGGCCGCAACCTTATTGCGCAAGTGACCACGACAAAAAGTTATGTTCATGGTGCGGGTAAATTCAAAGTCGTTGCCTTCGATTTTGGAATCAAAACAACAATCCTGAATTGTTTGGCAGAGTTCGCCACAGTACACGTAGTACCAGCGTCAACTTCGGCCGCCGAAGTTATGGCGCTGTCTCCAGATGGAGTCTTTCTTTCGAATGGTCCTGGTGATCCTGAAATGGTGCACGGTGCTCCGGCAACAATTCGCGAATTATTCGGCACGGGTGTGCCGGTGTTTGGCATTTGCCTTGGGCATCAGTTGATGGCTCTTGCGCTCGGTGGAAAGACATTCAAATTGCCGTTCGGACATCACGGCGCAAATCACCCTGTGCGCAATCTCGCTACGAATACGGTCGAGATCACCAGTCAGAACCACAATTTTTGTGTTGACGCAGATTCTCTGGCGACAAAAGCCGAAGTTACCCACGTCAACCTAAACGACAACACCAATGAGGGCATGCGAGTGCTCGGCGCCAATGCGTTCAGTGTGCAATATCATCCTGAAGCAGGCCCAGGACCGCACGACAGTAGATATTTGTTTGGTGAGTTTGTTTCGCGGATGGAAGCCAAGTAGTGCCAAGACGTAACGACATAAAGTCGATTCTTGTTTTGGGGTCAGGGCCAATTGTCATTGGCCAGGCTTGCGAGTTCGACTATTCGGGCACGCAAGCATGCCGAGTATTGCGCAGCGAGGGATATCGCGTGATTCTGGCGAATTCAAATCCTGCGACGATCATGACTGATCCTGACTTTGCCGATCGCACTTACATCGAGCCCCTTACTCCTGATTTCATCGAAAAAATCATTGAGCGCGAAAAACCCGATGCAGTGTTGCCAACCCTCGGAGGACAAACTGCATTGAATTTAGCAATGGAGCTCTTTGCGCGCGGCAAGGTTGGCGTGCCTGGCACGCCCGAACTAATTGGTGCAAATGCAGAGGCGATTTCTACCGCCGAAGATCGCGGAAAATTCAAAGAAGCGATGATCGAGATTGGTCTCAGTGTGCCGCGATCAGGTATTGCGCATACGTTGCCAGAAGCACAGAAGATTCTCAAAGAAATCGGGTTGCCAGTGATCATTCGCCCTGCCTACATTTTGGGAGGTCGCGGCACAGGTATTGCCCACACGCCAGAAGAGTTCAAATTGGTTGTCACCAATGGCTTGGCGGCTAGTCCGATTTCAGAAGTTCTGATCGAAACTTCAATTGTCGGCTGGAAAGAATACGAACTCGAAGTAATGCGCGACCGCAATGACAATTGCGTGATTATCTGCTCGATTGAAAACGTCGATGCAATGGGTGTGCATACCGGTGATTCGATAACTGTTGCACCAGCAATGACACTTTCAGATGTCGAATATCAAAAGATGCGCGATGCTGCGTTTGCGTGTATCCGCCGAGTTGGTGTCGAGACCGGTGGTTCAAACGTACAATTCGCGGTCAATCCGACTACGGGTGAGCAGGTTGTCATAGAAATGAATCCACGTGTTTCGCGCAGTTCGGCGCTGGCTTCAAAAGCGACGGGTTTTCCGATTGCAAAGATCGCCGCAAAACTCGCTGTCGGCTACACATTGGATGAGATTTCAAACGACATCACCAAAAAGACTCCGGCGAGTTTTGAGCCGACGATCGACTATGTAGTAGTCAAGATTCCGCGTTGGGCCTTCGAGAAGTTTCCTGGCACTTCTGGTGTGCTGGGCACTCAAATGCAAAGTGTTGGCGAGGCGATGGCGATTGGTCGAACATTCACCGAGAGTCTGCAAAAGGCGTTGCGCTCACTTGAGATTGGGCGATTCGGTCTGAACTGTGACCCAGGCGAAGAAAATTACTTGACGCTTAGCGATGAAGAATTGTTGAGGCAAATTTCGATACCAACACCTGAAAGAATTTTTCAGATTGGTGAGTGTCTTCGCAGAAAAATAACAATTGAGATCGTTGCAGAGCATTGCCAATACGATCCGTGGTTTCTCGACCAAATGCTTACGATCGTTGAAGAGCGAGAGTTTTTGGCCGAGCACGAGATGTCATCTCTGACAAAACTTGAGTGGTTGCGCGCCAAGCGAATGGGGTTTGCCGATGCGCAGTTGGCTTGGCTATGGAAAACGACCGAAGCAGATGTTCGGGCTAGTCGGCTGGCATTGGGGGTTCGACCAACGTATAAAGCGGTTGATACTTGTAGCGCCGAATTCTCGGCACAGACGCCATATCACTATTCGACATACGAAGATGAGTCTGAGATTCATGCTTCGACAAAAGAGTCGGTGATCATTTTAGGTAGTGGCCCTAATCGCATAGGTCAGGGCATTGAGTTTGATTATTGCTGTGTGCACGCGAGTTTTGCATTGCGCGACGCAGGTTTCGAAACAATCATGCTCAACTGCAATCCTGAGACAGTTTCAACTGACTACGACACGTCAGACAAACTGTATTTCGAGCCGCTCACACTTGAAGACGTATTAAACGTGATTGAGGCTGAAACAGTTTCTTCTGGCGTGAAGCCAAAGGTGATTGTTGGGTTGGGCGGCCAGACTCCGCTGAAACTTGCTGCGCGAATTCCTGCTGAATTGATTGCCGGAACGAACAGCAACAGCATTGACATCGCCGAAGACCGCGAAAAGTGGAGTGCATTGTGTGAGGCAAACGCGATTGCTCAGCCCCCGGGTGGCACCGCGCGAAATGTAGATCAGGCAGTCGAGATCGCCGAGAAGATCGGCTACCCGGTTTTGGTTCGGCCAAGTTACGTGTTGGGTGGGCGGGCGATGCAGATCGTTCATGATGAGACACAACTTAAAAAGGCGATGCAAGAGATGGACCAAGCAGGTTCGCTTGGACGCGAAGGTGGGTTATCAGCCGAGCGTCCTGTTTTGGTTGATCGGTTTTTAGAAGATGCAATCGAAGTAGACGTCGATGCGATTCGAGATGCCTCTGCAGAGATTCTGATCGGTGGGGTAATGGAACACGTCGAACAGGCCGGTGTGCATTCGGGCGACTCGGCATGCACGATTCCGCCCGTGACGCTGTCACCAAAAATTATCGAAGAAATAGAAACCACGGTTAAAAAGATTGCCAATTCGTTGAATGTCATTGGTCTAATCAACGTGCAGTTTGCTGTCGCGGGGTCAACTGTCTATGTAATTGAAGCCAATCCGCGAGCAAGTCGAACTGTTCCGTTCGTTGCTAAAGCAACTGGCGTGCAGTTGGTCAAGGTTGCAAGTCGAGTAATGCTTGGTGCAACGCTTGCGCAACTGCGACAAGAAGGTCTATTGCCCGAGCGAGTTTCTGGTGGCCATGTTTCTGTCAAAGAAGCAGTGCTGCCGTTTAATCGGTTCGCCGAAGTCGACACCGCACTTGGCCCTGAAATGCGTTCGACAGGCGAAGTAATGGGAATTGATGATTCATTCGCTCGTGCTTTTGCAAAAGCACAATTTGCGGCAGGTACGACCCTTCCCGAGAGCGGCCTTGTCTTCGTTTCACTTAACGATCGAGACAAAAGTGGCGGCGTAGAAGTTGTTAAAGGTTTAAGTTCTCTGGGCCTTCAGATTGCAGCGACTTCGGGAACTGCAAAATATCTGACAGAAAACGGGTGTGTTGTGACTCGAGTTGTTAGCAAGTTTTCTGAGCGAAAAACCCCAGACAAAAACTTTGATGATGCGGTGAAACTAATCGAAGCCGGTGAGATTGTGCTTGTGATCAATACTCCACACGGTTATGGCACTCGCAGTGACGGTGAGGCAATTCGCAAATCGGCAAACAACTGTCGCGTTTCTGTGGTGACAACACTTAGTGCGGCTCAAGCAGCAGTGCAAGGGATGATCGAGCAACGCAATCGACCATTTACGGTCAAGTCACTTCAAGAATTTCACGCTAGATAATGCAGCGCAAAGCAATTTCGATTGGTTCAGTCGAACTTGCTGAGCCGATTTTAACCGCTTCTGGCACGGCTGGTTACGGCGCCGAATTTGATTCGTACTTTCCATTAAAAAAAATTGGTGCTGTTGTCACAAAATCGGTAGCGCACTTTGCGTGGCCTGGCAACCCGGCGCCTCGATTGCACCCGACACCTTCGGGAATGCTCAATGCAGTTGGGCTGCAAGGTAGCGGAGTTGAAAGTTTTATCGAACGAGATTTACCGTTGTTGCAAAACTCTGGGGCAAAAATAGTAGTCAGCATTTGGGGTCACAGCATCGATGATTATTCTCAGGCTGCCAAGATGCTGGCCGGTGTGCGTGAACATATTGCCGCAATCGAAATTAATCTTTCTTGTCCTAACTTGAGCGGAAATCACGCAATGTTCAGCCACGACGCAATGCTGAGCGGTCAAGTTGTCGAGTCATGTCTAATTGCCGATTTACCGTTGTGGGCGAAGTTAAGCCCCAACACTTCGTTATTGGTAGATGTTGCACGTGCTGTTCATTCGGCTGGTGCGCAAGCGGTGACGCTGGTCAATACTGCTATCGGCATGGCGATTGACACTGACACCGGGTTGCCGATACTCGGAAATGTGCGTGGAGGTTTATCAGGGTCCGCACTGCATCCGATTGCCGTGCGTTGTATATATGAGGTAAGAGCGGCGTTACCTCAGATCAAGATTTTGGGTGCTGGTGGTGTCGTGTCTGGTCAAACAGCAGCCGAATTAATGCTTGCAGGGGCTGATGCAGTGCAGGTGGGTACGGCGACCTTTGCTGATCCGAGGGCACCAATCAAAATATTGCGCCAACTACACAAGTGGGCGAATTCGCACTCGATCTCTGATTGGTCGCAGGTGACATCGGCGTCGCATCGTGGCGGTCTAAAAAATCGCACCAAGTAAGACGGTTTGAGACCTTAGAACTAGAATGGATTAATGGCAACGTCGCCTGCTGATATCAACACTCGCGAGATTGCGATATCTGCTGTGCTTGAACTGCGTGTTGCAATGAACAAAGTTCTTGAGCAAATTGCGAGTGGTGAGCGATCTTTGACTTTGGTGATGCAGCCAAGTGACGAATTGCCGTTGAATGAACTTTATGTTGTCAAAGTTCTCGAGTCGTTTTCGCACATTGGCAAAATTCGCGCCCGGCAAGTACTAGATGCATTACAGATTTCACACAAGCACAAAATTGGTATTCTCAACCAAGATCAGCGAACGTTGATCAGTGAGGCACTTAAGTGAGCGTCAATCGTGCTGGCCTAGTGATTGTTGTTTCTGGACCTGGTGGTGTTGGCAAGAGCACAATTGTCGAAAAACTAGTTCAGCGCGACGAACAACTTTGGCTAAGTCGTTCTTGGACGACACGCGAGCAGCGACCGGGCGAAGCATTTGATGCATACAAATTTGTTACGAAGCAAGAATTCGAAGACAATATCGCCGCCAACGGTTTTCTTGAATGGACCGATTTTCTCGGCAATCTTTACGGCACCCCGACACCCAATCCGCCTGTAGGCAAAGATACGGTTCTCGAAATTGAAGTTGACGGTGCGCAACAGGTCAAGCGTCTAAACGAATCCGCGCTTCTTTTGTTTGTCTTGCCACCGTCAAGGCAAGAACAAAAAGCGCGGCTCAGAGGTCGGGGCGATGCAGATCAAAAAGTAGAGAAGCGTTTGCGTAAAGCCGAAGAAGAAGAGCCGGTCGGCAAAGCCATTGCTGATTACGTGATTATTAACGATGACCTCGAATCAACGCTCGAAGAAATGAGTCGGATTATCGCCTACGAGCGTAAACAGCGCACGCCCAGTTAGATATAGGGCTATACTCAATACCCGCAAGCCGAGCCAATTGAGATCGCCTTGTGTTGAGCGCCAGGAGGCAAAAGTGACTACCGAAGACACGATGATGAACCCAGCAATTGAGTCGCTGATGGGGCACACAGGTTCGAAATTTTCTCTAGTAACACTCTCAGCTCGTCGTGCGCGCGAGATCAATTCTTATTTCAATCAACTTGGTGACGGTCTTGGCAATATGGTGCCACCGCAAGTTAGTTCGACGGCACGAAAGCCGCTATCAATTAGTTTTGAAGAAATCGCTGCTGGCAAGATTCAACTTGTTGCCAAGACGATCGAAGAAGTTTTGGCCGAGAATGAAGCAGCACTTGCCGCTGAAAAACAGGCAGAACTTGATGCGATGCAAGATTCAACAACAGAGCAAGCCGCCGAGTAAGCCGAAAAGTTTGCGTCGATGAAAAAATATTCATTTACTTCAGAGAGTGTCACCGAAGGTCACCCCGACAAGATGGCCGATCAGGTTTCTGATGCGGTTCTTGATGCAATTTTGGCAGAGGACGCCAATGGCCGTGTTGCTTGCGAAACTTTGCTGACTACAGGACTTTGCGTTGTCGCTGGCGAGATCACAACTAGCGCATACGTCGACATTCCAAAGATCGCCCGCGAAGTTATTAAAGGCATCGGTTACGACAATGCACTTTATGGTTTTGACGGCAACACCTGCGGCGTAATCGTCAGTATTGACGAACAAAGCCCGAACATCGCCCAAGGTGTGGATGTCAGCGAAGAAATTCGTGCCGGCAAAAGCGGTGAAGACAAATTAAACAGTCAAGGTGCTGGCGACCAAGGAATGATGTTTGGCTACGCATGTACCGAAACTGAAGACCTGATGCCGTTGCCAATTTGGCTGGCTCACCGCATGGCAGAAAAGCTCAGCGAAGTGCGAAAGTCTGGTGCAATTCCATACTTGCGCCCAGATGGCAAGACCCAAGTCACTTTCGACTACGAAAACGGTGTGCCAGTTCGTTTGCGCACAGTTTTGATTTCTACTCAACATGCCGACGGCATCAATCGCGACACAGTCATTCGTCCAGACTTGATCGAACAAGTTATTCGCCCGGTGATTCCTGCGCAGTTTGCAAAAGATGACTATGCCGTTTATGTCAACCCAACTGGCGAATTCGTCAAAGGTGGTCCGCACGCCGACACCGGTTTGACTGGCCGCAAGATCATCGTCGATACATACGGCGGTATGGGTCGTCACGGTGGTGGTGCATTCAGCGGAAAAGATCCCTCAAAAGTTGACCGTTCGGCAGCATATGCAGCGCGTTGGGTAGCCAAGCACGTCGTTGCATCGGGTGCAGCCAAGCGATGTGAGTTGCAAGTCGCTTATGCAATCGGCATGGCACAACCAATCAGCATTTTCGTCGAAACATTCGGCACCAACACGGTTGATGAATCTGTGATCGAGTCGGCCGTAAGCGCAGTATTCGATCTTCGTCCAGCCGCGATTTTGCGTGACCTCGATCTGAAGCGACCGATTTATCAGAAGACCGCCGCTTATGGCCACTTCGGTCGCAGCGAGCCGAATTTCACTTGGGAGAAGTTGTCGAAGCTCAAAGAGTTCAAGGCAGCAGTCAAACTCTGATTCAAACTGCGGTGCCCCCGGTTCGGGTAGCGCGAGTCGTTCCTGATGTAACAGGAGTCGACAAAATTTTTGATTACTTGGTGCCAGAGGCACTTGTCGAAACTGTGCGGGTTGGCGTCAGAGTGCGGGTGCCGCTGCATGGAAGAAATGTTGCTGGCTGGGTAGTCGAAATCGGTGAGCCAAGTGTCGGACTTGACGCTAAAAAAATCAAGAGCGTAATCAAAGTATTGGGTCTAGGTGCAACTATTGAGATTGTTGACCTTGCCGTTTGGGCAACCAAGCGTTGGGCGGGTCGAATGCGCTCATTCATTTCGACTGCGGCACCAGAAACTTTGGTCAAAAGTGTTCCATCAGCGCGCTATATGCCGCGCGCGGTTCAATATGCGTCAGATGCTTTTGAGAAAATTAAAGATTTTGGTGGTGGTTTGATAACCGTTGCACCACTGACAAACTTGGCGCCGTTCATAAGTGCAGTTGCCTGTGATGGGCCAACAATTGTCGTGATGCCGACACAACATCGAGTGAAACTTCTTGCTGCAGCGTTGAGAGCGAACAATTTTTCTGTTGCTCAATGGCCACAAGACTGGGCATTGGCTTACGGTGGCGTCGATGTCGTGATTGGTACTCGAAGTGCAGTTTGGGCACCCGTCGAGAAGTTTGCCAATATAGTCGTCGTCGACGAGCATGATGACTTGTTGCAAGAAGAGCGAAGTCCAACTTGGCATGCTCGTGATGTTGCGATCGAGCGCGCATCACGCGTTGGTGCGAGGTGTGTCTTGCTGTCGCCAATCGCGTCTTTAGCAGCACGCAAATGGGCAGGTGACCGTCGAGTTGTAGACACTCAGGGCAAATGGCCCGAAGTTTTAATAGTTGATCGCAACAAAGACGAGCAATGGAGCCGATCGTTGATCTCATCTGAATTAATCGCCGAGCTGCGCGATAAATCGCGACGAGTGGTTTGTGTACTGAACAGCAAGGGTCGTGCTCGATTGACAGCATGTGGATCGTGTCGCAATATTTTGCGATGCGAAAAATGTGATGCCGCGCTAAACCAGTCAGACAAGACGATGCTTGATTGCCCGCGTTGCGGAGAGTCAAGACCTGTGATCTGTCAAGTGTGCGGTTCAAGCAGTTGTGCGGTGCTTAAACCGGGTGTGGCTCGATTGCGAGAAGAGCTCGAAGCCGCCGCAAATCGATCAGTTTTCGAAGTAACAGCTGCAACAGAATCAGTAAACGAGCGTTGCAATGTTTTTGTGGGCACCGAGGCTGTTTTGCATCGGGTACAAAGTGCCGACACAGTCGTATTTCTAGATATTGATTCAGAGTTACTTGCACCCCGATACCGCGCCAATGAAATTGTGGCGACGCTAGTCGTGCATGCGGCAAGACTCGTCGGCCGTTCGAATCAGAATCAGCGAATTTTGTTACAGACTCATACTCCTGATAACGCTTTTTTGGTTGGTCTGAAGATCGGTGATTTGAATCAGTATTTTGCCAGCGATGATGCTCGACGGTCATTATTGAAGTTTCCGCCTTACGGCTCAATCGCCCAAGTTTCTGGCAAAGGAACGAAGGCATTTCTTGACTCGTTGAATGAGTCACTCGAATATTCTGCGGTTGTGCAGACCATGAATAAAGACACAGAGAACGGATTAATCCGCGCAGAAAATTGGCAACAATTGACCGATGTGCTTTCGTCGGCGCAGCGTCCCGCTAAGTCTCGGCTCACATTTCATATTGATCCGCCTCGCGTATAGATCGTTGGCGTTGAAGGCTTAGGTAGTGTTGATGGGGTGAGTTACGACATCAGAACCTTCGGCGACCCCGTATTAAAGACGTGCGCCGCCGAGATCACAAATATCGATTCAAAACTGATCAAGCTCACTGACGAGATGTTTGAAGTGATGTATCAGGCTCCGGGTTTGGGTCTTGCAGCGCCACAAATCGGGGTGCAGAAGCAACTCTTTGTTTATGACGTAGATGACGAACCACAAGTTTTGATCAACCCAAAAATCGTTGAATCAAGCGGTGAGTGGGTTTATGACGAAGGGTGCTTGTCAATACCAGGACTTTATGTCGAGATGCTGCGCCCGAAGCTCGTGCTTGTTGAGGCGACAAACTTAGACGGCAACACGATTCAAATTGAGGCTGACGAGTTGCTGGCACGTTTGTTTCAACACGAGATTGATCACCTGCAAGGCGTCTTGATGTTTGAACGAATGACACCAGATCAGAGAAAGCAAGCTCTTGCCGAATATCGTCGACGCGAAGAAAACAAGATCGAAAGCGAACCAACGCACTTAAGACTGTCGTGAGTTCTCTCGCACCTTTGCCCATTGCGGGTGCGTCAAGGGTCGTATTTCTAGGCACACCTGAGATCGCTGTGCCATACCTTGAAGCACTAGTCGCAAGTGGGGTAGTAGTTGAATTAGTAGTGACTCGACCAGACGTTCGCCGGGGCAGGGGAAACGAAGTTTCTGCGAGCCCCGTGAAAGTTGCAGCACAAAACCTTGGCCTAACCGTTTCTCACGATGTCAGCGATGTCTTGGGTGTCGCCAAAGATAATTCTGGTCTTCTCGGTGTTGTTGTTGCATTCGGAGAGTTGATTTCTGTCGAAGTTTTATCGCTAGTGCCAATGGTGAATGTGCATTTTTCGCTGCTTCCGCGATGGCGTGGTGCGGCACCTGTTGAGCGCGCGATCTTGGCTGGTGATCAGACAACGGGTGTTTGTATTATGCGTGTCGTCGAAAAATTAGACGAGGGCGAGGTTTATGCGCGGCAAGAAGTAGCAATTGCCACGAACGATGATGTTGAGTCGCTTAAATCGAAACTTAACGCAGTCGCAATCAAGTTGTTGTTGAGCAAAATTAAGGCTGGTTTCGGTAGTGGGGTCAGTCAAACAGGTGAGGCGAGTTATGCGAAAAAGATAAAAACTAATGATTTGCAAATCGATTGGAGCAAATCGGCCAATCAGATTTCTCGACAAGTTCGTGTTGGTGGTGCGTTTACAACTATTAATGGTCGACGAATAAAGATTCTGAATGCGCAAGTGGTTGATGGCGTCACTGTCGATTTTCAACCCGGTCAAGTTTGTGAAGTTAATTCGAAGTATTGCTGTGTAGCAACCGGCGAAAAAGCATTGTCACTTATCGAGGTTCAGCCGGAGGCCAAGTCTGTAATGAAGATTGAAGAGTGGCTAAATGGGGCGAGACTCAGTGTTGAGTCACTATTTGGTATCTGAGCAGTTGGCTAGTTGTTTTCTGTTGTCAACTTGACATAGACCAAGCGAATATTCGCCAACGCATCTTTGAATGTTTCGTGATCTTCGCCAAGACGACTGCCAAGCGCGTCGACTATTGCCGCGAGTGCATCAATCGCGAGTCGGGCATCATCAAACCTTGGTGGATTTGCGCCTAGATGTATTGCGGCCAATTCGTATAGACCGACTACGTGGTTGGCTACAACGACATTGGCGGGTGTGTCAGCAAGCCGCGCTCGGGCTTCGGCAAGTGCTTTTTCTTGCTCTGGTGTGGGGTTGTCACTCATTTGCGATACCATTATGCCTTACGTAATCAGAGAGATAGTTCATATCTTTTCGGTTACACAGCAAAAGTGGAAACTAGTTTCCCACCTTGCCACCAAGTTTTACAAAGTTCGCGAGTTTGATCTTTGTTGCTCAGTGCGTCTCGGTCGAGCTGAAAGCGGTGGCGTCGCCACGGCTGGCTTTGACCCGCGTGCCGCAACAACTCAAACTTTCGTGTTTTGAGTTTTATCCAATATGAAAGAGGAGGCACAGCCGCTTGTCAAGCAGTGAACAGTCATAGCACCGCCAAATAATGAGCCGCGCTACAACGAGAGAATTCGAGCCAAACAGGTTCGGCTCGTTGATGCAGACGGATCACAAGTTGGAGTCGTCAGTATCGAAGATGCACTCGAGCGATCACGCAAGGCCGATTTAGATCTTGTTGAAGTTGCTCCGCTAGCAGAACCACCCGTATGTCGAATCATGGACTACGGCAAGTTTCGCTACGAAGAGGCGCAGCGACTGAAAGAGTCCCGTAAAAAAACGGTGCAGATCACAATGAAGGAAGTCAAGTTCAAGCCGAAGATTGCCAAAGGAGACTTTGACACCAAGGTGCGCCACATGCTCGAGTTTCTCGACGAAGGCCACAAGGTGAAAGTCACCCTGCAGTTTCGCGGAAGAGAAATGGCTCACCCAGAGTTGGGTTCGAAGATTTTGGATGCCGTGATCGAGCAACTCGGTCCGATAGCCAAAGTTGACACCTCAGCTCGACTTGAAGGTCGAAATATGACGATGGTTCTCTCACCAGACAAAAAAGCAGCCAAACGTCCGGCGAGCCCAAAACCCGCTTCGACGAAACCAGCAACCGTAAACCCAACGCCGATCAAACAAGACAATTCAATAACGACAACCGAAACGGAGCCACAAAATGCCAAAGATGAAAACATCCAAGACAGCCAAGAAGCGATTTAAGAAAACAGGCACAGGCAAACTTCGTCGTCAGCAGTCGATGCGCCAACACTTGTTTGAGCACAAGTCGAGTGAGCGTACTCGTCGCCTTGATGGCACCGTCGATGTGCACACAGGCGACGTTAAACGAATCAAGCGTCTGCTCGCAGAGCGGTAAATCACGAAGTCGAAGATCTGTAATCAAACTTTTACTGAAAGGAAACGAAGATGGCCAGAGTTAAACGTGGTGTTCATGCCCGCAAAAAGCACAGGGCGATTCTTGAAAAGGCAAAGGGTTACTACGGCGATCGCAGCCGTACTTTCCGTTCGGCAAACGAGCAAGTACTGCACTCAGGTCAGTATGCGTTTCGTGATCGTCGCGCAAAGAAGGGCGAGTTCCGCAGTCTGTGGATTCAGCGCATCAATGCCGGCTGTCGCATGCACGACATGAGCTACAGCCGCTTCATCGCGGGCTTGTCAGCCGCTGGCATAACAGTCGACAGAAAAATTTTGGCTGATCTTGCTGTTCATGACGAAAAAGCTTTCGCGAAGTTAGTCGAAACAGCCAAGGGCGCACTCGTCTGAGTCTTTCGCCACTCGCGTTCACGAGCAATCGAGTTCAGCGACTACGCAGACTTGTAAACGATAAATCTGAACGGGCGCAAGAAAAGGCGTTCGTAGTCGAAGGTGCCACGCTGATCGATGAAGCAATTCGGGCCGGTTGGCAAATCGAATCGCAATTTGTTGCCCCGGGTGGTGTTGCATGTTCTGGTGCAGGAAGCGCGGTAAACGATCTTGCTTCGGGGGTTATCGAGCGCGTTGCGTCAACTGCGACCCCGCAACCAGTAATTGCAATTGCACTGAAAAAAGAACATGACATTGAAGACTTGAAGAATGGTGGTGATTCTTGGGTTGTTGTCGCCGACAAAATTTCAGATCCAGGCAATCTAGGCACAATTCTGCGATCGGCAGAAGCAGCGGGCGCCAGCGCGGTAATTCTGACAAGTGGCACCGTTGATGCTTTCAGCCCAAAGGTTGTGCGGGCATCGGCCGGTGCAATTTTCAATATCCCAGTTTTTGAATCAGTAACACTTGATGACGTTGCATCGCTTGGTTTTAAAACTTGGGGCTCGTCGAGTCATCAACTCGAGAAGTCAGTCGATTTCAATGCGGCAGACCTATCAGGACGCGTAGCGATAGTGCTCGGCAATGAAGCACATGGTTTGTCAATGAATACCAAACTTGACGGATGGCTGACAATTGAACATGCAGGTCGTTCTGAGAGCCTGAATGTTGCGATGGCTGCCACACTGTTGTGCTTTGAAGTTAAGCGCCAACACAATAAGTAGCCCAGTCGCGAAGTCGCCGAAGACTAAAGTTAGATAACGATGTCTGAGCAAAACCTTGTTGGGTCAATGACCGCGGCGATCAATGAGGCCAAAGAGTCAGCGATGTTGGCGATTAGAAGTACGGCAGATCTCGCTGGGCTGCGTGCGCTTTCAGCAGATCTAAATAAAAAAGATAGCCCGTTAAATAGTTTTAAGAGCGAAATGGGAAAACTGCCGTCGGTTGAAGATAAGCGGTCAATCGGCCAGTTGCTTAATGCGGCGGCAACCGAGATTGCTGCAGCACTTGAGTCTCGAACTCGCGAGTTTGCCGATAGCGAGATCTCAGCGCGCATCGAAAGCGAGTCGCTCGATCTGACCGAATTGTTGGTGCAGCGTCGACGGGGTCATAGCCACATCGTGACTCAGGCGACACAGAGGCTCGAAGACGTTTTCATCGGTTTGGGTTTTCAAATCGCCGAAGGGCCAGAGGTTGAAACAGACTTTCATAATTTTGAAGCGCTCAACATGCCGAAGTCGCACCCGGCGCGATCAGAATTTGACACGATGTTTCTTGAATACGGCGAGCCGAATTCAGTTCTCTTGCGAACACACACATCGCCGGTGCAAATTCGTGTGATGAAATCATGGAAGCCGCCGATTTATGCGATTATGCCAGGACGAGTTTTTCGACGTGACACGCCCGACGCGACGCATATGCCCGTGTTTCATCAGATTGAAGGTCTCGTAATTGACAGAGGTATTACGTTCGCGCACCTGGCGGGCACAATCGAAGCCTTCACCAAGGCATTTTTCGGTAGCGAGTTCACCAGTCGTCTTCGTCCGTCATTCTTTCCATTCACCGAGCCAAGCGCTGAGTTTGATATTCGTCGCGCCGATGGCGAGTGGATAGAACTCGGCGGTTGTGGCATGGTGCACCCGAATGTGTTGATTAGTGGAGGCATTGATCCTGAAGAGTTCAGCGGCTTTGCATTTGGCTTTGGTATTGATCGCATGGCAAAAGAACGCCACAAGGTTGAAGACATTCGCGAGATGTACACCAACGATTTGAGATTCTTGAGGCAGTTCTGATGAAGATTTTGAACTCGTGGCTCAATGACTTTGGCGCCTTTGGTACGAATGTCGAAAAACTAGCTGAAGCGTTGACGAGTCTCGGTTTGGCGGTCGAATCAGTCACGACCGTTGGTACGCCGGTCAAAGGTGTTGTCGTAGCCAAAGTTTTGCGCACCGAGCGTCATCCTGACGCCGAAAAAGTTCACCGCGTCTATGTAGATGCAGGTGATGGCAAAGAATTGCATGTTTGGTGTGGTGCATTCAATATGAAGTCGGGTGATCTGATTCCGTTGGCGACACTCGGTACAACAATGCCTGATGGTCGAATAATCACAGCGCGAGGAATTCTCGGCATTGAGAGTCATGGCATGCTTTGCTCTGGCACCGAATTGGGTTTGACCGCCGATGCTGATGGCATTTTGATTCTGCCTAGCAATCTCAAACTTGGCACTGATGTCTTTGCGGCTCTTGGCATAAAGCAAGACTCTGTGTTCGATTTAGATGTGACCCGCAATCGGCCCGATTGCAACGGCTACTTGGGTGTTGCGCGTGACCTGGGTGCTCGCTTGGGCATCAAAGTTGTGGCGCCGAGCGGAGACAAAGCAAAGAAAGGTGTGTCGCGCTCGATGAAAGTCACAATCGTCGATAAAAGTCGTTGCGCCCGTTACAACATGACGCTTATGTCGGGAGTTGTGGTTGGTGACTCGCCGAGTTGGATAGCGCAACGGCTTGCAAACTGCGGCATGCGACCGATCAATAATGTTGTTGATGCATCGAACTTGGTGATGCTTGAGTTGAATCAGCCGACCCATGCTTTTGACGCAGAAAAAGTGAATAACGGTTTCAAAATTCGATGTGCTCGCCCTGGTGAAACATTGCTGACCTTAGACGGTCAAGTTCGAGATCTCGAATCAAGCGATCTCTTGATTTGTGATGGCAAAGATAACGCCATTGGTCTCGCCGGTGTCATGGGTGGAGCTTCAACTGAGATAAGCGAGCAGACCAAAACTGTCGCACTCGAGACCGCTTGGTTTGAATCGTCAGGCGTCGCTAAAACCGCAACAAGGCTCGGCCTTAAATCTGAGGCGTCAATGCGTTTTGAACGTGGGGTTGATCCATATGGTGTAGACCATGCTGTCAGTCGCTTTGCCGTGTTGTTGCGTGAGTCGTGCCCAGATCTAGTTGTTCATGGTGGGGCAGCAGATGCTAAAGAAAAATCTCTTCCGCCAAAGCAAAAAGTCGTCAGTTTGCGAGTCGGTCAAGTTAATCGAATTCTCGGAGTAAAACTCTCGGCTAAGGCAATTTCGGTGATGCTCGCAAAGATTGGCTTCGCTACCAAGGCAACTTCTGCTGCCAAATCGGCTACTTTGAAAATTGCAGTACCCTCGTGGCGCCCTGACTGCGAAACTGAGATCGACATCGTTGAAGAAGTTGCCAGACATTACGGCTACGAGAACTTAGGCAAGATTGTGCCCCAATCCACGATGCATGGTCGGCTCTCGCCTTTGCAACAGCGCCGTCGAGACATTCGTGAAGTGGTTTTGAGCATGGGGTTGAGTGAAGCGATGCCGAATCCGTTTTTGGCACCAGGCGATCTGGTCAAGGCTGGCTTGTCAGAAGATAACGCGATTCGTCTTTCGAATCCGCTTGTTTATGAAGAGAGTGTGTTGCGCACATCACTTCGACCAGGTCTTTTGAAGGCGATTTCATTCAATATCTCGCATCGGGCAAGCAAGATATCGCTATTTGAACTAGGTCATGTTTATCCGTCTGGTTCTGCAGATTCAGCTGAGGGTCTACCTGATGAATTTGAGTCACTTTGCTTGGTCGCCGTTGGTGAAACGAGTTCGTTGGCACTCGATTGGTGGAGTCAGATTTCTAGTGTGATGGGCTTTGGCGCACAACTTGATCAGGCGAGTGTTGAACCTGGCTATCACCCAAAGCGCAGTGCGATTTTGCGTCGAGGCAAACAAGTCTTGGGGTGTGTTGGTGAAATTGATCCTCGAGTGTTGGCACAACATCAGATCAATACTTCGGTTGCATGTCTTGAGTTAAATCTTTCGGTGTTGCTTGCTGAAACGCCGCGAATCGCGACGGCCAAATCAGTAAGTCGATTTCCGCGAAGTGATTTTGATTTAGCGTTTACCGTGCCGAACAGTCAGTCGGCAGGTGCCGTTATGAAGGCATTGCGTCAAGCGGGGGGTTCAGAGTTAGTCGATCTTGAATTATTCGATGTTTATCGTGGCGCAGGCCTACCCAATGATTCGCGAAGTTTGACGTTCAGGTTGTGCTTGCAGGCCAGCGATCGAACGTTGACCGATGCCGAAGTCACGGCAATTCGACAAAAGTGCCTAAACGCTGCAGCCAAACTTGGTGCTTTGCTTCGTAATTAGCCACACATTTTTAAGACTCAATGACCAGACATTCGGCGCTCGTTGTTGGCAAAGATATCAAGTCTCGATGTAGTTGGTGTGAAGGTGACAGTGAATACATTCGCTATCACGACGAAGAATGGGGTCGGCCAGTTACCGATGACAGACTCATTTTTGAAAAGATTTGTCTCGAAGGCTTTCAATCAGGTTTGAGTTGGCTGACAATCTTGCGCAAGCGACCAGAATTCAGAATTGCATTTAAAAACTTCGAACCAGAGTTAGTTGCAAAATTCAACAAAAGAGATATCGAGCGCCTGCTGAGCAATGCCGGCATAGTCAGGCACAGGGGCAAAATCGAAGCGACTATTGAAAATGCCAAGGCGAGTCTGCAGATGCAATACGAGGGTATATCGTTGGCGAAATTTTTCTGGAGCTTCTGCCCAGAGAACCAGTCAATGGTGTCATCTAAAACGCACTCTAAGGCACCAAAGAATCAGCGTGACATTCAGAGCAAAACACCAGAGTCTCAAGCGATGTCAAAGGCGTTACGAAAACTCGGCTTCAAATTTGTGGGCGAAACAACCATGTATGCGGCGATGCAGTCGCTTGGCGTTGTAAATGACCATTATTTGGGTTGCCATCGGCGTGAAACATGCGAAGTAGCACGCGCCAAAGCCCTCAAATTGATGCTTGCATAGTTATGCACGAACCCGTATAATCATACATCTATGTTTTCAGTAGGCATTTTGGGGGCGTCAGGCTTTGTTGGCGCAGAACTTTTAAGGCTTTGTGCCAGCCACCCCGAGTTTGAAGTTGTTTATGCCACTGGCGATTCTCAGGCAGGTGCTCTGGCTTCGACTTTGTATCCCAGTTTGACGACTGCGTATCCAAACTTGGTTTTCGATGAATACTCGTTGGAAAGAGCGTTGAAATGTGATGTTGTTTTTCTGGCTTTGCCTCACGAGGCAAGTCTCAAAATCGTGCCGCAGTTGCTTAATAAAGTTCGACTGGTGGTCGACTGCAGCGCTGCATTCAGATTGAAAGACCCGACTCTTTATCCGACTTGGTATGGCTTCGATCACGACCAACCAGCTGAGTTAAAGGCGGCTGTTTACGGTTTGCCCGAGTTGTATCGACAAGATCTAAAAACCGCGAAGCTGATCGCAACACCCGGTTGCTATGTGACGGCGGCGAGTTTGGCCCTGGCGCCATTGGTGAAAGCCGAAGTTATTTCGACAATCGGCGTAATCGTTGACGCTGCATCTGGGGTATCAGGCGCTGGGCGAGCGCTCAAAAATAGCAATTCGTTTTGCGCTGTCGACGAAGATTTCTCGGCTTACGGTTTGCTTGATCATCGTCACACACCAGAAATTGAGCAGGTGACCGGTGCGCAGATTTTGTTTACTCCGCATCTCGCGCCAATGAATCGGGGCATTCTTGCTACTTGCTACGCCCGACCAATTGATGCCGCAAAAACAAGCACGGCATCGTTGCTCGCAGTTTTGAGTCGAGCCTATGCTCGCGAACCATTTGTGGCAGTACGACCTGCATCGCCATCAACGAAAGCGACACTCGGCACAAACTCGGTTCTCTTGTCGGCAAGATTTGATCAACGAACTGGCTACGTGATTGTGCTTTGCGCTATTGACAACTTGACGAAGGGGGCCGCGGGTGGCGCGATTCAAGCGGCCAATGTTGCACTAAACATTGACGAATCTTTTGGTCTTGCCAAAGTGGGAATGTACCCATGACGAACGGTCAGCGAACGGCAATAGATCAATCAGTGGTTGACTCTGCACAGATTGCGAACTTGTTGATCGAGGCATTGCCGTATATCCAAAAATTTGCGGGCAAAACAGTAGTTATCAAATACGGCGGCAACGCACTTGCAGGCTCGACAAATGATGATGCACTGGCTGCTTTCGCAAAAGACATTGCACTGTTGCACGCAGTCGGAATTAAGCCAGTTGTTGTACACGGTGGCGGACCGCAAATTTCAGCGATGATGGAGCGTCTTGGCAAAAAACCAAGTTTTCATAACGGTCTTCGAATCACCGATGCCGAAACAATGGAAATCGTGAGCATGGTGTTGCTGGGCACTGTTAATCCGCAATTGGTTACAGCCATTAATCAACACGGGGCGCCAGCAGTGGGTGTCTCAGGCCAAGACGCGAATATGTTCATCGTGTCTGCCCATGACGAAGCATTGGGTTTCGTAGGAGAGATAACGAAAGTCGATGCGACAATTGTTAAAAAAATGCTTGCCGAATCGCAAGTGCCAGTGGTTGCGACGATTGGTACAGACAACTCGGGTCAGGCCTACAACATCAACGCCGATACTGCTGCTGGGGCATTGGCTGAAGCTCTTGGCGCCCAAAAGCTTGTTTATATGACAGACATTGCGGGTGTTCGTGGCAACAAAGACGATGCGAGCTCATTGCTGCGTCAAGCAACAACTTCTCAACTGCGCTCGCTACTCGGATCTGGGGCAATCGATGGCGGAATGATCCCAAAAATTGAGAGTTGCGTTTCGGCAATTGAGCGAGGTGTGTTTCAAGCGCACATTTTGGATGGAAGAATCGCTCACGTTTTGCTGCTCGAGCTCTTTACTGACGCTGGTGTCGGCACGATGGTCTCGAAGGGATAAACATGTCGAAAACAAATTCACATGCATTCAGTGAGAGCAAGACTGCCGGTGCTTTGCTGAATGCGCGACCCTCGTGTCCGTTTATGCCTGTCTTTGGCGCACCTCAAGTTATGTTCGAACGTGGACAAGGCACGCAGTTATGGGATGTCAACGGTAAGCGCTATTTAGATTTTCTGTGTGGCATCGCAGTCACCTCGCTCGGTCACAGCAACCCGATAGTCGCTTCGGCGATTTCGCAACAAGCAAACACGTTGTTGCACGTCAGCAATTTTTTTGCCAACCCAGTTGCGACCCAAACAGCCTTGATGGTCGACAAGTTGCTTAGCGAGGCCTGTGGTGAAAACGCCGGATACGGCCAAGTGTTTTTTTGTAACTCAGGTGCTGAAGCCAATGAGGCAGGCATCAAATTGGCGCGTAAGTTTGGTGGCCGCGGCAAACATGTCGTCGTTAGCGCACTCGGAAGTTTTCACGGGCGTACTCTTGCAGCGTTGGCGGCAACCGGTCAGCCAGAAAAGCATGAGCCATTTGCGCCGATGCC
>CANLHV010000003.1 GCA_947490975.1 Acidimicrobiaceae bacterium
CAAGTTAATAGGTACACCCCCATGCCATCACGCGAGTATCCACTTGATAAGTACCGAAATATCGGCATCATGGCGCACATTGACGCCGGTAAAACGACAACGACTGAGCGAGTTCTTTACTACACCGGAAAGACCTACAAGATCGGCGAAGTGCACGAAGGTGCTGCCGTCATGGACTTCATGGTGCAAGAGCAAGAGCGCGGCATCACCATTACTTCGGCCGCGACGACTGCAGTTTGGCGCGGACATCGAATCAACATCATTGACACTCCTGGTCACGTTGACTTCACAATTGAAGTAGAGCGCTCGTTGCGCGTACTTGACGGTGCAGTTGCGGTGTTTGACTCGGTTGCAGGCGTCGAGCCACAAACCGAAACAGTTTGGCGCCAGGCCAATAAATACAAGGTTCCGCGTATGTGCTTCATCAACAAAATGGACCGCACTGGCGCAAACTTCTACCGCACACTCGACATGATTAAAGATCGTCTGCAAGCAGTGCCAGCAGTTCTGCAGTTGCCATATGGTGGCGAAGCAAACTTCAAAGGTTTAATTGACATCGTAAAGATGAAAGCAATCGTCTGGGATGGCGACGAGAAAGACTCTGAGTACCACGAAGAAGATATTCCGGCTGAATATCTCGACAAAGCGAAACAATTCCGTGCCGAGTTGCTTGACCTGGTTGCTTCTGAAGATGAGCAACTGATGGAGAAGTTTTTGGCCACCGATAACTTGAGCGAAGAAGACCTGCGCAGAGGCATTCGCAAGGGCACTTTGGCATTTAGCTTTGTGCCAATTCTTTGTGGCTCGGCATTTAAAAACAAAGGTGTGCAGCAAATGCTTGACGCAGTTGTTGACTACATGCCATGCCCGCTCGATATTCCGCCAGCAAACGGCACGAACGTAAATGGTGATGAGACTTTGACACGTCAAGCCGATGAGAAAGCGCCGTTCTCGGCACTCGCATTCAAGATCGTGGCTGATCCATTTGGTCGCTTGACATACTTCAGGGTTTATTCGGGCACGATCACCAAGGGTGACGAGGTTTATAACTCTGTAAAAGAAAAGCGCGAGCGCGTCGGTCGTTTGTTGTTGATGCACGCAAACCAACGCGAAGACATTGAGTTTGCAATGGCGGGCGACATTGTCGCTGGTCTTGGTTTCAAAGATGTGACTACGGGTGACACGCTCTGTGATCGTGGCGACCCGATCGTGCTTGAGCGAATGATTTTTCCTGAGCCTGTTATTCACGTAGCGATCGAACCGAAGACAAAGAACGACCAAGACAAACTTGGTAAGGCGTTGAAGTCACTTTCAGACGAAGACCCGACGTTTAGAGTGCGCACCGACGAAGAAACTGGTCAGACAGTTATCTCCGGAATGGGTGAGTTGCATCTTGAAATTCTCGTCGACCGAATGCAGCGCGAGTTCGCAGTTGATGCGACTGTCGGCAAGCCGCAAGTTGCATATCGCGAAACTGTTACGAAGAAGATCGAGAACATCGAATACCGACACATCAAACAAACTGGTGGTTCTGGTCAGTTCGCAGTTGTCAAAGTAACGATCGAGCCAAGCGGCCCAGGTGGCGGTTATCAGTTCGAAGACGAGATCACCGGTGGACGCATTCCGCGCGAATATATTCAGCCGGTGAACCAAGGCATTCAGTCAGCGCTTGATGCAGGCGTGCTTGCTGGTTATCCAACTGTGGACGTAAAAGTCTCGTTGGTTGATGGTCAGTACCACGATGTTGACTCAAGCGAAATGGCATTCAAGATTGCCGGCCAAATGGTGTTCCGCAAGGCTGCTCAGTTGGCCCGTCCGATCCTTCTCGAGCCGATTATGGCCGTAGAGGTCGTAACTCCAGAGGACTACATGGGTGACGTAATTGGCGATCTTTCAAGCCGTCGAGGCCGCATTGAAGGCATGGAAGCTAACGGAAACGCACAAATCGTCAAGTCGCAGGTTCCGCTTTCGGAAATGTTCGGATACAGTACAGACCTGCGTTCTCGCACTCAAGGGCGTGCGACTTACACGATGCAGTTTCATTCGTATCAGCAAGTGCCCGAAGCAATATCAACCGAAATCATCAAGCGCGTGCGCGGCGAATAACCGAGCAAGCCAAAGTTTTAACAGTAACCAGCAATAACAGGAGAGAAGAACAATGAGCAAAGCGAAATTTGAGCGCAACAAGCCACACGTCAATATCGGCACGATGGGCCACATTGACCACGGCAAAACAACTTTGACTGCAGCGATTTCAAAGACGCTCGCCAGCAAGGGTCTCGCCGAGTACACACCTTTCGATCAAATCGACAAGGCTCCTGAAGAAAAAGCTCGTGGTATCACGATCTCGATCGCTCACATTGAGTACAACACCGAGAACCGTCACTACGCACACGTCGACATGCCAGGTCACGCTGACTACATCAAGAACATGATCACAGGTGCTGCTCAGGTAGACGGTGCGATCTTGGTAGTGGCAGCAACTGACGGCCCGATGCCACAAACTCGTGAGCACGTGTTGCTCGCAAAGCAAGTGGGTGTGCCATACATCGTTGTTGCACTCAACAAGTCAGACATGGTTGAAGACGAAGAAATGTTGCAACTCGTTGAAGAAGAAGTTCGCGACTTGCTCACTTCATATGAGTTCGACGGCAAAGGTTGCCCAGTCGTTCGCGTGTCGGCGCTCAAAGCGCTTGAAGGCGATGCAGCTTGGCAAGAAAAGATCATGGAGCTCATGGCTGCATGTGACAAGTCAATTCCAGAGCCGAAGCGTGAACTTGATAAGCCATTCTTGATGCCAATTGAAGACGTGTTCACGATCACTGGTCGTGGCACCGTAGTAACTGGCAAAGTTGAGCAGGGTAAAGTGCACACAGGTGACGAAATCGAAATCGTTGGTCTGCGTGACACCCAAAAGACTGTTTGCACAGGTGTTGAAATGTTCCGCAAGTTGCTCGACGAAGGTCAAGCAGGCGACAACATTGGTGCGCTTTTGCGTGGCACCAAGAAAGAAGAAGTTGAGCGTGGCCAGGTGCTTTGCGCCCCAGGCTCGATTACTCCACACACAAACTTCGAAGGTCAGGTCTACGTATTGAAGAAAGAAGAAGGCGGACGCCACAAGCCTTTCTTCAACAACTACCGACCACAGTTCTTCTTTAGAACAACTGACGTAACTGGCACAGTTGAATTGCCAAAGGGCACCGAAATGGTTATGCCTGGCGACAACGTGACAATGACAGTCGAGCTCGGTAAAGCGATTGCGATGGACGAAGGTCTTCGCTTTGCTATTCGTGAAGGTGGCCGCACAGTGGGCGCCGGACGCGTAACAAAGATTCTTAAGTAGATCGTCGATAACTGGTAAACGCTGATGGCACAGAGCATTCGCATCCGTCTAAAGGCGTTTGACCACCAGAACATCGACGATTCTGCAAAGAAGATCGTTGAGACTGTCACTCGTACGAGTGCCACAGTGCGTGGGCCGATACCTCTGCCGACTGACAAGCATCGTTTCACAGTTATTCGTGGACCACACGTTGACAAAGACTCGCGCGAACACTTTGAGATGCGCATTCATAAGCGCTTGATCGACATTGTTGACCCGAACGCAAAGACGATCGACAGTTTGCAGCGTTTAGAGTTGCCTGCCGGCGTTGACATCGAAATCAAGATTCAAAACGCTTAAGAATTTGGTGAGTTTCGTCATAAAGACGAGGGTTCGAGTTTCTTGAACGGTAGAAATCAATTATGAGTGATTTCAACGAGAATTCGTCACAGTTGCCACCGCCACAGTTGCCTGTGCAATCAGATTTGCCGTTGCAAAATTATGACGAAGCAGGTCGATCGCCGCGTCGTCGCTTTGGAGTGGTGCTTATTGCAGCAGTGTTTGGTTTATTTGGCGGAATAATCGGCGCTTATGTTGCCCAAGAGGCAAATCTCGTTGACTTAGACAACTCAGATTCGACCACGCAGATAACTTCGGCGCCTGTTGTTGTAGCCGAAGACGATGGTTTGTCTGGCGGTTCGTTGATCGCCCAAGTTGCTGAGCGATTAGCAAATAGTGTCGTCACAATTTCGACGACTGTGGATGACGACTTTGGCGGCGGTCGTGGCGTTGGCACAGGTGTTGTGTTGACATCTGATGGCGAAATTTTGACGAATGCTCACGTGATTGAAGATGCGACCGAAGTAGTAGTTCGATTTGCCGGAGAAACTGAGCCGCGAGTTGCAAAAATTCTTGCTTCAGATTTGGGCAACGATTTGGCATTGATCAAAGTTGATGTAACTGGACTAATCGCAGCAACTTTTGCCAAGCCGGGCAGCGTGCAAATTGGCGACACAGTTGTTGCGATCGGTTATGCATTAGCGCTTGATGGCGGACCAACTGTTACGTCGGGCATCGTCTCGGCGTTAAAGCGAACGATTGAGACTGACTCAGGTGCATTAAACAGTTTGATTCAAACTGATGCCGCCATTTCATCGGGCAACTCGGGTGGACCATTGGTCAATCTCAAAGGCGAAGTTGTCGGCATCAACACAGCCGTAGCGCGAGGCGATTCTGAATCTGCAGCGAACAACATTGGATTTTCAATTTCGGTTGACGAAGTATTAATTGTCATCGAACAGTTGCGCGAGCAAGCAAAGGGCACAGTGCGTGAAGAGGGCTTTCTTGGAGTTGGTTTGGCTGCGCGCGAAGATGGTGGTCAGGGTGCAATCATCACCAACGTGCAACCAGGCTCACCAGCCGACAAGGCGGGCATTTTGATCGACGACGTCGTGCTTGCCGTAGATGGCGAGCCGATTGACGGCCAGGCAGGTTTGGTGGCGGCGATTCGAGATGCCGAGCCTGGTCAAACTGTCAAAATTGAGATTTTTCGAGACGGAGAAAGGCTCGTTTTTGAGGCAACTTTGATCGCTCGTTCTGAATAATCCGTAGAAATTCTTGCGGTTATAACAACGGTCAAAAAAGCCCAAAAATAGCCAATTTTCTTGGGTTTTTCGGTTTGGGGTCGTGATTTGAGGGGGATAGAGTAAACACTTCGTTCGTGACCCTGGTTCTCAGAGTTGTAGACGAAGAGATCAATTCAAAAAATTGATGTCTGTGTGCGCCCAAGAGTTTTGTGGGTACCTCACAGCGAAAACTATAAGAGTGCTCCGTGCGGCCAAGGCCTGCGGAGCATTTGTGCGAATAAACGAATTATTTCATTAAACATTTCGAGAAAAGGTTTTGGCCTTATGGCACAAAAAGCGATCGTCGGCGAAAAGGTCGGCATGACACAGGTGTGGGGAGACGACCAACGCGTCGTGCCCGTAACAGTGTTGCGCATAGAGCCAGCCCGAATTGTGCAAGTCAAAACAGGTCTGACTGATGGATACACGGCGTTGCAAGTCACTTACGGACAACGCGATGCAAAGAAGCTAAACAAAGCAGAAGCTGGCCATTTCGCACCAAAGAGCGGCGTACGAAACGTTGCCGCGGGTCGTCGACTTGTTGAGTTGCGACTTGATTCTGTTGAGGGTTTTGAAATTGGCCAAGAAATTAAAGTTGACACGCTTGCAGTTGGCGAGCGAGTTGACGTAACGGCTGTAAGTCGTGGTAAAGGTTTTGCCGGCACCATGAAGCGCCACAATTTCGGTGGTCAAGGTGCGAGTCACGGTAACCACAAGCACCATCGTGCACCAGGCTCGATTGGCTCATGCACATTTCCGGGTCGCGTTTTCAAAGGTTTGCGCATGTCGGGTCACATGGGTCACCAACAGGTAACAACTTTGAATCTTGAAGTTGTGCAAGCAGATCTTGAGCGCAATTTGTTGCTCGTCAAAGGTTCAGTTCCTGGTCCAAACGGTGGCGTCGTAATCATTCGTAACGCTGTCAAGGGTGCGGTCAAGGAGTAGCCATGGCAAAGATTGAAATGAAAAATGCTGCCGGCAAGAAAGCCGCTTCGGTTGAAGTTGCTGACTCAGTATTCGGCATCACACCAAATATTCCGGTATTGCACCAAGTCGTTGTTGCCCAGCTTGCGCACCGTCGCTCGGGCACACAAAGCACCAAGACTCGTTCAGAAGTAAGAGGCGGTGGCAAAAAGCCGTTTAAGCAAAAGGGCACTGGTAATGCTCGCCAAGGTTCAATTCGTGCGCCGCATTTCAGTGGTGGTGGCGTTGCACTTGGACCAAAACCCCGCAAATATTCACAACGAACACCAAAGAAGATGGTGCAACTTGCGTTGCGTTCGGCGCTTTCAGATCGTATGAGCGAGAACAAAGTTGTAGTTGTTGAAGAGTGGGGCTTTTCGGCACCAAGCACCAAGTCGGCGACGGCAGCCTTGAAGAGCCTCGGCGTTAACGAGCGAATTTTGGTTGTACTCGAGCGCAAAGATGAAAATGCCTGGAAGAGCTTCCGCAACTTGAAAGATGTGCAAGTGCTTAGCACCGGCGAACTCAACGCCTATGACATTTTGTGCAATGACTGGATCGTCTTTACTAAGGCGAGCCTGCCGACAATGGAGGCCGCAAAGTGAAAGACCCACGCGACATTATTTTGCGACCGGTTGTCAGCGAAAAAAGCTATTCGTTGATCGACAAGGGCACCTACACATTCGAAGTTCATCCATTGGCAACAAAACCAGAAATTCGCGATGCGGTTCAGTCAATTTGGGGCGTAAAAGTTCGTCGCGTAAATACGATCAACCGACTTGGTAAGCGTCGCATCACTCGTGGCACCAACCGCATCGGTGTTCGCGACGGTTCGAAGCATGCTCTTGTCACATTAGAAGCGGGCAATCAAATCCCGTTGTTTGAGAACTAGACAAAGGACGACTCAAGATGCCAATTCGCAAACGCCGCCCGACGAGCCCAGGCCGCCGCTTTCAAACAGTTTCAGATTTCAGCGAGATCACCAAGACGACTCCAGAAAAATCGTTGTTGTCACCAAAGCCATCGCGCGGCGGTCGCAACTCTGCTGGTCGAATTACATCGCGTCACCAAGGTGGCGGCCACAAGCAGCAATATCGCATGGTCGATTTCAAACGTGGCAAAGACAACTGTGTAGCAAAAGTTGCAGCAATTGAATATGACCCGAACCGCACATGTCGAATTGCGTTGTTGCATTATGCAGACGGTACGAAGTCATACATTCTTGCGCCAAAGGGCCTTGAAGTTGGCGCGAAAGTTGAGAGTGGTCCGAAGGCAGACATCATCGTCGGCAACGCTTTGCCGCTTCGTTATATGCCAGTCGGTACAACCGTTCACAACATTGAGATGCGTCCTGGTCAGGGTGGCAAGATTGCTCGTTCGGCCGGCATGGCAGTGCAGCTAGTTGCCAAAGAAGGACAATATGCAACTTTGCGTATGCCTTCGAGCGAAATGCGTCGAATTCCGATCGACTGTCGTGCAACTGTTGGCGAAATCGGCAACTCAGAACATGAGCAAATCAAGATCGGTAAAGCTGGTCGAAATCGTTGGAAGGGCGTTCGCCCGCAATCTCGTGGTGTTGTAATGAACCCAGTTGATCACCCACTCGGTGGTGGCGAAGGTAAAACTTCTGGTGGTCGTCCACCAGTTTCACCATGGGGTAAGCCAGAGCGTCGTACTCGCGATAAGAACAAGTCATCTCAGCAGATGATTGTTCGTCGTCGCCGATCAGGAAAGTCAAGAGGTTAACTAAATGTCACGCAGTCTTAAAAAAGGTCCGTTTGTTGATGAACACCTTCTCAAGAAGTTGGACGAGATGAACGCGAGCGGAGACCGCAAGGTCATCAAGACATGGTCACGTCGTAGCACGATTATCCCTGACATGCTCGGACATACATTTGCAGTTCACGATGGTCGCAAGCACGTGCCGGTATACGTGACTGAATCGATGGTCGGTCACAAACTTGGCGAATTCTCACCAACTCGAACATTCAAATTTCACCAGAGCCAAGAAAAAGCAGCAGCAGCCGCAGCGGCAGCAGCATCGGGTCCAGGTAAGTCATGACCGGCCCGAAACTCAACGAAGCAACTCGCGTTGCTGGCGTATCAAGCGGTTATCGTGCGTCGGCTCGATTCGCACGTTTGTCACCTTCGAAAGTTCGCGTCGTTTTGAACCTCGTTCGCGGAATGGACGTTCGCTCGGCCGACAATCTATTGCGCCTGACAGATCGCGATTCGGCACACATCGTGCGCAAGTTGCTCGCATCTGCCGTCGCCAATGCAACGAACAATTTTTCACAAAATGCAGAAGAGCTTTACATCAAGGCTTGCTATGCCGACGGTGGCCCAACGTTAAAGCGCTTTCGTCCTCGCGCCAAAGGTAGTTCAGCAGCAATTTTCAAGCGCACAAGCCACATCACGATCGTGGTCGACAAGTTGAGTGAGGCTGCTCTTGCAGTCCGCGAAACTCAAAGTGAGTCGCGCGGCGGGGCACAGGCTGCACAACGCAAGAGTCGCGTTGAGGCAAGTCGTGCGCGTGCACAAAAGTCAAAAGCCGCAGCGTCTGAGAGTGAAGTTTCAGATGATGCCGAAAAAGAAGAAGCGACTGGTAACTGACATGGGACAAAAGATCAATCCGTACGGCTTTCGCTTGGGTGTTACAACCGATTGGAAGAGCAAGTGGTTCAGCACCAAAGAGTACAAGGCGTATCTCACCGAAGACTGGAAGATTCGCGATTACCTTAAAGTGCAACTTTCAGATGCTGCAGTAAGTCGCATCGAAATTGAGCGCACACGCGACAAACTTCGAATCGATGTTCACACTGCTCGTCCGGGCATCGTTATTGGTCGTAAAGGTCAAAAAGCCGAAGAGCTTCGCGCAGGTCTCACGGCGTTAACTGGCAACAACAAAGTTCAATTGAACATCACTGAGATTCGTGACGCCGAACTCGACGCAGCACTTGTTGCTCAGGGTGTTGCTGATCAACTTGTAAACCGAATTGCGTTTCGTCGTGCGATGAAGCGCGCTGTGCAAAACGCACAGAAGCAAGGCGTGCAAGGTATTCGAGTTCAATGTTCAGGCCGTCTCGGTGGCGCTGAAATGTGCCGTCGTGAGTGGTATCGCGAAGGACGCGTGCCCCTACACACACTTCGTGCAAACATTGACTACGGTTTCCGCGAAGCTGCAACGACTGCAGGTCGAATCGGTGTCAAAGTTTGGCTATATAAGGGCGAGATTCTTCCTTACAAAGCCCAGACCGACGATCGCATTGCTCGTGAAGCAGCAATGGCCGCTGGTGAGACATCGGGTCACTCTGATGCAGCTCGCAAAGTTGTGACTTCGGCCGGCCCTAAGGCAATCGAAGTAGATGACGTCGCAGTTGCGCCACTCGTCAAAGAAGCTGACCCAGAGTTCGAGCGTTTGTTGGATGAAGAAGAAGATATTCAGCGTCGCAGCCACGATGCTCACGAAACTCCTCACTTTAAGCGAGAGGTGTAAACAGCCATGTTGGAACCACGCAAAGTTAAGCACCGCAAACAGCATCGCGGTCGCATGAATGGCGTATCAAAAGGTGCGAATGAACTCGCATTCGGTGAATACGGCATTCAAGCACTCGAACCAGGTTGGATCACTGCTCGCCAAATCGAAGCTTCGCGAATCGCGATGACTCGACACATCAAGCGTGGTGGAAAAGTTTGGATCAATGTGTTTCCTGACAAATCAGTGACCAAGAAACCTGCTGAAACTCGCATGGGTTCGGGTAAAGGCAACCCAGAGTTGTGGGTAGCAGTAGTCAAGCCGGGTCGTGTTTTGTTTGAACTTTCATATCCGACTTCGGCAACTGCGCACCAGGCTCTTAGCCGCGCGGCGCAAAAACTGCCGATCAAAACTCGAATCATCACTCGAAACGAGGCGATCTGACATGGCACGTGAACTGACTGAACTTCGTGAAATGGACCTCGCCACTCTCGTTGATGAGTTGCGCGCGACAAAACAAGAAGCACTTAATCTCCGCTTTCGTAATGCCACAGGTCAACTAGATGACACTGCTGCTATCACCAAGGCACGTCGTCAAATCGCTCGAATCAGCATGCTGATTCGTGAGCGAGAAATTCTTGCTGCAGAATCTGCAGGGAAGTGAGCAAAATCATGGCTGAAACAACACCAGAATCAACAGAGCGCAACCTTCGCAAGTCGCGAGAGGGCGTAGTCGTGTCGAACAAGATGAACAAGACGATCGTGATCGCGATTGTTGAGCGAATTCGACACAAAAAATATGAGAAGTTCGTAACCCGAACCAAGAAGCTTTACGCACACGATGAGGCCAATGACGCAAAAGTCGGCGACCGCGTGCGCGTCATGGAGACTCGTCCAATGTCAAAGCTCAAGCGTTGGCGTGTTGTCGAAATTTTGGAGCGTGCAAAGTGATTCAACAAGAAACCCGACTTCGAGTTGCTGACAATAGCGGCGCTCGTGAAGTGCTCGTGATCAAGGTGCTCGGCGGTACACGCCGTCGATACGCATCGATCGGCGACGTCTTCATTGGCACTGTTAAAGATGCGATTCCTGGTGCGGCTGTTAAAAAAGGTGAAGTTGTGCGCTGCGTTGTCGTGCGCGTTGCCAAAGAAAAGCGCCGTCCAGACGGTAGCTACATCAAGTTCGATGAAAACGCAGCGGTTTTAATCAAAGAAGACTTGACACCGCGCGGTACTCGAATTTTCGGCCCAGTGGGTCGAGAGTTGCGCGACAAAAAGTTTATGCGAATCATTTCGCTTGCCCCGGAGGTGTTGTGACATGAAGTTAAAAAAAGGTGACAGCGTGATTGTGATTGCCGGCAAAGACAAAGGTGCAACCGGCACGATCTCAGCCGTACTTCCAGCAAAAAACAAAGTGATTATCGACAAGGTGAACGTTGCAAAGCGTCACACAGTTGCGCGTGGTCAGAACACCAAGAGTGAAATCGTTGAAAAGTCGATGCCGATTCATGCATCGAATGTGGCGATCAACCAAGGTGGCAAGCCATCGAAGATTGGTTACAAAGTCGACAAAAAAGGCAACAAAGTAAGAATTGCCAAGAAAACCGGAGCAGAGATTTAATGGCTGCAGCAACTAAATACATTCCGCGCATGAAGGCGCACTACCTGAACACGGTTCGTGCCGACTTGTTGAAGCAACTTGAACTTCAGAACCCGATGCAGGTGCCAACGATCGAAAAGATCGTCATCAACATGGGTGTAGGGCGTGCGACCCAGCAAGCTTCTCTGCTTGATGGTGCAGTTGCAGATTTGACCGCGATTACTGGTCAAAAGCCACTCGTGACAAAGTCGCGAATTGCGATCGCATCATTTAAATTGCGCGAGAACCAAGCGATTGGTTGCAAGGTAACTATGCGTGGAGACCGCATGTGGGAGTTCTTCGATCGCATGTTGTCGATCGCAATTCCTCGAATTCGTGACTTCCGTGGCCTCTCGGGTAAATCGTGGGATGGCAATGGCAATTACACATTCGGTTTGACCGAGCAACTTGCATTCATGGAAGTTCGCATTGAGCAAGTTGACGTGCCTCGAGGCATGGACATCACGATTGTGACGACAGCTAAGAGTGACATCGAAGGAAAAGCTCTACTTGACGCTTTTGGTTTTCCATTTCGAAAGGGCGAAGTACCAGCATCTGTTACTAAAGCCAAGAAATTGAAGAAGAAATAATTTCACGGGACTAACACGGCACTAATTAGGACAACAACATATGGCAAAAAAATCACTCAGAATCAAAGCAGAAGCAAAACCAAAGTTCAAGGTACGTGGCTATACCCGCTGCCAACGTTGTGGTCGAACCCGTTCGGTTTACAAAAAATTTGGTTTGTGTCGTCTGTGCTTCCGCGAGCTTGCGCACGCGGGTGAGATTCCTGGGATCACAAAGGCAAGTTGGTAAACGCTCATGATGACTGACCCAATCGCCGACATGCTCACACGCATTCGCAACGGCAACGTTGCCATGCGACCTGAAGTGTTGATGCCGGCATCAAAACAAAAATCAGCGCTCGCCGAAGTTCTCAAGCGCGAAGGTTTTATCGCCGACTATGCAGTTGTGCAAGATCCAAACGGGTCAGGCAAGGCTCTAAAGATCACGATGAAGTACGGCACCGATCGTCAGCGCACGATTTCGGGTATCAAGCGAATTTCTACACCTGGCTTGCGTGTCTATCGCGCGGCAACCGAAGTACCTCGTGTGCTTGGTGGCCTTGGTGTTGCAGTTTTGTCAACAAGTCACGGACTCATGACCGACCGCGAAGCGCGCAAGCGCAACGTTGGTGGCGAAGTCATGTGTTTCGTGTGGTAATTCGAGAGTTGAACGGAGAAACAAAATGTCACGCATAGGAAAATCAGCACTCGCAGTGCCGACAGGGGTCGAAGTTACGATCTCTGGCGCAGCGGTGACGATCAAAGGGCCTAAGGGCACTTTGAAGCGCGAACTTCCGGCCGGTGTTTCAGCTCGTCGTGAAGAAAACAATTTATTTGTCGAACGAGCAAACGACGAGCGTGACGCTAGGTCACGTCACGGTTTGGCTCGCACGCTTTTGTCGAACATGATCATCGGTGTAACAGACGGTTACAGCAAGGCTCTTGACATTCAAGGCGTTGGTTACCGCGCAGAGTCACAGGGCCCAAACAAACTGAAGTTGGCTCTCGGCTTTTCGCACCCAATCGTTTACACGGCGCCAGAAGGTGTCACTTTCGAAGTGACTGCACAGACTCAGATTGTTGTCAAAGGCAACGACAAAGAGACTGTCGGACAAGTAGCAGCAAACATTCGTAATATGCGCAAGCCTGAGCCTTACAAGGGCAAGGGTGTTCGATATTTGAACGAGCGTGTTCGTCGCAAGGCCGGCAAGACCGGCAAGAAGTAGATAAAGGACTAACTCGACTATGGCTAGCACAGCAGAAAAAAGACACTCAGGGCGCTTGCGCCGTCAGCGCCGTGTGCGCAAGAAAATTCATGGCACTGCCGAGCGTCCGCGTTTGGCAGTTTTCCGCAGCAACAAACACTTGTCTGCGCAGTTGATCGATGATGATGCAGGTCGCACGATTGCTTCGGCATCGTCGCTTGAAGCCGAGTTTCGCAAATCTGGCTCTGGTGCAACGGTTGATGCTGCCAAGCGAGTTGGCAAGACGGTTGCACAACGCGCCAAACAGGCCGGAATTACAAAAGTTGTTTATGACCGCGGTGGTTTTTTGTATCACGGTCGTATTGCAGCAGCAGCACAAGCTGCTCGAGAAGAAGGCTTGGAGTTCTAAATGAGCGATGTAAATCAAGTTCCTGCAGTTCCGGGCGCCGAAGAGACTGGTCGTCGCGATCGTCGCGATCGTCGCGAGCCTCGTGAAAAGCGAGAGCCACGTCCGCCAGCGAAAGTTGGCGAAATTGGTGATTCACGCGTTGTGCACATCAATCGTGTAGCAAAAGTTGTAAAGGGTGGTCGACGATTTTCGTTCACCGCACTTGTAGTTGTGGGTGACCGCAACGGTCGTGTTGGTTTGGGCTATGGCAAGGCGAAAGAAGTGCCATTGGCGATTCAAAAAGGCACCGAAGAAGCAAAGCGAAATATTTTTCATGTTGCTCTCGCCGGCACAACAATTACGCACGCGACGATCGGCGTCAATGGTGCAGGTCGAGTAATGCTCAAGCCTGCTGCGCCTGGTACTGGTGTTATCGCCGGTGGTGCTGCACGAATCATTCTTGAAGAAGCCGGCATCAAAGATGTCTTGGCAAAAGTGCTTGGTTCGCCAAACGCAATCAATGTTGCTCGAGCAACGATTAACGGCTTGAAGGGTCTGCAACGACCAGACGAAGTCGCTAAGCGTCGTGGTCTACCTGCAGAAGATTTCGTACCAAAAGGTATGTTGCGCGCCTACACAGAGCGTAAGAAAACTATCTCAAGCCTCGGAGCGAAATAATCATGGCAACCGCAAAAAAAGTTGCAAAGCCGGCCAAGAAAGCCGTAGCAAAAAAAGCTGTTGTTACAAAGGCAACTCGCAAAGCTCACACTGGTGCAACAGTTGTGGTCAAGCAAGTTCGCTCACAGATCGGCATCATGCCTAAGACCAAAGCAACAATGCGTGCCTTGGGTTTGCGCAAAATCGGTGATGTAAATACATTGCCAGATCGACCAGAGATTCGTGGCATGATCGCGCGCGTTCCTCACCTTATTGAAGTAAGCAAAAAAGGAGCATAAACATGCGCGTCGACGAAATCGGACCTCGCTACGGAGCACGAAAGAAGCCAAAGCGCGTCGGTCGTGGCACCGGTGGTAAAGGCGGAAAAACAGCTGGTCGTGGTACCAAGGGTCAATACGCACGTAACACGGTTGCCCGTGGTTTCGAAGGTGGACAGATGCCACTCAAGCAGCGCGTGCCGAAACTTAAAGGTTTCAATAACCCGTTTCGTGTTGAGTTTTACGCGGTCAATCTCGACGCCATCGATTCACTTGGCGTAGGCGAAGTCGACCCAGCCAAACTCGTATCTGGCGGCGTGGCTCACAAAGGTCAGATGATCAAGGTTTTGGGTCGAGGCAAAATTACGCGTGCGGTGAAAGTTTCGGCGCATGCAGTTTCGAAGTCGGCTCAAGAAGCGATTGTTGCGGCTGGCGGATCTGTAGTGATCTTGCCACCTACTTATAAGGGCGTTCGACCACCAGCCAAGGGCAGTCAGTTCACCAACCGCTAGTACAGTTCGCATTGGCCTGCTTCTAGCAAAAACATCGAGGTAAAGACGTGGCAAAAATCGGCAACATTTTTAAGGTCGCAGAACTTCGTAACAAGATTTTGTTCACGCTGGCAATGTTGCTTATCTATCGACTGGGTGTTTCGTTGCGAGTGCCTGGTGTAGATGCGCAAGCTGTAAGTCAGTTGCGTGAAGCGTCAAAATCGCAAGGTGCGCTTGGTTTCTTGAACTTGTTCTCGGGTGGTGCGTTCGGCAGTTTTTCGATTTTTGCACTCGGCATCATGCCGTACATTACGTCGAGCATCATCATGCAGGTATTGACTGTCGTGATTCCGAAACTTGAGCAATGGCAACAAGAAGGCGCGACTGGCCAACGCAAAATAACTCAATGGACTCGCTATGTGGCTATTGGTATTGCGACTTTGCAAGGTGCTGGTCTTACATTTATTTTTGGACAAGGTCGGGGTTCTGCATTTTTCGGTGCAAGCACGCAGGCGCCAGATGTTGTGTTGCTTGACCCGTTCATGCCTAGAGCCCTGTTGGTGATTCCGTCATTGGTTGCGGGCACGGCATTGTTGATGTGGCTTGGCGAACTGATTAGTCAACGAGGCATCGGCAACGGTATGTCGATGGTTATTTTCGCATCAGTTGTCAGCGATCTGCCATATAGCTATTACTCGTTGTTGCAAACCCGCAAAACTTTGGTGTTTGTCATTTTGGTTGCGCTAACACTTGGGATCATTCTCGCCGTAGTGCGCGTTGAATTAGGGCAGCGAAGATTGCCGGTGCAATTTGCAAAACGTGTTGTGGGTCGCAAAATGTATGGTGGGCAAAATACCTATATTCCGTTGAAGGTCAACCAGTCGGGTGTAGTGCCGATCATTTTCGCGAGTTCGGTTTTGTTGTTACCAGTCTTGATGTCAAATATGTTGGGCAGCGGCGAAGGCTGGCGTGGCTCGATTGCTCGTTTTGTTGATCAATACTTAATCAATAGCCAAAACCTTTTGTATGTCACCGTTTTTGCTTTGCTGATTATTGCATTTGCGTACTTCTACAACTCGATCGCGTTCGACCCAATTAGACAAGCAGATCAGTTGCGCAAGCAGGGTGGGTTCATTCCTGGTATTCGACCCGGTCAGCAGACAGAGTCATTCTTGGCCAAGACTGTCAATCGCATTACATTGCCTGGTGCGATGTTCGTAGCAGTAATCGCAATATTGCCTTACATCGTTTTGTGGGTCGGCAATGTGACTTCGTTTCCGTTTGCTGGCACCACAGTTTTGATCGCGGTTGGTGTTGCCTTAGAGCTGATGCGTCAGATCGACAGTCAGTTGATGCAACGCAATTACGAAGGTTTCCTTAAGCAATAATTTCGAGTCATCTAACTTCGAACAAATTTTTATTAGCCACAGGATCGGAATGAAAAACTCATGAGTGCTGGAGTGAGAATAATCATGTTCGGTCGCCAGGGCGCTGGTAAGGGCACTCAAAGTGCTCGGCTAGCAAAATACTTTGATGTACCACACATTTCGACAGGTGAGATGTTGCGCAACGCCGTGAAACAAGATTCGGTTGTGGGTCGCTCGGCCAAAGCAGTTTTAGATCGCGGCGAATTAGTCGATGATGACTTGATGGTCTCGTTGGTTCAGGGTCGAATTGGTCAAGAAGATGCAAGAACTGCGGGTTTTGTACTTGATGGCTTTCCGCGCACGATTGGTCAGGCCACTGCTTTTGACGCATTGACCCAAATGCGGCCGGTGGGTTTTGTGATCGACCTCGATGTCGCACGTGAAATTGTTGTTGGTCGGCTTTCATCGCGGCGAACTTGCGAACGGTGCGATGCGATTTATACGGCGACTGGTAAAGAGCCGAACCCATGGAAGTGCGAAAAGTGTGGCGGGGCAGTAGTTCAAAGAACTGATGATGCGCCCGCGGCGATAAACAAGCGTTTAGATGTCTATGAGACCCAGACGGCGCCGCTGATTTCTTACTATCAGGGACGGGGATCTCTGCACGTAGTTGATGGCTTGGGTTCGCCAGATCAGGTGTTTGATCGCATAAAAACAGTGGTTGAAACTGGCCTGCGCCGATAGCCTAACTAGTCGCCCTAAACGGTCTTCGGACCGTCGGGTAATAAGAGAAAAAACCAAATCCGTTCGGAGAAATTTTGCCCAAAAATAAGGAAGATGCAATCGTGCTGGAAGGCAAGATTACTGAATCCCTACCTAATGCAATGTTTCGAGTTGAGTTAGAAAACGGACACACGGTTTTAGCTCATATTTCAGGAAAGATGCGAATGAATTACATTCGAATTCTTCCTGGCGACAAAGTGCAAGTAGAGCTAACACCGTATGACCTCACCAGAGGTCGTATTACATATCGATTTAAATAAAGGCGTGCTGTGAAAGTAAGAACCAGCGTTAAAAAAATTTGCGAGAAGTGCAAGATCATTCGTCGGCACAGCCGCGTAATGGTTATCTGCGAAAACCCACGCCATAAGCAACGTCAAGGCTGAGCGAGAGAGACAAAATGGCACGTATTTCTGGAGTAGACATTCCGCGCGAGAAGCGCCTTGAAATTGGTTTGACATACATATTCGGCATCGGTCGAGTGACAGCAAAGAAACTTTGCGATGAGACTGGCGTTAACCCGAACACTCGAGTACGTGATCTCACCGACTCTGAGGTCAACAAGATTCGTATGTTCATCGAAAACAACTTGAGCGTAGAAGGTGATCGTCGTCGCAACGTGCAGACCGACATCAAGCGCAAGATCGAAATCGGCTCGTACCAGGGCACTCGACATCGCAAAGGTTTGCCAGTTCGTGGCCAGCGCACGCACACAAATGCTCGCACTCGAAAAGGCCCGAAGAAAACAGTCGCCAACAAGAAGATCGCAGTTAGGAAGTAATCATGGCTGAAGCAAAACCAGGAAGTCGCAAGCGCAAGCGCGAGCGTCGCAATGTTTCATCAGGCATTGTCCATATCAAGAGCACGTTTAACAACACGATTGTTTCAGTGACCGACACTGAAGGCAACGTAATTTCGTGGGCATCATCTGGTGGCGTTGGCTTTAGTGGTTCGCGAAAGTCGACACCATTTGCTGCACAAATGGCCGCAGAAAAAGCCGGTCGTGCAGCAATGGAGCTTGGCCTTCGTCGCGCAGAAGTGCATGTGAAGGGCCCGGGTTCGGGTCGTGATACTGCGTTGCGTCAGATTCAAAACCTTGGCATCGAAGTCTCAGGCATTAAAGATCTTTCACCGGTGCCGCACAACGGGTGCCGTCAACCAAAGAGAAAGCGACCATAAGTCATGGCTCGTTATACAGGTCCGAAAGTTCGCATCTCACGCCGTCTTGGCGTAAACGTGTTTGAAAACACCAAGGGTTCGAAGGCTCTCGAGCGTCGCCCGTTTCCGCCAGGTCACCACGGTCGTTCACGCCGCAAGGGTGCAGGCAGCGAATATCTCGCGCAGATGCAAGAAAAGCAAAAAGCAAAGTTCATTTATGGCTTGCTTGAGCGTCAGTTTCGCAACCTATATAAGAGGTCAGTTCGTCTGACCGGCCCAACTGGTGAAAACCTTTTGCGCCTTTTAGAGTTGCGCCTTGACAACGTGGTTTATCGCGCAGGTTGGGCAGCATCTCGTCCGCAAGCACGACAATTTGTGAGCCATGGCTTGGTCAAAGTCGATGGCAAGCGCGTAGATATTCCGTCATACACATTGCAAAAGGGTGAAGTCGTCACGCTGTCGACAAAAGGCAGCAACATGATCGTCATTCAGCACAACATTGACACTCTTGACCGCAAGGTTGTGGCGTGGCTTGACGTTGCCGAAGCCGGCAAGCAAGTCACCGTTCGTGAGTTGCCAGTGCGCGAGCAAATCGATGTGCCTGTGCGAGAACAATTAATAGTTGAGCTTTATTCGAAGTAACCCCAGAAAATAACGGTAAGAGGAGAAATCATGCTTGTAATCCAGCGCCCAACGGTCGAACCGATCGGCTCACCAGAGAACAACCGCCAGAAGTTTTCGGTTGGTCCACTCGAGCCAGGTCTCGGTCACACAATCGGCAACTCGTTGCGTCGAATGTTGCTGTCGTCGATACCTGGTGCAGCGATTGTTTCGGTCAAGTTCGAGTCGGCATTGCACGAATTCGACACGATCGAGGGTGTTACACAAGATGTAACTGAAATCATCCTCAACTTGAAAGACATTGTGTTGCAGTCAACTTCAAACGACCCAGTTGTTCTGAGCGTCGATGTGAAGGGCCCGATGGAGCTAACCGCTGGCGACATTCAATGTCCACCAGAAGTAGAGATTCTCAATAAGTCGCAGAAGATCGCCACGCTTTCAGCCAAGGGCAAACTTGTGTTTGAACTTACAGTTGAACAGGGCAAGGGTTATATGTCGTCAGACCGCGATGGTGCTCGCAAGACAATTGGCATCATTCCAATCGATGCAATTTTTTCGCCGATTCGTCGCGTGACTTTCGAAGTTGTGCCGACACGCGTTGAGCAGTCGACAAACTACGACAACCTGATTCTTGACATTGAGACAGACGGTTCGATTGCACCGGTTGATGCTCTTGCATCAGCGGGTGCGACACTGCGATCACTTGTAGACCTTGTTGCCAACCTCACCGCTGAGCCGGTTGCTCTTGAACTTGGTGAAGTTTCGGGTTACTCAAGTGGCACTGGCGACCTTGACTTGCCGATCGAAGATCTTGACTTGTCAGAGCGCCCACGCAACTGCTTGAAGCGCGGTCAGGTCAACACGATCGGCGAGTTGTTGACTCGTTCAGAAGAAGACCTGATGAATATCACAAACTTTGGTCAGAAGAGTCTCGACGAAATCAAGCAAAAGCTTGACGAGCGTGGACTTTCACTGCGAGTTTGAGCGACTGTTTTAAAACGAATTAGATAAGGGAGACGATTCAATATGCCAGGAAGACCACGCCGCGGACCAAGTTATGGTGGCAGCTCGTCGCATGAACGATTGATGATGGCCAACTTGGCTTCATCGTTGTTCGCTGCTGAAGGCATTGTGACGACCGAGTCGAAGGCAAAGGCACTTCGACCGATCGCCGAAAAATTGATCACCAAAGCGAAAAAAGCTCAGGGCACAAGCCCAATGCGCGTGCACCGCATTCGCCAAATTCAGAGCTACTTGCGCGACAAAGAAATGACAAACAAACTCGTCAACGTCGTCGCCCCAAGATACTTGGAGCGAAATGGTGGATACTTGCGAATCATGAAGCTTGGTCCACGCCATGGCGACAACGCCCCAATGGCGCGCATCGAACTGATCTAGCCAAACTATAAAACCGATGCGTCGGGTGCGCTTGGTTGTTGCTTACAACGGGCAACCTTTCCACGGTTTTGCAATCAACCCGAAAGTAGCGACTGTCGCTGGCACTTTAGGCGGGGCGTTGCAACAAATTTTTCAGAAGTCGATACCGCTTGTGTCGGCCGGTCGAACTGATGCTGGTGTTCATGCACTTGCCCAAGTGATTAGTTGCGACATTGCCGAAGATTGTGACTTGTTAACCCTGCGCAAACAATTGAACTCTCTTTGCGGACCAGAGATAATCGTCAAAGAGATCGCATGGGCACCGAGCGACTTTCACGCCAGATTTTCGGCCATCTGGCGTCATTATCAATACTTCGTTTACAACGCCGACTTTCCTGATCCGTTTAAGGTTGCTTCGTCGTGGCATGTGATAGCGCCGCTGAATTTGCATGCGATGCAGTTGGCATGCGACCCGATAATTGGCACCCATGATTTTTCGGCGTTTTGTCGGAGACCCAAACCAGACACAGAACCAGATCTTGAAGGCCCAGAAACCGGGGACGGCTCTGGTGAAGTGGTGCGCGAGAAATCGTTGCGTCGTTATGTGATGCAGGCCAGTTGGCGAGAGGTCGGCGAGTCGATGTTTCGTTTTGACATTCGGGCAAACGCTTTTTGTCATCAGATGGTTCGATCACTCGTCGGCACTTTCATCGAAATCGGCGCACGCAAGCGACCGAGCAGCGACATGATGGCGCTGATTCGCTCGGGCGATCGCGCTGAAGCCTCGCAATTGGCACCACCGCAGGGTCTGTTTTTGACCGAAGTTGGCTATCCGAGTGATCTTCTATGAGGCAATAACCCATATTTTCAAGGGGCCGATTGTGATTTAGGGTGCTACGGCCCTATCCTTACTAGGCCGTGAAAACGAGTGCGAAATGCATTCTGGCCAAGGCAATATTTTTTGAAGGAACTTTCTATGCGTACCTATTCAGCAAAAACTAGCGAAGTGCAGCGTGCCTGGCACATTATTGACGCAGAGGGTTTGGTTCTTGGTCGCCTTTGCACAGAAGTAGCAACCCTGTTGCGCGGCAAGCACAAGCCGATGTACACACCAAGCATGGACACCGGTGACCATGTCGTAATTATTAACGCTTCGAAGATCGTGCTCACCTCGGGCAAGGCAGACAAAGAAATGGTCTATGACTATTCGGGTTATCCGGGCGGTCTTAAGTCTGAGACTTACCAAAATTTGCTCGACCGAAAACCGGGCGATGCGATTCGTCGTTCAATTCGCGGCATGTTGCCAAAAGGCCCGTTGGGTCGACAGATGATTAAGAAGTTGCAGGTTTATCCAGGTGCAGAGCATCCGCATGCAGCGCAATCACCTAAAGCTTTTGAAATTGCGCACGCCAAGGCGCGCTGAGTCTTAGAAAATTCGTAGAAAAAGGAACCAACTCGTGGGAACAAAGCCATTGACACAAACAACCGGTCGTCGTAAGAACGCAGTATGTCGTGCACGACTGCGACCAGGTACTGGCGTGGTCAAAATTAATGATCGTGCGTTTGACGAATACTTTCCGTCAGAAGTGCAGCGCAATTCATCGACTGAAGCACTGAGAATTACGAACACTGAGAAGACTTACGACGTAGACGCCGACATTTTTGGTGGCGGCATTGCCGGCCAGTCAGGTGCGTTGCGCATGGCGATTGCGCGAGCGCTTGTTGAACTCGACCCAGCACAACGGTTGGCTTTGAAGAAGGCCGGTTTGTTGACTCGCGATTCTCGCCGTAAAGAAAGCAAGAAATACGGTCTCAAAAAGGCGCGCAAAGCGCCGCAGTACACAAAGCGTTAGTTCGCTTTTGCAACGCATGGCATTTGCTGTGCGGGTCTTAAATCTGAAATTCGCGTTCAACACTCTTTGTTACGACAGGACATTGGTGGTTAGATGTTGACATTTGGTACCGACGGAGTTCGCGGAGAGTTTGGCAAAGAACTGACCGAAACTTATGCAGCCAATCTTGCTGAAGTGGCGGCACAAATACTGCAATGCAAGAAAGTTGTAATCGGTCGAGATACTCGCGAATCTGGGTCAGCGCTTGAGGATGCGATAGCCGAGGCGCTGACACGAATTGGCGTCGAAGTTCAATTGATGGGTGTTGCCCCGACGCCAGCGATTGCGTTTGCTGCCCACAAGCATGATGTGGTTGCGATCGCGATTACAGCGTCACACAACTTGTTTCAAGACAACGGAATCAAGATTTTTGTCGGGGGCGGGCTCAAGCTTTCGGATGATCAGCAAGCAAGCATTGAACGAGAAATGATTGCCCGCGATTCTGCGGTGCGTGATGGGGCGAGGACCAAAAGCGACGCGTCTAACAAAATCGCATCGGATAACAAAAAATTAGTGGCGGAGCGACCAGAACTTTTGCGGGAATACTGCGACTGGCTAGTTGATTTGGCGCCACGCGATGCGTTCAAGAATTTGCATGTCGCCCTAGATTGCGCCAACGGTGCCTTTAGTTATGTGGCGCCAGAAGTATTTTCAAAACTTGGGGCAACTGTAACAACAGTCAACGCGACACCCGATGGTCGGAATATCAATTTGCAATGTGGCGCGACGCATCCGTCCGCGTTGGTTGAGGTCGTCAAAAGCGTCGGAGCAAACTTTGGTGTTGCCTTTGACGGAGATGGGGACAGATTGATTGCAGTCGACGATAAGGGACAGATTGTCGATGGAGATCACTTGTTGGCGATAAGCGCATTAGATATGAAAACGCAAGGCACGCTGCGTGGCAACAAAGTAGTGGTGACAGTGATGACCAACATTGGTTTTCACAAAGCGATGAAGAGTGCAGGCATCGAGGTATTAACCACGCCTGTTGGTGACAGATCAGTTTTGCTCGCGCTCGAAGAGAATTCGCTTTCGTTGGGTGGCGAACAGAGTGGACACATTATCTATCGAGACTTCGCGACAACGGGCGATGGTTTGCTTGCCGCCATAAAACTCGCGGCTGTTGTTGTGGAAAGTAAAAAAACTTTGAACGAGGTTGCCGTTAATGCGATGACTAGTTTTCCTCAGGTTCTGGTTAACTTGCGTATCGCCAAGCGAGTTGAAGGTGTCGATTCAATTTTTAGAAGCGAGATTGAGGCGGCAGAGAAAGCTCTCGGTGAGAGTGGTCGAGTATTGGTGCGAGCAAGTGGCACAGAGCCGATGGTGCGAGTGATGGTCGAGGCACCACAACAAGAAGTTGCTGAACAGGTTGCTGCAACATTGGCCGATGCGATTTCTGCGCGACTCGGCTGATAGCGATGCGAAAGTAGACTAGAAACCATGTGCGGCATCATCTGTGTGCTCAGTCGAAAGACGCGACGAGCAACCCCGACCGCAAGCGAAATCTTGGCTCTTCTTGATGGCGCCCTTGAAGCAGGCGCCAAGAGCGATATTGATCAACTTGCACAGGCGGTGACCACTGCTGACAAGCTTTTGCGCGGTGACGCTGGTCAATTGTGCATGGCTGATAATCACCAGTTGATTGCTGCGATGACATCACGAATTGATCAACTCGATGCAATCGTTATCGCTTACGAGCAATTGATCGAAAAATCGGCAGGCCTGCAAACCGAGTCATCACAACATGCGCTGCAAGAGATTATTCGTGCCAAAGATGCCATTTGGGAGTTGCGCAATGATCGCATTCGCACGGCAAAACTTGTTGACGCTTTGGCTGGGCAAGGTGCTTCAGAGTCGGCACGCAGCGGTTATTTCTCGATTCAGCAAGCGTTCTCAGGTTTAGACCGCCTCGAGGTTCGCGGCCGCGACTCAGCCGGCATTCATGTGCTTGTTTCGAACCACGGACTGAAGGCGACCGACAAACAAGTAAAAGCGCTTTTGGCGAACCGCAGTGAAGACGCACTGTTTATGTCTGGTTCTGTACGCATGACAGAGAATGCGTGGTCATTTGTATATAAAGCCGCCGCAGAAATCGGCGAACTTGGCGACAACACGCGTGTGATGCGCAACGCCGTAGTTGCTGACGCATTGCTGCGACTTTGCATTTCTCAACCGAACTCACAAGTTGCAGTTTTGGCGCACACGCGATGGGCAAGTGTTGGCATTATTTCTGAACCCAATGCTCACCCGGTGAATAGCGAAGAGCTTGAAGGCAAACATGATGACGCATACCTAGTTGCTGCATTGAACGGCGACGTTGACAACCACGCCGACTTGCGAGTGCAATATGGATTGCGTGTCGCTGGACCGATAACAACAGATGCAAAAGTTATCCCTGCGTTGGTTTCACGCAGGTTGGCGACGACGAACAATTTGACTGACGCATTTCGTGAAACGGTTGCGCAGTTTGAAGGTTCAGTTGCGATTGCTGTTGCCAGTGCAACAGAGCCCGACAAGTTGTTGTTGGCTCTGCACGGCAGCGGACAGGGATTATGCATTGGCCTTGCTGAAGATCGGTTTGTTGTTGCCAGCGAGCCATATGGTTTGGTCGAAGAAACACTTAATTATGTGCGAATGGACGGCGAGGCGCTCGCAGATCTAGATAATCCGTCGAGCAGGGGTCAAGTTGTCACTTTGTCTGGCGCAAATGCCGGAGACCTTTCGGGTGTGCAGTTGATTTCTTACGACGGGCGTGAAATTGAATTGGGCAAAGACAAAGTTTTGACTGCAGAGATAACAACACGCGACATCAATCGTGGCGAGCATAAACACTTCTTGGCCAAAGAGATTGCTGAGGCGCCAGAGAGTTTTAGAAAGACAATTCGCGGTCGGATTGTCGAGCAAAATGGCATGTTGACAACCGAATTGGGCGAGAATGTTTTGCCGAAAGCAATTTGTGAACGTTTGGCATCGGGTGAAATTGCGAAGGTTCGTGTAATCGGCCAAGGAACTGCCGCAGTCGCAGGCCAAGCATTGGCCAAGTTGTTGAATGAATTAGTTGGCATCGGCTTGAGCGCAGAAGCTCTGCTGGCAAGTGAGCTTTCGGGTTTTGGTTTGCAACTTGATATGAGTGACACGCTCGTTGTTGCGGTGAGTCAAAGTGGCACGACGACCGACACGAACCGCACGGTCGACTTAGCGCGTGCCCGTGGTGCGAGTGTTTTGGCGATTGTCAATCGTCGCGGCAGTGAACTCTCGGCAAAAGCAGATGGCGTGATGTATACGTCTGATGGTCGCGATGTTGAAATGAGCGTCGCTAGTACCAAAGCGTTTTATGCCCAAGTTGCTGCTGGCGCACTTTATGCCTGTGCGATATCGAAAGCGCTCGGCAAGTCTTCTGATCGAGCACGACACGAACTTTTGGCGGGCTTGCGCTCGATACCCGATGCGCTTGTCGAGGTTTTGACAACTCGACCAGCGATTGCTGCGGCAGCCAAGCAGTTTGCTTCGTCACGCCGCTATTGGACTGTGGTCGGCAATGGCATGAATTTGATTGCGGCGCAAGAAGTGCGAATCAAATTGTCGGAGCTTTGTTATAAGTCGATTTCGAGTGACTCGACTGAAGATAAAAAACACATTGACTTGTCGTGTGAGCCATTAATTTTTGTTTGCGCAACCGGATTGCTTGAGGGCAATGCATCAGATGTGGCAAAAGAGATTGCGATCTATCGTGCCCACAAAGCTCTGCCGATCGTTGTCGCCACTGCAGGTCAGACACGATTCGATGCCGCTGCAGCAGTGTTGCTTGTGCCAAATGTAGAGACGCATCTGGCATTTATCTTGAGCGTGATGGTTGGACACTTGTTTGGCTACGAGGCGGCTTTGGCGATTGACGCACTTGCACGACCTTTGCGCGAAGCACGCGAAGTTGTTGAGCACGCAGTCGAACGTGGTGGTGACGCAAACAAGTTGTTAGAAAAGATTCGCACAGAATTAGGCGCACCAGCGACTCGATTTACAGATGCGCTCGCCACCGGAAATTACGACGGCAATTTAGAAGCCAGCACGGCGGTGCGAATCGTGACGATGTTGCGTGACACATTGGCCAGCGACCCCGTGCAGGCGTATCAACGCAGTTCGGGCAAAATCGCTTCGCCAGAATTGTTGCTCGATGATTTGACGAGTGCTTTGACACGCGGTGTCGATGAATTGACGCGCCCAGTTGATGCGATCAAACATCAAGCCAAGACCGTGACTGTGGGTATTTCACGTAGCGACGAAGGTTTGTTTGATCGCAAGTTGGTTAAGTCGTTACTCGAAGCAGGTGTGGCGCGCGAGCGACTTTCGTATCGTGTGTTGAAGATTGTGGCTGATTTAGATGCTGCAGTTAGCGCGGTGACTGGTTTTACGCGGTACCAAATTGAAGGCGATATTGCGGGTGGTTCGGCGACGATAGCAATTGTTGACCGCGGCGGAATGTCGAAGAACTTGACTTCGCGAGTTGATCGCAATTCACAACTTGTGGGCACCAAACGTCGCGTAGCGAGCGACCAAGAAGTTCTCGTAGCGCGAGGGCGAAGCGATAACCGAACGGTGATAATGGTGCCTGAGACCAAGGGTGGTCAGACCACTGGCATCACTTTGCTGCATGTGATGTTTCATGATCGTTTGCCAGCAACAGCGATGCGAGCGGTATTGCAGGGCTACGACCGCAGATATGACCGACTTGTTGACTGGGTTACAGAAACCGAAGGCGCATTTAGAGAAGATCGTCTTGCTGAAGTTTCGGTTGCCGACTTGTTGATTTTGCCGATCAGCGATATGGCTGACCACTGGCGCCCGACGAAGTAGGCGTGATGATTGGCTTGGGTATTGATGCAGTCAACGTGCATCGGTTTCGTGAAGCCCTAGATCGAACACCAAATTTGCGCACTCGTATTTTTACCGCTGCCGAACTTGAGTCGCTCGCAAGTCGTGCCGATAGTGCACCGAGTTTGGCTGTTCGTTTTGCGGCTCGAGAGGCGACGATGAAAGCACTTGGCGTCGGGCTCGGGGCTTTTGATCTGCACGATGTTTCGATCCGTAATTCTGAAAGTGGTTCTCCTGAATTGATCGTTACAGGACGAGCAGCAGAACTTGCACAGACACGAGGTGTGAAAAGTTGGCTTGTTTCGCTTTCGCACACCGACGACACCGCTATTGCTGTTGTCGCGAGCAACTGAGCGAAAAGTTCACTGATGAGTTCGACAAATCGATGGGCTTGGGTTGAAGTTGACCTGGCGGCCATAAAGGCGAACGTTGCGGGGCTTGTCAAACAAGCTGGGTCGTCACAACTTTGGGCAACCGTGAAGGCGAATGGTTACGGGCACGGAGCAGTTGAGGTTGCACGCGCCGCATTGAACGCAGGAGCAAGCGGTTTGTGCGTGGCGTTGGCCGATGAAGCTCACGAATTGCGCGAGGCGAAAATTGCTGCACCGATTTTGATCGTGAGCGAGCAACCTGAAGCTGCCTTTGAGCAAATGTTGCATGACGATGTGGCGGCAACCGTTTATAACGAGGCGACTATTAACAATTATGCGGCTGTTGCCAAGCGTCTCGGAGTTGTTGGCAAGGTGCATTTAAAAGTTGATACCGGTATGCATCGAGTTGGTGCGCCAGTTGATTCGGCGATAGCGCGCATTGAGCAGATAAGTGCTCTGAGTTCTTTGCAACTCGATGGTATTTACACACACTTTGCGGCCGCCGACTTGCCGAGCCATGACGAGACTGACAAACAGCAGCAGCGATTTGACGGGATTGTTGCTGAATTAGATCGCAAAGGGTTGCGACCGAAATTTGTGCATACTTCGAATTCGGCAGCTCTACTGCGAAATCTGAACTCAAAGACTGACATCGTGCGAGTTGGTATTGCGATTTACGGAATTGCGCCGAGCAATGAAACCGAAGATGTAGCCAGTCGTTTACGGCCTGCGATGTCGCTACATGCTCGAGTGAGCCATGTGCAACGACTTAGCGCTGGCGAAGGTATTTCGTATGGTCTGCGTACGAGATTAGAAAAATCAGCGAATATCGCCACATTGCCACTCGGTTATGCCGATGGCGTGCCACGCCGCTTGTGGCGTGTTGGCGGTGAAGTTTTAATCGGCGGTAAGCGTTGCCCAATTGTTGGTGTCGTGACGATGGATCAAATGATGGTTAACTGCGGAGACCTTGAAGTGAACATTGGTGACCGAGCAGTTTTGCTTGGCGCACAAAAAAGCGAATCTATTTCGGCAAACGAAATTGCGACTCGCCTTGAAACAATTGGTTACGAAATAGTCTGCGGTATCAGCGCGCGAATGCCACGCGTTTATGTCGAAAACAAAGCGTAGGGCTCGTGAAATTTTCACTCGGGTCTTTGACTGATACTCAGCGGTTTGCAGAAATTGTCGCAAGTCATGTGCGACCGCGAGACATGATCGTATTAGCCGGCGAGATGGGTGCGGGCAAGACCACGTTCACGCAGTTTTTTGGTCGCGCCCTCGGAGTAACAGATTTGATTACCTCGCCGACGTTCAATTTGTTGCATAACTATGGATCTGGGCGGATGGCGTTGCATCATGCCGATTTATATCGCCTTGAACGAACAGGTGAACTTGAAGACTTGGGGCTTGACGAACTTCAAGACAGTGGTGGGGTTATCGCTGTTGAGTGGGGCGACATTGTTGGCGACGAGTTGGGTGATGCATTGGTGTTGCGGTTTGAACACGTTGATCAAGCGAGTAGTGAAGCAACCGGCAAAACAGACGAGACGCAAGTGCGGAGCATAACTTTGTCGAGTCGCGGTGCCCAATGGGAGAGCAGGTTTCGCAAACTGGCAGATGAATTAGCGTCGAAATTAACCGTATTGGCGCGAGGCTGAGACTGATGATTGTTTTGGCGATTGATACATCGACTGACGCGGTAAGCGTGGCGATCAATAACTCGAAGCAATTGCTGGCGAGTGCTCATGTGACAAGCGATCGTCGTCATGCTGAATTGCTTGCGCCGATGATTTCAAACGTGTGCGCACAAGCAGATGTTTCTATGCGCGAAGTCGATGTTGTTGCCGTAGATATTGGCCCTGGATTGTTTACCGGTATGCGTGTTGGCATTGCGTCGGCAAAGACAATCTCACAAGTACTCGGCGTGCCAATTGTCGGAGTTTCTAGTTTGGATATTTTGGCGCGCTCTGTGACCACAACCGAGCGCGTCGTGTTGTCGACAATTGATGCCAGACGCGGCGAACTTTATTGGGCGATGTATCGCAACGACATTGGCTTGAGTATCGAAGTAAAACCACCTCGAGTTGGCACTCTTGACGAGTGTGTTGTCGATATCGTCGATCGCGGTCAAGAAACTTTGATTGTTGGCAATGGCGCGTTGCGTTATCGTCAAAAGTTGAGCGAGATGTTCGAAACAACGGGCTTGTCGATTGAGTGGGCGAGTGAGCAACTTGCTCAGCCGAGTGCGGCAGTGTTGGCATTGATCGCTGCCGAGTTGGCATTGCTTGAGCAATGGCAGAGTGCGACTGAGCTGCAAGCACTTTATTTGCGAGCACCTGATGCCGAAATCAATTGGGAGCAGCGGGTGAAGTCATGAGCATTTTGGATCGCTTCATTCGCACGAAAGCAGTTGATCGCAACGGCGAATTGCAGATCACAGACGCTGAGCCGTCGCAAGACTTGGTGATCGTGCCAATGCGACGAGCACATATTCGCAAAATAATGCCCATTGAGCAGCAGGTTTATCCGCGACCATGGACGGCGCAAGTGTTCATTGAAGAACTCGAACAAGCCCGAGTTGGCAAGCGTCACTATTTGGTTGGAACGATCGGTGACGAGTTGGTCGGCTACGGCGGACTGTTGTACGTCGAAAATGATGCGCACGTGACGAACATTGCTGTTCACCCGATGTGGCGAAGTCGGGGAATTGCGACCGAGTTGCTGCTTGACCTCGCGTGGGAAGCCAATCGTCGCGGTTGCGAAGCGATGACTCTCGAAGTGCGACACACGAATGTTGCGGCGCAACAGTTATATCGCCGATTTGGTTTTGTACCAGCGGGAGTGCGCAAAAAGTATTACGAGAATCGTGACGATGCCATCGTGATGTGGTGCGCTGGCGTGCAACAGCCAGAGTTTGTTGAGCGATTGCAAAAAATTGAATTGAGCCGAATGTGAACGGGTCGAATGTGAAACGTGAGTTGAAAATCGATAGCGCGACGGTAGTGCTTGGCATTGAGACCAGTTGCGATGAAACTGCTGCGGCACTCGTCATGGGTGGTAATGACGTTTTGTCGTCGGTTGTTGCATCGCAGTTAGAAGTTCATGCGCGATTCGGCGGCGTTGTGCCTGAGATCGCGAGTCGCGCTCATCTAGAAGCAATTACTCCGGTTATTGATGAAGCGGTATCAAAATCGGGCTTGAGTTTTGATCGAGTTGATGCAGTCGCCGCCACAGTCGGGCCGGGCCTTGTCGGTGCGTTGCTAGTTGGTGTAGCGGCGGCGAAATCTTTGGCGTTGACATTAGATGTGCCATTCGTCGGTGTAAATCATCTTGAGGCGCATCTTTATGCGGCGATGCTAGATGACCCGAATGTTGAGTTTCCGATGTTGGTATTGCTTGTTTCTGGTGGGCACACGATGTTGGTTGAAGTGCGCAAGCCTGGGGTTTATCAAATTGTCGGGCAAACTCGCGACGATGCTGCCGGTGAGGCGTTCGACAAAGTTGCGCGCTATTTAGATTTGGGTTACCCCGGTGGGCCGGCGATCGACGCGCTGGCAAAAACTGGTGACGCTAAGGCGATTGATTTTCCGCGAGCGATGATGCACGACGGGCTCGACGTTTCGTTCAGCGGATTAAAAACTGCTGTGATCAACTATGTCCGCAAAAATAGTGACGCCAAGACGAACGACATTGTGGCGTCGTTTCAAAAAGCAGTTGTCGACGTGCTGGTTGCTAAGACGATGCAGGCTGCAGAAAATCTTGGAGCAAAAACAGTTGCACTTGGCGGTGGAGTAGCCGCAAACTCGTTGTTGCGCAGTGAGGCAACTCGAGCGTGTGAGCGTAGAGACTTTCGTTTGGTGTTACCCTCACTGGCAATGTGCACAGATAATGCGGCGATGATCGCATCAGCAGGGTGGCATCGCTTGCAGTTGAGCGGTGAATCGTCGCTTGATGCAGGGGCGTATCCGAATTTGGGTTTGACGGTGGCGAGCGTATGACCGAAGTTGTCACAGCCAAGCCGCTGCAACTTGGTGAGCGGAGTATTTGGCCGCCTGTTGTATTAGCGCCGATGGCGGGCGTGACGAATCAGCCGTTTCGCACGTTGTGTCGCGAGTTTGCGTCGGGGCTTGTCTATGTCAACGAAATGGTGATGGCGGCTGCATTGGTTTACAAGAATCCAAAAACTGAAGCGATGATCGCGTTTGGGTCTGATGAATCGTTTCGAAGTCTGCAACTCTATGGAAGCGACCCGAAAATTATGACTGATGCGATTACGCAACTTGGTCGGCGAAATGCTGTTGATCACATTGACTTGAATTTTGGTTGCCCAGCGCCGAAAGTGACTCGTCGCGGCGGTGGTGCGGCTGTGCCGCTGAAGAAAAATCTGTTGCGCGAAATCGTTAACGCGGCCGTCAAGACGGCGTCTTCGTTTGGCATACCTGTGACTTGCAAGTTTCGAATGGGCTTGAACGACGACCTGCTGACCCACATACACACCGGCCTGATTTGCCAAGAAGCTGGTGTTGCGGCGATTGCGTTGCATGCGCGAACTGCTGAGCAGCATTATGCGCCGTATGCGCGATGGGAGGCGATTGCCGAGTTGAAGAATGCAGTTACAGATATTCCGGTTCTTGGTAACGGCGACATTTGGGAAGCAAGCGATGCACGCAAAATGATGAACGAGACGGGCTGTGATGGCGTGGTGATTGGTCGTGGGTGTCTCGGCAAACCATGGCTGTTTCGTGACATGGTGGCGATGTTCAACGGTGATGAGATACCAGCGACACCGAAACTTGGTTGGGTGCTCGAAGTTATGTTGCGACATGCGATTGCACTCGAAGCTCATTTTCCGCCAGGTCGAGGCATTCGCGAATTTCGCAAACATGCAGGTTGGTATCTGACGGGGTATCCGGTTGGTGGTGACTTGCGTCGACAGTTTGGTGAGATTTCGAGCATTGATCATTTGCGACAGTTAATCGAGCAATGTGACCCTGAAGCATCAATTGTTGAAGGCGGCGAAAGATTTGTGCGCGGACACCACAACGGACCCATAAATATTGTTTTGCCTCACGGATTTTTAGACAGCCTAGAAGATCTGGTTGCGCCAGATGATGCGACGCTGACGCATATGAGTGGCGGCTGAAGTTGTTTGGTGAGACTGGTTGCATTTAGTGACGAGTCAAATTATTTTGGCATCGCGTTCACCGCGTCGAAAAGAAATTTTAGAAAAACTCGGTTTAGTTTTTGAGATTGATCCGCCGGAAATTGACGAGACACCTCGGCATCGCGAAAACCCGTCGAGTTATGTGCAGCGCATCGCAGCTGCTAAAGCCGACAAAGTTGCATTGCGACACGAGCAACGGTGCGTGATCATTGCTGCAGATACGACTGTGGCGCTTGATGGTGAAATCTTTGGTCAACCGCGAGACTTGGATGAGGCGCGCAGGATGATCCAAAAATTATCGAAAAAATCTCACAGCGTGCACACTGCAGTGAGCGTGAGATGCGACGGAAGAAGCGCCAACGGACTCGACACGGCGAGCGTGACGATGCGCGAGGTGACACCCGAGCTGCTCGATTGGTATTTGGGCACCGGCGAGTCAATGGGCAAAGCGGGGGCGTACGCAGTGCAGGGCCAAGGCGCGGCCTTGGTGGCCGAGGTGCGCGGCGAAATTGACACGGTGATTGGTTTGCCGGTGTGGCTGCTGACCGAGCGGCTGGCTCAGATTGGCGTGAAATTAAAGGACTTGCAGGCACTTAGCGATTGATTTGTGTTGGAAAAATAGCCCTTTGTCAATAGCATTGGCACTCGCACCGTTCGAGTGCTAACCAGAAAAACCTAGAGAGAATAAGGAACCGATATGAACTTAAAGCCACTTGATGACCGGATTGTGGTCAAGCCAAACGAAGCCGAGAAGACAACTGCATCGGGTCTCGTAATTCCAGACACTGCCAAAGAAAAGCCGCAGGAAGGCACTGTTGTTGCCGTAGGCCCAGGCCGTTGGAGCGATGACTCTGGCAAGCACACACCACTTGATATCAAGGTTGGCGATGTTGTTCTTTACTCGAAGTACGGCGGCACAGAAGTTGCGCACAAGGGCGAAGATCTTTTGATTCTTACCAGTCGCGATGTTCTTGCGATCGTCGGCAAGTAATTATCTAATTCAATAACTATTTCTATTTAGTACAGGGAGCCAAACATGGCAAAGATTCTTAAATTCAACGAAGAAGCACGTCGCGCACTCGAGGCTGGCGTCAACAAATTGGCTGATGCAGTCAAAGTTACGCTCGGACCAAAAGGTCGCAACGTTGTGCTCGACAAAAAGTTCGGTGCACCGACGATCACCAACGACGGTGTTTCGGTAGCCAAAGAAGTCGAACTTGAAGACCCATTCGAAAACATGGGTGCGCAACTTGTAAAAGAAGTCGCGACCAAGACAAACGACGTTGCTGGTGACGGCACGACGACAGCGACAGTTCTTGCACAAGCAATGGTTACTCACGGCATGCGCAACGTTGCTGCTGGTGCGAACCCGATGGCGCTCAAGCGCGGTATCGAAAAAGCAGTTGCTGCTGTTGTTGAATCGTTGAAGAGTCAGGCCAAAGAAGTTGACGACAAGAGCGATATCGCAAGTGTTGCCACAATTTCAGCAGGCGATGCGACGATCGGCAAAGTTATTGCCGATGCGATTGACAAAGTCGGCAAAGACGGCGTTGTGACTGTCGAAGAGTCGAACACATTCGGCATCGAACTTGATTTCACAGAAGGTATGCAGTTTGACAAAGGTTATTTGTCCCCATATTTCGTGACTGACCAAGATCGTCAAGAAGCAGTTCTTGAAGATGCTTACATTTTGTATTACTCGTCGAAGATCACAACCGTGCAGTCAATGCTGCCAGTTCTCGAGAGCGTGATGAAGACCGGTAAGCAACTTGTGATCATCGCCGAAGATGTTGAGGGCGAGGCTCTTGCAACTTTGGTTGTCAACAAGATTCGCGGCACATTTAATTCGACAGCAGTCAAGGCCCCAGGCTTTGGCGACCGTCGCAAGGCGATGTTGCAAGACATGGCTGTTTTGACTGGTGGCCAGGTCATCAGCGAAGAAGTCGGTTTGAAACTTGAGAACGTGACGCTTGATCTTTTGGGTCGCGCTAAGCGCATCATCATCACCAAAGAGACGACAACAATCGTTGACGGTGCAGGCGACAAGAACGAAGTTAAGGGTCGCATCAGCCAGATTAAGACTGAAATCGAAAACACCGACTCTGATTGGGACCGCGAGAAACTGCAAGAACGTCTCGCAAAACTTGCTGGTGGCGTTGCCGTAATCAAAGTCGGCGCTGCAACAGAAGTTGAACTCAAAGAAAAGAAGCACCGCATTGAAGATGCTGTTTCAGCAACTCGCGCCGCAATTGAAGAGGGCGTTGTTGCTGGTGGTGGCACCGCATTGGTGCGCAGCCGTGAGAGCGTACTCAAGGTGATTAAAGGCCTTGAGGGCGACGAAGCAACCGGTGCACGCAGCGTTTATGACTCATTGACAGCACCTGCTCGCGCAATTGCTGACAATGCAGGCATTGAAGGTGCTGTTGCTGTGCAACAAGTTGAAGCCGCCAAGGGCAGCGTTGGTCTCAATGCCGCGACTGGCGAGTATGTCGACCTTGTTAAGGCCGGCATCATCGACCCAGCCAAGGTGACTCGTGCAGCGTTGCAAAACGCAGCCTCAATCGCCGCACTTGTAATCACCATTGAATGCCTCGTTGCAGACAAGCCTGAGAAGCCAGGCTCTGCACCAGCAGGCGGCGGTGGCATGCCAGGTGGCGGAATGGGGATGATGTAAGCCATAGCTTCTTCACAAAGAGGTTTTTGGTTACATCA
>CANLHV010000004.1 GCA_947490975.1 Acidimicrobiaceae bacterium
GTTGGCTTGATCAATTGCCTCGGCGGTAAATGCCATGTAATAGCGAACACCAAGTTCTTGCAGATAACGAACACCGAGACCCGCGTTGTTGTCGTCATAACGCAACTCACGAACCGGATTACTGCTCTGTTTTGACATCGCTGCTGCTGTGATGAAGTGGTACGGGGTCGTACCCGCTGCTTCGAAGTTCAATCCTTCCATTGAGCCGATGCAACCTTTTGTCCAGTGCGGCAAAAGCATCAGCGACATCGTTGTGCCATATTTATTTAGTTCGCTGTTGTTCTCCCAAAGCGCACGACCGCAACCCAGACTTGGGTCTTGGCCAATGCTCTGCATCGTCTCAACGACGGCCCGATATTCGGCATAGGCACTCTTGCCCTCGTAGCCGGAGAAGTTCCATCGCGCCCAGCCATCGACGAAGCCGTCATTGGTCGCCTTCGTCGAGACGAAACCCCACCTATATATAGTCTCACCCGCCGCATTGGTCGTGAGCTTGCCGAATGGTATTTCTTGAAATCGAAAGCCGATTATGCCGACGACCAAAACGGTGAAAGCAGTTATCCAAGACAAGTTGAACTTCGGACTTTCGGTGATTGATGTGAGCGGCTTGATGCCCTCGACAGATTGCGCCACCAAAGCTCTGCGACCAAGTTGCTGCAATCGATAAAAAGTCGTCAGCCAAACAGCCAGTTGATAAACACCAATCACCATCATGAAATAGCGCAACAAGTACAAGAACGGCAACAATCGCGGATTCCATAACAAGCCGATAACTGGCAGGCTCTCGCGTCCGAAATAAACGCCGAGCGCCAAGACGATGCAATATGCCCCCATCCAGATGCCCGTTCGATTGCGAACTTTGACGAAATTGATGAAAGCAATAATTGCAAAACCAGTTATTACAACGTCCCAAAAAGTCGTCAACGGAAAGTACATGCTGTAAAACGAATCGCTGGCACCGCTCGGGCGTGGTTCATATTTCATGTCGGTCATATACGCATGACCGGTCAAGAAAGGCAGAACCCAAAACGACGAGAGCAAAACCGCAGTAACTGAAACCGTCAGAGCCGTCATTGAGCTTCGGCGTTCGAACCAGACAGCAGCGAGCAAGACAACACCACCAAAAACAAACAGCAGAACGATGCCGTGACTGAGCGCACTTAACGCGACGACTAGCGCAGTGAGCATTTTGCCGCGATGTTCTTCGAATGCTCGAATCAAAAGACCAAAGCCCAAAATCGCCAGCGACAGTGAGATCGAAAACGAGAACTCGCCCGCCATCGTCGACGCGATGTTGCCGCCGTAGATCGTGAAACTTTCGTCGTAAAGAAAGACAACAGATGCAAGAGTCAACAATTCAGGAATTGGAAACAAAAATCGTGCAAACTTGCCAAACAGCCAAGTGCAAACAGGCAGGGTCAAAATACCCAAGACGGCGATCAGCTTGAGTGCGATGCCGTAGGGCAAGATCAGATCAACTAACAGAACCGCCAATGCCGGCACGACCATGTAGAACCGATACATCGGAAACCCCGAATACCAATCGTTGCTCCAGCCGGTGAGCCGAAAATGCGGAAGAAGAAAATCTCGCAAATAAGCAGGACCATATACATGGGCGCCCATGTCGCCGCCTGTCGGCGTGTTGTTGCGCAAAATCAACTCAGGATGAAGAGTCATCAACAACATAACTGTCGAGCCAGCGACAACGATTGCTGAAGTTATCTGCTGGGCAGACCACCGCTTCAAAAGAAACTTTTTCACTACCGACAAACTCTACACGCGAGCAACTGTCGCCTTTCTAGAGAATTGCAACGAGCAAAAGACCTGTCGCGTTAAATGCAACATGGGCAATTATTGACATACCGAGTCTGTTCGTTCGATAAAAACAAAACCCCAATACGAGAGCAAATGCAAACAGACCCGGCAATTCAACGAGCCGCAAGTGCACGCCTGCAAACCACGCTGCAGTAATCAACATCGCCCCGACTCGACTGAATCGACCAATCAAACTTGACTGAATCAATCCGCGATAAACCAACTCTTCGACAATTGGCGCGCCAAATACAACCACCAAAATCAAGACAAGAAGCCACCCACCAGTTGCGTTATCAAACAAATCTTTCGCACGCTTTTCTACAAGTTCGGGAGCGAATTTTTCAGGAAACGCCAAGCGAAAGGGCCAAGTGACCAAACCAACCAGCAACAACTGACTAGCAACACCTATCGGTGCACCCCAAAGATCAATTCTTCGAAAACTTAAGAAATAGTCTCGCGAAAAAACTCCGCTGCCAAATCTCTTTGAGGCAAGATACAGACCCACTGTGAACGGCGTCCAAAGTGCTAGAGCCGAAAGACCCAGAAACCATTTTGGCTCTTTACCTTCGACGAGATCGGTGTTGCCAGTTGCCACCAAAATTACCGAACTGAGTACCAGCGCAACCATGTAACTTGCGCACCATGCGAAAATCGCGATTCTGAGCGTTATTTTTTTTGAACCAGCAGGCTCCTGACCGTAAGGCGGAGCCCAGGGCGATTGGTTCATCCCGCGAGGCGGTTTGGCATCACAACTCTAAATCGGTTGCGGCGATCTTCAAGCCTCCAACCCGACGGAGCCGTAATTCTCACACCGTGGCGATCACACAGATCGTATGCGTGCGGGTCTCGCTCGGCAGTCAAGTCGTCGATCCACACAAGTGCGCGACTGTATTGATAGGTCAAAGTAATTGAAGCGAGTTCGTTGCATGTACAACGCGAGCATCGACGAACCATGACTTTTACATTAATTGATGAGACCATCGCCACAGTGGATTTAAATGCGCTCTTCGGCAAAACAATTTCCATTGTGTACTCCGATAATCGGCTCGTATCATTGAAACCGTGACCAAACTTCCACCCCCGCCACCACCCGCAAAGCCTTCGTCGTCAAAGCGCAAGCCCGCCGCGCGAAAGAAGCCTGCGAATTTTTTGAACAAAAAGGCGAACAAGAACTCAAAAAGTAATTCGAATGTCAAAACTGACAGCGATAAGCCAGGCATGCCTCGTTGGGCAACTTGGGCAATTGTCGCCGTAGTCGTTCTGCTGATTGCCGGCCCTCGAATTTGGCCGGCTTCGACCGCGACAAAATTTACCTACACCGAGTTTCTCGAACTCGTAAAACAAGGACGAATACAGCAAGTTGAAATCAACAACTTGTCGAATCAAATCAGCGGCACGCTAAAAGATGGTGGCGAATTTGTAACTACCGGTGCTGTTGCACTTTCAGATGCTGACGAAACTTTGCTAAAAGAAAAAGGCGTCGATTATGACTATTCGACTCCTCAGGGCAACTTTTTTACAAATCTGATTCCGCTGCTGTTGCCGTTCATCTTGATCATGGGCTTTTTCTTCTGGATGCAAAAGCGTGCCATGGGTCAAGCCGGAAGCATCATGTCGATCGGCAGAAGTCGTGCAAAAAATTACAACGCAGACAAACCAGCAACTACTTTTGCTGATGTCGCCGGCTATGAGGGCGTCAAGCAAGAGATTCGTGAAGTTGTCGATTTCCTCAAGATGCCAGAAAGTTTCAAAGAAATAGGAGCGCGAGTTCCAAAGGGTGTGCTTTTGGTCGGCCCTCCTGGCACTGGCAAGACTCTTTTCGCCCGAGCAGTCGCAGGCGAAGCAGGTGTTGGCTTTTTGTCGGTTACTGGTTCTGACTTCATGGAGATGTTCGTCGGCGTTGGTGCGAGCAGAGTTCGTGATCTCTTTCAACAGGCACGAAAAATGGGTCGAGCAATTATTTTCGTAGACGAAATAGATTCAATCGGTCGCAAACGCGGTGCTGGTTTGGGTGGTGGTCACGATGAGCGTGAACAAACTCTTAATCAATTGCTCGCCGAAATGGACGGCTTTGAAACTACCGAAGGCGTCATCGTGATGGCCGCAACGAACCGCCCAGATATTTTGGATGCTGCGTTGTTGCGACCAGGGCGTTTTGATCGACAAGTGATTATGCCGTTGCCAGAGTGCGAAGAACGCCTGGCGATTCTCACAGTTCACTCAAAAGGCAAAAGAATGGGCACCGATGTCGTACTTGACACGATGGCCAAAGCAACGCCTGGCATGAGCGGTGCAGATCTTGCAAACTTGGTCAATGAAGCCGCGCTGCTTGCAGTTCGACGCGGATCAAAAGTAATCGAACATATCGACTTCGAAAATGCCCGAGACCGAGTGATCATGGGTGCTCGTCGCGAAAGTCTGATTCTCAACGCTGAAGAAAAAAGAGCAACCGCCTACCACGAAGGTGGACACGCAGTTCTGGCAACAGTTCTGCCTCACAGCGACCCGTTGCACAAAGTTACGATTTTGCCCCGCGGTATGGCTCTTGGTGTCACCTGGACACTTCCAGAAGAGCGACACACATACTCACGCGATTATTTCAAAGACATGATCTGCAAAGCCATGGGTGGTCGCGTTGCCGAGATGATCGTCTTCGGACATTTAAACAGCGGTGCAGCAAACGATCTCGAGCAAGCAACCTCAATCGCCCGCCGCATGGTGCGTGAATGGGGCATGAGCGATGCCGTTGGACCAATGGCCTGGAGTTCGCAACAGCAAGTTTTTCTTGGTGAAGACCTGATGACCAATGGTCGCGAGTACTCAGATGAAACCGCCCGCATGATTGACTCTGAAATTGGCTTGATCTTGCGCGAACAAGAAGCCAGAGCCAAGGTGTTGCTAGAAAAAAACCGGGCCGGTCTCGACCTCGTCGCTCAAACTTTGCTCGAACTAGAAACTATCGACGGTGCGACCGTCGCCCGCTTGGTTCAAGACGGTCTAGGTCGACCTCAAATTGTCGAGCCGTCACCTGGCACGACGCCGAAAACAAGCGAAGCAAACGAGAACTAAAAAATCTCAGTGGTCGTGATTTTCATCACGACACGAAGGTACATCGCTCAAGACTTTTGGGTCTCGACACTTAGCTAGCGCAGCCCAAAGATCAGTGGCGGTTAGAGGCCCGACTGTCGCAAATCTGACAACACCTTCGATATCTGCAATAACAGTCGTAGGCACAGAGTCAATCTGATATCGCTTGTGCAAGTCACCTTTTTCAAGAAAGTCGATGATTTCTACTGCAACTTCGCTGCTTTCAAGCACTCGAGCCTTTGTTGCAACATCACGACAGGCATCGCAAGTAGAAGAAGTGAAAACTGCAACCAGCCATTTTCTATCGCCACATGAAAAGTCTTTTAAGTTCAGTTGATATGGCACTGCCCCGCGCACCGGTGCTGGTGCGTCAGACTGGCGCCGACGCAACACAAAGCTGACACCGCCAGCGAAAACTAAAACCAAAAGTGCAACAATCGTGCGCATCATTTGCCTATTAGCGCCGCAATGCCACTTGACCGATGGGGTAATGCAAGCACACTCGACACGCCGACCAATTCATGCCCGCGATCTACTTCGCGTTGCACAACAACTTCGTTATCAGCCTCGATCAAAATCGGTAAGTCTGCATTAGCAGTCGGAATAACTATTTTCAGAACAGCTGCAGCACCCAATTCGATTTGCTCGAGACCTTCAATTGCCACCGAACCGGCTGGCCCAACAGTTGAGACTTTTAGAGTGGTAACTAATGATGTCGTATTGAGTACAACCAGTGCCCCACCAGCCGCCGGCACCCCGCTTACAACTGTCCAGGTTCGTGACGGTGCCCCAATTGGTGCACCCAAAGTGGTTGTTGTCCCAGTTTTTTTGTCAACCCTACGAGTAACAACCTGCTCGACAACAACAAACTCAACCGACGAATTTTCATCACTAGTCACAAAGTCGTTAGTGATGCTTGAAACTACTATTCCGTATCGGCCATCGGTGATTGCCGGCAGCTTTGATGTCGCCAATGTTGTTACACGTCCGGCAGGAATCGTAAGTACAAGTGGCTCACGAAAAATTTCTTCTGCGGTACCGGTCAAAAATGCCACACTCACTGATTGGTCTTGATCAGTGGGGTTAAAAACAACAAGTTGCTCATCTGTGTCGAGATCTTTTTGGCCTCCCGCAAACCACCACTGTCGACTTGTTGACGCGGCGCCAAGAGAAGTCGAATAACCCAAGCGTCCGCGACCAAAAAAGTGTTGTAACTTGCCCGCTACAAATCGGCCCGAAGATGCACGAATCGAAACAGCCAATACAACTTCGTTGCGCGCGCCTTGGTCACCCATTGCCAACGAATAAACACTCTCGGGCTCAATGATGATCCCCTTCAACGACGCTGGCTCGCGTTTACCGTCGGCGGTGACGAAACTGATGTCGACAACTGTTGCATCTCGAAACGGATTGCTTAGCAAGACATTGAACAAGCTGTCAGAACCCGTGAAACCGTCTGCGAAAAACCATCGGTCTGATGGCTTGTTTGCGCACAGCGAAACAGAGTCGCCAGCGGGATGAATTATCCGCTGCTCGACGGCTGCCGCACCGTTATCGAGTTCGACGACTGCGCTGATGAATTTGCTCTTGCGACCCCCAGTCGCATCTATCACGCTGCGAGTAAACGGCTGCACAATTAGTTGTGCAACTGCTGCGGGTTTGTCGCTGGATAAAAACGTAACTTTGCCCGTGATCGGAATATCTAATGAGTTGGCGATGACTATCTCGCTTGAAACGGTTTTCTCAAGGCCTGGCACACCGGGACAAAACCACGAAGACGAAGATTGCGAATCGCCTGCGATGCTCGGCATAGTCGACAGACCAAAGACATTTTCGGACGTTTGCCCAGATTCAGTCTCGATGTTTTGATTACTAATTTGATTGACGAAAATTGTTGAAACTAATGCAACAGCAATAATCACAACAGCCAAGGCGAACCGCGGATTTATCTTCTTCATCGCGAAGCCATATCAATCTTCTGTTCAGGCCCTGCTGAAGCACCCAAGATAGTGACCTCTTTCGGCTCAATTTGTCGAATTCGCCGTCTAAATCGAGAGAAGTTAGCTGCAAGCAATATTAAGCAAAGCCAGACAATTGCTTGCAAACTCAAATACAAATAACGCAACGGTGACGTCTGATATCGCAACGCAACGATGCCAGCAATCGGTGCATCAAAAGCCGTTGATGACCCGAAAGCAACTCGCGGCACAAGTTGTGCTGCGTCGACCTCAAGTTGCCATCGCGAATCAAATGGCACTGCCACGTGAATAGTTCCGCCGGCGAATTTCGCTCTAACTTTTTTGTCAGCAACAGAATTCTTGTCAACCAACAGAGCACTCTGAGATTTCAGCTCTTGGCTGATCAAACTAAAGTCGCCTGCCTGTTGACTCGCGACAGAAGACTCTTCATCTAAAACACTAATTATTGGCAACCAAGTGACATTTTCGAAAATGACCAAGTCGCGGGCAAAATAAGTTCGACGCAAGTCAAGTTGGTTTGATAAAGACTCGACAAGACTTGAAGCCGCTACAGATGGCGAGTCTCCAAGTGGTACAACCAAAAATCGAATGGCAAGCGGCGAAATTAAACGTCCGACTCGAATCGTGTCATTAGCAACCAATGACTTGAGAGCCTTCTGTGCCGCCAAATTCATCGAAGTATCTTGGGGCGCCCAAATAGAACTGAAATTCACTGCCCCGTCGTCGGCAACGCCGTAAGCGACCTCAGAATTTACTGAGTTTGTTGCAACCGGCAACAGGTCACGATCGCCAATGTAAAGCGTTCGATAGTTGCCCTCTCTTGGATTATCAGGCAACTGTTCGAGCAACTGAGGCACCACCGTTTCGGGCTGGTTCCAACGACCGTCGGTGACGCTCAAGAGTGTTGGTGCGATCATCATCGCGACTGCTAACGGCATCAACAAACTCAGTGACCGTCGCCAATCAGATGCCTTGGTCAAATTAGTTTCAGCAAAAACACTGAGGCAAGTTGCGACGGCTAGTGCCAAGCCACAAGCCACGACAGCCAACATCACCGCTGGCTCGGGCAATGCGAAGGGCAAACGTCCTTGATCATCAAGCACAACGATTAGTAGACCAAAAACAACCAGAACTGATGAGCGAATCGCCCAAAGTCGGCGCCAGCCGTCGGCAACAATTAGAGCGCACAATACGCAGAAGTAAATTGCGATAACCAAAAACCCACCACGCATGTTGCCGAAGTCAAGTCGGGCCAGCGAGCCGAGACCAATTTTTCTGTCGGCGACACCTTGATCGCCGGCTAAAAGTTGCCACCATTGGCCCGAAACGAAGTGCATCGACCACGGCAAATTGATGAATATTGAACCAATTAATCCGGTCAGACCAACGAGAAAGACACCGAATAGTTGTCTTGCTGAGACGCCACCCAAAAATGATGCAAAAACCCACAAGCAGATAATCACCAAGAACAAGATCGCAATACTCGGAGTGAACGCGAATACAAGTCCAAGAATCAGCAACAGGCCAGACACGAGTTGAGTTTTTCGTACCAGACTCTGGTCTTTGCCATCTTGATATCGATTGAGAATGTCGAACAGCCAAGGTGCCGCAGCAATGCAAAGCAGAGCCGAAAATCGGCCATGTGCAATTGCGTCATATGAGAGTGGCAGTGCACTATAAACAACCGCAGCACCGAGACGCACTCGAGTGTTGGCAAACGCAGCACACAGTCGCCACATGCCGATCAGCCCGACGAACAACGAACCAACAATCATCAATGTTTGTAATAACGCAAGATTTCCAAAGAGAAAAAACGCTGCGATGGCAACTAGTCCGAGTCCAGTTGGATTGGCCGAAGCTTCCCCGAAACCACTCGACCACCAGCCCGATAGAAAGTTCGCCAAGATCGAACTAGATGAGACTGATCCATTTTCGAATGGCAACATCTCACCAATCACTCGCGACGAGTCGGTAATGATCTCTCGGCTTCCGATCAACATCAGCACCGTGACCACAAGCAACGTCATGCCAGCAGTTCGAGATGAACTCTGCCTCAAACGTTTTTTTGTTTCTACCAAAGTTGCAATTTCGCGAGAAGCCAATGCTCGTCGGTGACGAATAAACCTGGTCAGTCGTGCCGAGCCCTTAACTTGCAACTTTGCTATTTCGCTTGCCGCAACGCGACGCAACGGGCGAACTTGCTGCCTTCGCTGCCAGATGTATGAAGTGTCAACGACAAGTGCGACAGTCGCGCGAAAACTGGCGATTGATTCGCGAAAAGTTCCGGTGAATACTCCAAGAATTGTTTCAATCGCTGAAGTCAGCAGCATCTGTAGCCAAACAATTGGCAAACGCAAACGGCTTGTCAACGTGGCAACCGTGCGGGCGCGATTTCGCGCAACATTCGCCCGCGAGACCAAATTAGGCGATCGAGTTTCGAAACTATTTAGATGCCTCGCGACAGCCGTCGGAGATATGAGCACTCGAGCACCGCTCAAATGCGCTCGCCAACAAAAATCTAGATCTTCGCCGAAGAATGAAATATCTGGATTGAATCCGTTCAATTCACGAAACAAGTCTGAGCGCACGAGCATGCATGCTGAACTTACAAAGAACACATCTCGAACGGCATCGTGTTGCTCTTGGTCTCTTTCGTTTTGCTCGATGAACGGATCTATCTCACCGCAACGGTCGATTCCGAAACCCACAGATTGCAAGAGCGTGGGCTTTTCCCACTGCAAAAGTTTTGGACCGACAACAGCAGCATTTGAAATGAAAAGTTCTTCGACCAATGTTCGCAAAGTGTTTGCTTGCAAGACAACGTCGTCGTGCATGATGCAGAAAAGGCCCTTGTCTCCTTCAACAATTCGTTGCAGCTCATTGATCAAACGACCGAAACCAGGATTACCTTCAACAATTCTCACTACCGCATTGGGCAGACTTTCATTTATTGATTTGGCAACGGCACTGGCATGGGTCGTTTCAGCCCCAGAGTCGGTCATCTTGGTCGTCACAAAAAAAACGCTGCTGAGGTTCGGGTAGTCCTGACTGGCCAAACCAGCGAGAACTTCATCAAACCAAGCGCCCGGCTCGTGCACGACCATCGCCGTGACTATCAGTGGTGCGGCAACCGTTTGGTTTCGCGAATCTTCAATTGACTCATTGCTCACGATGCACTAAGACTACTAATTCGAGACAAACTACTAACCTTGATCTGAATGTCTCGACAATCCGCTAAATCATCGTCGGCAGAACAAAAACAGGGTGCTATTCCAGAAGGCACTATTTCTATTGGCATCGGTCTACTAATTGCCGGTGTGACGATTTATATATTTTTCAAAATCGGACAGCAAGCACTCGGGCAAGAAGCATTCAAACCTCTTGTTTCACTTTGGTTCGTTATGTTTGCGATTGCACCCGGATTCTTTTTGCCGGTCGAGCAAGAACTCAGTCGCGCAATCGCCCACCGTCGAGCACTTGGTCAAGGCACTGCACCTGTAATTAGAAAAGTTGCCCTGCTATGCGCGGTGATTGTGGCTTGTTTGCTCGCCCTCATTCTCGTGCTCTCACCGGTCATAAATGACAACCTGTTCGATGGTCAAACAATTATCACAGTCAGTTTGGCAATCGCGATCGTCAGCTATGGCTTGCTGTATTTCACCAAAGGACTCTCATCTGGTTTGGGCAAATTTCCTGCGTATGGGTTCATCGTTGGATCTGACGGAGCAATCCGAGTAATCGCTTGCACGATTCTGTTAGTTGCCGGAATTACCCAACTTTCTGCATATTCGATAATCATCGTCATCACGCCGATTATCGGTGTGATGATTGTTTATCTTGCGGGCCAACTGCACAGCGACCCTGGCCCGCCTGCTGCCTGGTCAGAAATCACAGAGAATCTCGTCTGGCTATTGGGCGGTTCAATTTTTGCGGCCGCGCTAGTTAATGCGGGACCAATCACCGTCGATTTACTCGGCGACAAGTCAGATGCAATCCGAGTTACACAATTCGGCAATGCCGTGCTTTTAACTCGTGTGCCTCTGTTTTTATTTCAAGCAGTGCAGGCTGCGCTTCTGCCGCGACTGACACGTCTTGCTGCCCGAGGCGACTTAGACGAATTTAAGGTTGGGTTTCGTCGGCTCGTGATACTCGTAATCGGCGTCGGAATAATCGGCATCATTGGAGCATTCTTGTTTGGTCCATTTTTTCTTGATTTGGTTTACGGTGGCGGAATCGACCGACGGACATTGACACTTCTGGCACTTGCAAGCGCCATCTACATGATGGCGTTGGCAATTGCCCAAGCAGTTATCGCCTTACGCGGTCACCGTCATGTTGCTTTAGGTTGGCTATTGGCGTTCATCAGTTATGTCGTTTCGGCTTGGACAGTAAGCGATGACCTTTTCTTGCGGGTCGAAGTTGCACTTGCCGTGAGCTCAACTGTTGCGCTGATCTATTTTATTTTTGGTCTTCGATTGCTTTTGCGATCTGGTGCTCGAATTGATGTCGAGTCAATTACTGAAGCGATTTCAGAGCGGCCCGTCGAGCAGTAAATTAGTTGCGTTATTTTGCGCGCTTGGTTTCGTAATCGATGTCGTGTCGCACCATCATCTCGATTAACTCATTAAAACCAACTTTGGGTTGCCAACCGAGTTTTGACTTTGCTTTAGACGCATCACCAATCAAAAGATCAACCTCGGCAGGACGGAAAAAGCGCTGATCTTGACGCACGTACTGTCGCCAATCTTTTAGATCGGCTGCCGCAAACGCGACTTCGAGCAATTGTTCAATTGAATGACTTTTACCTGTCGCAACCACAAAATCATCAGGTTTTGGTTGTTGCAACATCATCCACATGGCTTCGACATAGTCGCCTGCATAACCCCAATCGCGCTTGGCTTCAAGATTGCCCAGAACCAGTTCGCTCTGTAGACCAAGTTTGATGCGTGCGACAGAGTTTGTGATTTTTCGGGTGACGAACTCGAGACCGCGACGTGGTCCTTCATGGTTGAACAAGATGCCCGAGCAGGCAAACATGTCGTAGCTCTCGCGATAGTTCACTGTGATGTCATGAGCAAACACTTTCGCCACGCCATATGGCGATCGCGGATGAAACGGTGTCATTTCAGTCTGCGGAGTTTCACGCACCTTACCGAACATTTCAGAAGATGAAGCCTGATAAAAACGAATCGGATTTTTGCGAGCGCCGCCTACCAAACGAATCGCCTCAAGTATCCGCAAGACGCCAAGCCCGGTGATGTTGCCAGTTAGCTCAGCTTGATTGAACGACATTGCCACAAATGAGATTGCCCCGAGGTTATAAACCTCGTCTGGTTGCGACATTTCAAGCGCGCTCACAAGACTTGAGAAGTCGGCTAAATCGCCGGGCACAAGTTGCACAAATGGAAACTCGTCGCGGATCGATTCGGCCTTCGGGTTATTTTGTCCCTTAACAAGACCGAAAACTTCATAGCCCTTCGAATGCAGAAATTCGGCGAGATGACGACCGTCTTGCCCAGTAATACCGGTGATCAACGCTCGTGCCATAACGACCACTCAATCTAGTGGCAAACACTGCAAACAAAGATCTGATCTCAACTTGAAGTACAAAACTGCGCTAATAGTCACCAAGCCGTACGCTCAATAGTTGTGAATGCGCAATCGAATTCGCTGTCTGTTGTTGTCTTGGCTGGCGGCGTGGGTGCCGCACGTTTTTTGCGCGGTTTAGCCATGGTTAACGAGCCAAAGTCAACAACTGTTTTGGTGAACACCGGTGACGACACAGTGATGCATGGCTTAAACATCTCTCCCGACATCGACACAGTTATTTACACACTCGCTCAAGCAATTGATGCACAACGAGGGTGGGGTTTGACTAACGAGTCTTGGCGAGCAATGGAATCTCTGCATAGATACGCAAAAGTACGACCACCTGGCTCAACGGCCGCGTCCGAGTGGTTCAACCTTGGAGACCAAGATCTCGCCACGCACTTTTATCGAACTGCCCGCCGAAGTGAAGGCGCCGATGCGTGGCAGATAACTCGCGAAATTGCAGCAGCATGGTCGATTGAACAGCAAATAGTGCCGATGACGAACCAAGATGTCTCGACTGTCGTCGAACTTGCCGAAGATTGCATCGCCGGAAACGCCGGCCAGAGAATTAGTTTTCAAGAATACTTCGTAAAATACAAGCACGACATTGCGGTGCGCTCGGTCGACTTCGCCGGCATCGAAAACGCAAAACCAAATGCCCTGGCGCAACTCGCAAGTGCTGACGTGGTCGTCATCGCACCTTCTAACCCGATTGTTTCAATTGGCCCAATTCGCGCATTAGATGGTGTTGACTCGACTCTCGAAAAGATCAGAGACCGCGTGGTCGCAATTTCGCCGATCGTCGGAGGTCATGCGATTAAAGGACCAGCCGATCGCATGCTCAAAGAACTGGGTCATGAGTCGTCAGCACTTGGAGTTGCGCGAATGTATTCATCAATTGCTTCAACTCTTATCATTGACAATGTGGACGCAACATTAAAGCCAGCGATAGAGGCACTCGGCATGCGATGCGTCGTTACGAACACAATTATGGCTGACCCACAAATTAGTGCCGAGCTCGCGCGAACCACGCTTGCTTCGCTCAAAGGTAAATGACAGTGAATCGGCTGACAATTTGGGGTGTTGAAGGCATCGGTGAGATCTCGGCTAACGACCAACTTGGCGAAGTCATCGCTGACATCTGTAGCCAAGAACCCAATGGTCCGTTGCTCGACAACGACGTATTGGTGGTGACACAAAAAATTGTCTCGAAAGCCGAAGGCCGACTTGTGCCGATAGACGCTTCTGATCCGCTGAGCCACAAACAACTTGTTGAGCAAGAGGCTGTGCGCATCGTGCGTCGTCGTGGAGATCTGATTATCACTGAGACAAAACATGGCTTCATCTGCGCCAACAGTGGCATCGATCTATCAAACATCGAACGTGGTTATGCGGCGCTTTTGCCGATCGACAGCGACAAATCCGCCAGGCGAATTCGAGACATAATTCGTGCGAAACATGGCGTCAACGTCGGCGTAATTATCAGCGATACTTTCGGTCGACCATGGCGCAAGGGCCTTACCGATGTCGCAATTGGTATCGCGGGAGTTGCCGGCGTTGTTGATTTACGTGGCACACCAGACTCTTTGGGTCGAATCATGCAAGTCACCGAAGTTGCAGTTGCTGACGAACTAGCAAGTGCTGCCGAACTCGTGATGGGCAAATCATCGGGCATTCCGGTCGCCGTGATTCGCGGCGTCGACGCGAATTGGTTGCGCGATTCAAAAATCAGTGAACTTGTGCGACCGCCACAAGAAGATTTGTTTCGCTAGACGTTTCGCCCCAACAACTCACCGACACCAGTTTCTAAAGTCGTCCATGACGACCAACCAAGTTGAATTCTGGCCCGAGTCGTGTTTACCGCATTGCGTTGTAAATCTGCTGGTCGCGCCGACTCGTACGACTCTTGCAAAGTCGTTTCACGGCCGACCAAGTGCCACAAATCTTTGATAGTTGTTTGCACCCCGGTACCGACGTTGATCACAAGTCCGCCCCCTTTGTTTATCGAACGCGCCAGAGCGTCTACGGCATCGTCGATAAACAAGAAATCTCGCGTCTGACGGCCATTGCCGCAAATTATTGGCGCGCTCTGATTAACCACCGCGTTAGCAAACGCGGCAACAACACCATCTGAAGGGCGTTGTCTTGAGCCGTAAACATTTGTCATCGCCAAAGCAGTGAATTCAACGTCGTAACTTTCGCGATAAACAGTCAACAAATCAACAAGGGTGTTCGCCATCACATGGGCCACTCCCATCGGGTCTGACTTGCGACCTTCTTTGACGGGCAATTGACGTGCGGGCACTTCGCCATAAAGCAAGCCAGCAGGAAGCGCAACGACCACTTTCTTTACCGAAAAACGTCGGGCTGCCTCGAGCACTGAAAGTAACAACGTCGCCGAGCGCAACATCTCGTTGGTGCGAGTCGCACCAGTGGGCAAAAGTGCGAGATGGTAAACAACAGTGGGCCGACGCAACGCGATTAAATCTGAAAACTCTGGCGCCGAAACATCGAGATGATGAAACCGCAGAGTGCCACCAGATGCTCGAGCCGCACTCAGGTTGGCAAGCGAGCCAACCGAGAGATCATCGACAACTTCTACGCTGTGCCCGTCTGCCAACAGTCGATCGACCAGATGCGAACCGATAAACCCGGCGCCACCGCAAACAAGCACGCCGTTTACTTGTGCCATTAAATTTTTTCAGCTGGCATCAGGAACTTTTGCATCACGCAATACTGCGCCAGATCTAACCTCACCGTCAACACCGATAAGACACCCACTCACCTGAGCAAACGAACCGACGTGACCCATGACTGCACTATCTACAACAGCCGAGTTGTCTTCAACGGTTGCACCGTCGAGCAAAACCGAACCAACGACTTGAGCATTCTCACCTATTTTGCAACCTCGTCCAACGACGCTTTTCGTAACTGTTGCTGATTTTGCGATAAACGACTCTGAACTAATCGCCTCGACTGCATGAATGCTCTTGCGCTGCAAAAGATCGATGTTGGCGCGAACATAAGAATCGGCACGACCAGCATCAATCCAGTAGTCGTTTGTTGCATAACCAAATAGTTGACGATCTCTTACCAACTCAGGAAATGTTTCACGCTCAATTGACAACGGCGCAACACCAGGCATTCGATCAAGAGCAGAAACTTCAAAAACGTAAGTTCCGCCGTTTACATTTCGCGATGTCGTTTGACCTGGTGACGGCTTTTCGACAAAACGAAGAACCCGACCTTGCGAATCTGTTTCTACAACGCCGTATTGTGATGGGTCTTCGACAGGTGTCAGATGAATTGTCGCTTGTGCTTGTGTTGATTTGTGAAATGAAATCAAATCGGCGATATCAAGATCTGTCAACACATCTCCATTGGCGACAAGAAAAGTTTCTCCGCGCTTGTGAATATCAGCCTGTCGCGCAGCAAAACCAATCGCACCTGCAGTATCTAGCGGTCGATCTTCAACTGCGTAAGTCAACTTGACACCCGCGCAAACATTTGATGGAAACGCATTCAAGAACGGCTCTGGTTTAAAACCCAATGAAAGCACTGCGTGTGTCACTCCACCACGAGCAAGCGATGCCATGAGTCGCTCAAGCAAAGGTCGATTAGCAATTGGCAGAAGTGGTTTCGGAGTCGACAGCGTCAAAGGTCGCAAGCGTGTGCCAAAACCACCAACTAGCACGACTGCGTGCATTTGTAGATCTACTCCAATTTTTTGGTGTTAACCAGTGATCAACGGATCAAGATCAGTGATCGTGATCGGCTGCGGAACATCAACATCTTTGGCAACAAATGCCAACGTGATACCCATGCCATTGCCGGTGAGCCGCACGTTGCCTAGATCAGCGATAGAAATTTTTGGTGACGAAACTTTTGAATCCCAAACCACAACTTGCACGCTGGCGTCTTTGTCGCCGCACTTCGTGTCAGCCTCAGTTATCTTCTCGCCGTTGTTGAGCGACTCAGGAAACTCAATCGAATCGTTGGTCACCTTTAGTCCATAAAGTTCAAAAATTGTTTCAAGTTTCGCGCGTCGCTCGCCCGACAAAACTTGTGGCTCCCAACGCACTACGCCTGCAGACTCGATGAATGCACCAGGCTTAACGCTGGCGATATCAGCAAGATCGCCTGCGACTGGCAAGTTGTCAACAAAAGCGTCGCATTTATAAATGCCAAAAGCCGTGTAATAATTTTGCGTTGCGGTGTCGAGCGCGCTGACTCGCTCTTGGCTTTGACGGGCATAGGCAATAAGCCCAACGCCGAGCACGCAGATAACAAAGATGACGGTTGGAAACAGCGAACCGCCCTGCATGCGCACCTTGCGGCCCTTGCGATTTTTGCTGGCTTGGGCCAGACGGGCGATTTTTTTCGCTGAAGATGAGGTAGCCACGAACAAGAAATGCTACAGGCTTATCGCATGTACAAGGCTTCGTAGCGCTGCGCAATCGATTGAGGCGAAGCATGGCCTTCAACCCATTTTCGCCCGCTCGCCCCCATTTCTTCAAGAGATTTTCGATCGCTGATCATGGCAGCTATCGCGGATACGAAAGCCGCTTGATTGTCGGGCTCAACGCACACTCCGGCGTTTGCCGCTGCCAAAATACGAGGCACCTCGGTGTCTAAGTCGATCGCTGCACAAATTGGTCGCCCCGCAGCGAGTATCGAATAAGTCTTTGATGGCACACTCACCGAACCAAGACCACGACGCAACGGAACAACATGCAAATCACCCGTCGCCAAAACTTCGCTCAATCTTGAAGCATCTTGATAGTCGCCGAATTTGACGTTGCTCAACGCATGCGCTTTTGCCTCAAGCGACTTTCTAGCGGCGCCCTCGCCATTGATGACAAAAATAACATTTGGCAAAACTCGAGCGGCTTCAATCATCAATTCGAGTGATTGCGAGAAACCTACATTGCCGGCATACATCACGACCAAAGATTCGTCAACGCCAAGTTCGCGACGATAGTTCGTTAAGCGTGACATTGGCACGATTGCCTGTGTGTCTACAAAATTCGGAATCACCCTGATGCGTTTGTGAAACTTTTGATCAAGTTTTCGCTGAACATTGTTTGCCAAATCATCTGACAACAACACGACTGAATCAGATCGTCGATAACTGACACGCTCAAGCCAAGAAGCGGCAGCAATTACTCGTTGGTTTGAAATCGCGCCAGTTTCAACCGCCGCATCTGGAAAGACATCTTGAATGTTGAAAACAAGTTTGCCACCACGAAACAATTTCGTGTGCCAACCGATCAAACCCAAAGTCAAAGGAGGCGACATCGCCAACACACCATCTGCGCGTCGCCAAAAACCACCTGCGAACAACGCACGTAAACCAACGAAGTAGCTAAACAGAATAAAACCAACTGCCCGACGAACCAAATTGCTTTTGGTCTGACCCGCAAACGGTTGCACTCGACTAATTGAGCCCCAGGTGGTTTTTTCGATTCGCCAAAGTGCGCCGGCCCATCCAGTCTCGACTTGATGTTTGCGGTACCACGGCAACGAGGTGACAACATGCAGTTCGTGTCCGCGCGCTGCAAGTTCGTGCACTATTCGCGTCATCACCACACCAGTGGGCGCCATATCTGGCTCGAAGTGTGGGCAAAGCACAATCAGACGCAGTTTTTTTGACTTTGACATCAAATAGCCGCCCGATAAATTTGCGCCAAGTCGGTTCCTGAGTTAGAAACCGAAAAATGCGCAGCACGAATTCTTCCGGCTGCCGTCAACGAGTCGCGTCGACTAGCCAACGTCTCTAGGGCGTTTGCCCACAACTTCAAATCGAGCGGCAAAACAATGCCTGCGTCACCAACAACTTCAGGTAGCGCAGCACAATCGCTTGAAATAACGGCAGTACCAAGTTGCATCGCTTCTATAACGGGTGCGCCAAAACCTTCATACAAACTTGGAAACACCATCGCAATGGCAAGTTTCAACAAGCCGTCTCGATCTTCGTCGACGACACGATCAAGACGTATTACACGCTCATCAAGATTAAGTCGGCGAATTTCACGCATGAAATCAACCTCACCTCGACCTTTACCACCAGCGCAGACCAAAACAAGATTTTTGTCAACCCAATGTGTTTTCATCAATTGCAGCAAAAACTTGTGATTTTTGTGCGGGTGTGTGACTGCTGGCAAAAATAGAACATCTTTGTTTTCAATGCGCAACCGCTGGCGCAAATCTTGCTCACTTGTAGCCGCCTTTCCGAGTTGCTCATCAATGCCGTGACGCACCACTTTTACTTTGGCTGGCGAAATAGCAAACTCGGTAATCAACTTTTGTCGCACATATTCACTCGGGGTGCTCACTATCGACGCTCTAGTTATCGAACGCGGTACAACTTTTCTCAAGTAACTAAGCCGAGCTCGGCTGAAATTTTCTGGAAACGAAAGATACTGCACATCATGAATCGTCAAGACCGTGCGACGACCCGCGAAAAGCGGCATCGTGCCACCGCCATGATGCATCAAATCAAACTTTCGAGCTTTAACGGCCAACCAAGTCTGCTCGAGCAAAATTCGCAACACACGAATGCCGCGATGACTCGGCGCTTCAACAAATTTAAATGCTTGTGCAAGTTGCATGTGATTCTTTGCAAACCCAGGTTGCACGAACAGCGTCACATCAAATTCATTGTTGTTGATCTCATGCAGGCCAGTCAGTTGCCTGAGCAGATATTCTTGTGAGCCGCCAACTTGGCCCGATCGAAGCCACAATAGGTTGACGCCAACTCGAAGCGTCATCGAACTACCTGCTCATAAACATCTGCAGTTTTAGCTGCAGTAGCCTGCCAAGTCATCTCGTTCGCACGCGCAATGCCAAGTCGCTGCAATTCAGATTTATGGCTCAATGCCTGCAAGATGCCAGCAGCAATACTGGCGACATCTAGTGGGTCAACCAAGACTGCCGCATTGCCCGCAACCTCTTGAGTCGATGAACCTTTGCTAGTTACAACAGGTGTGCCATAGCTCATCGCTTCAAGAATTGGCAGACCAAAACCTTCCATCAATGACGGGTAGCAAAGCACTTCTGCCGATGCATAAATAGCCCCGAGGTCAACTGGTTGCACAAAACCGGCGAAGCGAACCCGAGACTTGACCTGACTCGACACTTTTGAACTCTCGGATACGTCTCCCCAACCGGTTGCACCAACTACGACAAGTTCGGGCACCGAATCGCCGAGACTTTCGAGCGCAGCAATCAGTCGCGTCAAATTTTTTCGAGGTTCGAGCGTGCCCACAAACAGCAGAAAGCTATCGGGCAAGTTATATCGAGTCTTAATTTGATCGCGGGTTGTCATCACGATTGGCGCATTTACTCCGAGTGGAACATGTCGTAAGCGATCTTGCGAAAAACCAAACTCACTACAATCTTCGAGCGTCGACTGCGAAGAACAAAGCAACATGTCGGCGCGCTTCAATAAAATTTTGAGGCTACGCCTGAATACCGAGTTGCCACGGCGACTAAAAAACTGTGGATACTTCAAAAACGCAAGGTCATGAATCGTTGCAACCATTTTTGCATTCGTCGCAAACGGAATAATCGAAGTGCAGTGCAGCAAGTCGACTTGGCCAGTTGCACTTTCTACTTTTGGCCAGCCAAATCGCATTGAGGTCTCATACAGCGCTGGTCCGCTTAAGGCGAGTTGCTGCACATTTATCGGTGGCTGATAGGCGCTCTGTGGTTCTGCGCCGTGGCGACCCGCGAATCCGACAAGTTCGATATCGCGCCGCAAGCCTGGTAGCACTCGTGCTACTTCGATCGCTGCGGTCGCAGTACCCCCTGGCACGCGATGCCAGCACTGTTCCAAAGAATAGGCCACACGCATTCCCTCTATTCTGCCTATTTTGCACGCACTTGGTTGATAATTGACGTAAAGCCGTTGCAACACAAGACAACTACAGCGCAGGGCTCTGGGTCGTACGATGTGATTAGCAGTATGAGCGAAAAAACTTCGTCGCCAACATTTTGGAAGAACCGCACTGTATTAGTGACAGGCGGCAACGGATTTCTCGGACGCAATGTCGTCGCTGCTTTTTCGAGCGCAGGTGCAACAGTGATTTCGCCGACCCACAAGCAAGCCGATCTCACTTTGCCTGGTGTCGCCCTCGAACTTTTCAAAAAACACAAACCGAGCCACGTCGTGCATTTGGCTGCACGAGTCGGCGGCATTGGCTACAACCAAGTCGCCCCAGCGCCCCTATATCTCGACAATCTATTGATGGGCACGCACACGATCGAGGCTGCACGCATCGCAGGCGTTGAAAAAACAGTTCTGCTCGGCACGGTTTGCAGTTACCCGAAGTTCACCCCTGTGCCGTTTCGTGAAGAGTCGATTTGGGACGGCTACCCAGAAGAAACAAATGCCCCCTATGGCATCGCCAAAAAAGCATTGTTGGTTCACGCTCAAGTAAACGCCAAACAATACGGTCAAAAATTTGCATTCTTGATACCAACAAATTTGTTTGGCCCCGGCGACAAATTTCATCCCGAGGTTTCACACGTGATACCCGCGCTGATCAAAAAGTGCGTCGAAGCCAAAGAACAAAAACTCGAAAAAATTGATGTCTGGGGCACCGGGTCTGCCAGTCGCGACTATTTATACGTCAAAGACGCGGCGCGCGCAATATTGCTCGCCAGCGAACTGCACGAATCGACAGAGCCACTTAACTTAGGCAACAATCGCGAAATTACGATTCGTGAAACTGCAGAAACTATCGCTCGCATCGTCGGCTTTGCGGGCGAACTCGTTTGGGACTCTTCGCGACCAGACGGTCAACCTCGTCGTCGAGTTGATGCGTCTCGTGCAGAGCGTGAACTGGGCTGGCACGCCTCAACCGATTTCGAAGAGGGTTTACATGAAACCGTGAAATGGTTTCTTGCGAATCGCCAAGAAGCACTAACTCTGCCCGCTTAATCTCGTGAGTTTTCCTCCGCCGCAACTTCCACCACCGTTGCCTCGTGCGACGCAATCAGCCCCGCAAGCGCCAAAACCGCCAAAACGATCAACCCGACAGTCGAGACCAAACTTTCGCCGCTCAAGCAACAAGACAACAGTCACAAATGCAATCGTGTCAATCAACATTGGCCTTTATCTCTGGATGTCGCTTTCGGGCTTCGAACGAACCTCAATCAATTTTGTAATTTCGCGTCAGTTTTTAGAGCAAGGTGAATGGTGGCGACTGGTCAGTTGTGGCTTCGTGCACTTTGGCATTTTTCATATTGCGATGAATATGTTGCTCGCATTTCAACTCGGTCAGTTATTCGAGCAAAGAATCGGCTCGTTACGTTTTGGCTTGTTATACGTCACATCGCTATTGGGCGGATCAGTTGGCGCGCTGGTGATGAGCCCTGATGCGATCACCGGCGGCGCGTCTGGTGCCGTGTTTGGTCTGATGGCAGCGGCAGTCATTGGTCTTAGACATGACCGAATCAACCCGATGCGAACTGGCATCGGCACGACCTTTGTTCTAAACATTGTGATAACCCTCGTAATACCCGGCATTTCAGTTGGCGGACACTTCGGCGGTGCAATTACTGGTGCGATTTGCAGTTTGTTCTTGTTGAACCCGAGCAAAAGAATTCTCTCAAAGTTCTTCGAAATCGTCGGACCAATAGCTATCTCTCTCGGACTCATTTATCTGGCGGTCAATTTCGTAAACGCGTAACACCCAATAGTTACTCTGAGCACATGCTTCAGACGATTACTCCGATATCAGATGTGCCGCGAGCGCAACTCGACCCAATCACAACACTGACCGACAAACTCAGCGTTTTTGCTCTCGCTCTTTCGCGACCTTTGTGTGCCGAAACGATTGCACTTTGTTGTGACAATCAACAGCGAGGTGTCGGCATTTTTGCGTTTAATTCAAAACTAAAACTCACCCAGATAATTGAGCGCATCATCGGCGCGGCAATCAATATCGACTCGGCTACAACAATTTGTCTGCTCAGTGCACGCCAAGGTGCGGGGCAAGATCTATCAGACACATCGCAGCTGTTTATGGCAAAGAACCGCTGTCAAGACGCTGGTCTCAGCCTCACCGATTGGTTTTTGGTAGCCAATGGCGGCATCTACGCCGTGCAATAAAACTTTTTAAAAATAATTAACTGTGGCAACCACAACCAGAACCACACCCGCCCATTTTTGGTGCAGGCATTGCCGGTGCAGTCGAAGCACTGCTGCCACCGCCGACTGACGCAAAAACCGAAAGTAGGCGCACGGCGTTTTCGTGACCCTGCGGGCACTTGGCTGGCTCATTGGCAGCCGACATTGCGCGACGCTCTTCGAATACTTCATCGCATGTTCGACAACGAAACTCATACATCGGCATGCTTTGCAGTCTAGATGTTGCGACTCGACCATCGCCAGAGCAATAAACGCATGAGGTTTAATGATTAAATTAAGTGTGTTCTCAGCGCAATCTTCAACGATTCAGACTTCGCCAACTACAACTGTTGAACAACAGACCGAGCACGTCACTCAGACCGGCAAACCTCTTGTCGCCCACATCGTCAAAACCGACAAAGACGAGTCAGCAGCCGCCAAAGTTCTCGAGGCGCGCATCAACGGCACGCCATTAGAAGCTTTGTGTGGTCATGTTTGGGTGCCATCACGAGACCCGAAGCAATTGCCAATGTGTCAAGCATGCAAAGAAATCTACGAAATGTATCGGGGTTTCAACGACGAACTCAACGAACAGCCAGCCGAATAGCGCGCAACTCATGCCCGAAGTCAGCGCTTTAGTTTCGTTTGCAATCGCATCATTTGCATTGCTCGTGATTCCGGGGCCTGCAGTTATTTACATCATCAATCGAAGTGTCGCCAGTGGTCGATCAATTGGTCTTGCCTCGGTACTCGGTCTTGAACTTGGCACTTTTATGCATGTCTTGGCAGCAACGGTTGGGCTTTCGGCAGTCTTGGCGACCTCACAGAGCGCCTTCAACGTCGTTAAATATCTTGGTGCGTCATATCTCGTGCTTGTTGGCCTGCGCACAATTTTGCGCCAACCTCAAACGATGAGCACAACGACAGACGCGATGACCAAAGTTCAAGCATTTCGTCAAGGCTTTGTCATCAATACTCTCAACCCAAAAATTGCGTTGTTTTTTCTTTCGTTTCTGCCTCAATTTATTGATCCTGATAAGTCATCAAATGCGCTGCAGTCTTTGATGCTCGGCGGGGTGTTCGTGGTTTGTGGTTTTCTAACAGATGGCATTTATGCGTTGACCGCTAGTTCGTTGCGTGAAACTTTGGTCAAAGGCAAAGCATTGCCGTTTATTCAGCGATATTTGGCGGGCGTTGTGTTTATTCTGCTTGGTGTCATGGCTGCTTCAGCGAAAATCTCTTGAGCTAACACCTCGCGTAGCAATTTTTAACTCGCTCAAATGCTCGGCAATGATGTTGACCACGCCCTGTGAAGATTCGATTCTGCCACGCACAAGAAGTGCCGAGGCATTGATTGCCTCATGGCGAAATCTCTTAAAGCAGCCTTGCGAAACTACGACGTTGATCAAACCTGTTTCGTCTTCGAGGCTGAAAAAAGTGACACCTCGCGAAGTTGACGGTCGTTGACGGTGAGTGATCACCCCACCGACAATTATTTTTGAACCGTTCTCAACTTTTAGTAGTTCGCTGGCTACAACGACACCGAGTTGGCTCAACTGACTGCGCACAAACTGAGTTGGATGACCGTCAATAGAAATGCCGGTCGACCAAAGATCACAGATCGATTTTTCGATCGGCTGCATGCCCGGCAATTGCGGTGAATCACTGCCAGTCGTCACGCCTGCCAATCGTTCAGGTCGGCTTTGAATAACTGCACCTGCCGACCAGAGTGCATCTCTGCGGGATATTTCAAAACATTGCGAATAAGCGCCTGCTGTTGCCAAAGTTTCAATTTGCGACAAACTGATGTGAGGCACGCGACGAACGAGGTCTTCCATGCTTGCAAATGGTCGCGCGGCTTCGATGTTTTGTGCGAGATCATCACCGATACCACGCACGCTAGAAATGCCGAGCCGCAAAGCAAAGCCACCTGCTGAATTGTCGCACGGCTCTAAAGTCGCCGTAGCTTTTGACGCGTTTATGTCTGGGCTCAAAACAACGACACCATGTCGCTGTGCGTCTTGCACAAGAGAATGTGGCGACCAGAAACCCATCGGCTGAGCATTTAGCAACGCGGCATAAAACGCCGTTGGTTCATGAAACTTGATATACGAAGATGCATAAACAAGGTAAGCAAACGACACTGAGTGACTCTCAGGAAACCCATAGTTGGCGAACGCCTGCATCTTTTCGAAAATTTCGTCGGCGACAGCACCAATAATTTTATTTTGCGCCATGCCGTCGTAAAGTCGCTGACGAAGTCGTTGCATGCGAGCATGCGAACGTTTCGAACCCATCGCCTGGCGCAACTCATCTGCTTGGTTGGGTGTGAAGCCGGCGATATCAATCGCCATCTGCATCAACTGCTCTTGAAACAACGGCACACCCAACGTTTTGCCCAAACTGTTTTCTAAAAGCGGATGCAAATATGTAACTGGCTCTTCGCCGTTGCGCCGACGAATGTATGGATGAACCGAACCACCTTGAATCGGACCAGGGCGAATTAGCGCCACTTCGACAACCAAGTCGTAAAACCTTCGCGGTTTGAGTCTTGGCAGTGTGGCCATTTGAGCGCGTGACTCGATTTGAAAAACACCCACCGTGTCGGCACGACACAACATTGCATAGACCTCGTCTTCTTGCGGAATCGTGGCTAGATCAATTTGTTTGCCGCGAAACTCAGCAATCAGATCGACCGCGTTGTGCAGAGCCGAAAGCATGCCTAAGCCCAAAAGATCAAATTTGACGAGACCGATCGCAGCGCAATCGTCTTTGTCCCACTGCAAAACACTGCGATCTTTCATGCGACCCCACTCAATTGGGCAGACTTCGCTGACTGGTCGATCGCAAATCACCATGCCCCCAGAGTGAATGCCCAAGTGGCGTGGTGCGTCTAAAACTTGACGTGCAAGATCTAAAACTTGAGTGGGTATTTCGTGCTGTGTGTTCTCGGGGTTCGACAGCGAGCCGTGCATGCCGACTTGCTTGCTCCATGCGTCTTGCTGGCCGGGGGCAAACCCCAAAGCCCGAGCCATATCGCGAACCGCAGAACGCGAGCGATATGTGATCACATTGGCAACTTGTGCCGCATGATGACGGTCGTAGCGATTGAAAACATATTGAATAACTTCTTCGCGACGACCACTTTCGATGTCGATGTCGATATCTGGTGGCCCATCACGCTCTGCCGACAAAAAACGCTCAAACAACAACCCCAAAGAAACAGCATCAGCTTTGGTGATATCTAACGCAAAGCAAACTGCACTGTTGGCTGCACTGCCACGACCTTGACAATAAATATTTGAACGCTGACAAAACTGCACGATGTCAAAAACAACCAAGAAATAACCAGCAAAACCAAGTTGCGCAATGATCTCGAGTTCGTGATCGATTGTCTTCCAGGCTCGGGCACGCAACGAAAGATCTTCGAGGCTATTTATAGGTCGTGCGCCGTATCGACGAGTCGCCCCCTGCTCTACCAACAAACGCAAATACGAAATTTCATCGAGACCATCTGGGCAAACAAACGGCGGAAGTTTCGGCGCAACCAACGACAAGTCAAATGCCGAAGACTTGGCGATTTGCGCTGTGAGTTCGACAACACCTGGGTAGCGACTAAACCGACGAAGTTGCTCTTTGCCGCTACGAATGTATGCACTCGGTGCCGGCGGCAAGTGCGCATCAATCTCATCGAGACTTGAACGCTGTCGTACCGCGGCAAGCGCAACTGCTAAACGATGTTCGCGTAGCGACGCATAGCTGACATCATTAGTTGCAATGCACTGCAAGTCGTGTCGCATTGCTAGTTGAACGAGAGCGTCGTTGCGCGAAGAGTCGAGCGGGTCGCCATGGTCGCAAAGCTCGACTAAAACTCGATCGCGACCGAACTCACTGACTAGTTTTTGCAATTGTCGCGATGCGACTTGTGGGCCATGTCGTTCGAGAGATTGATTGACAATGCCGGTGCTCGCGCCAGTGAGCACCCAACAACTATCAGCCAGATCTTCGGCGATTTTGGCTGTGTTGAAAACCGGCGCAGACTTTGAGCCCGCCAACTGACCGAGCGTTATCGTGTGAGAAAGTCGTGAATAGCCCGATGGTCCATCGGCGACTAAAACAATTTGTGCGTCGCCATCACGGCTGTCATGGCTTGAACATGTGAGTTCGGCACCAAACAAAGTTGGCAAACTAAATGTTCGTGCCGCTTGGGCGAACTTGACGACGCCATAAAGACCGTTGCGGTCTGTTAGAGCAAGTGCTGCAAGTTGATTGTGCACTGCGGCCTCAACAAGTTGTTCGGGGTGCGAAGCCCCGTATAAAAATGAAAAATTCGACCGACAATGCAATTCGGCGTAATCACCCATTTGGCTAAGCGTAGCGAACATATGTTCGCTCGCATTACAGAGATGTCGCTAAAAGCCTTGTATTACAACGATTTATCGACAATTTGCTGAGCGACGCGAATTGCTCCACGAGCACCATCTTCAGAAACGCGCAATGCCTCAACAAAACTAAACCACTTCACTTGCTGGCTCTCGCCTGCTGCCGGCGCGAAAATTTCGTTCGTCGCCCAAAGCAAAAATCGCACATCAAGATGAGTGTGCCCGCGCGGACCTGGGTGCACATCGAGATGAATAAATCTCGGCGAGGTTTTTTCTGCGCCAAAATGTTGCAGGTTTAAACCTGTCTCTTCTCGCGCTTCACGCAGCGCTGCATCATCAATCGACTCACCAGAATCGATATGCCCACCGGGTTGCAGCCACATATTCAGTCGTTTGTGCAGATGCAAGACGACACCAGGTTTGCCGACGACGATTGCCGAAGCAGTGACATGAGTGGGGTCGCTGTGTTCGTCGAACGGGGCGCGAAGGCTGGGTGCGAGTTCACAAAAAGTTTTGACCGACTCGCGCTCGCGATCATCAATCGGCTCGTGGCTTGCTAGTTGCAGGCAAAAAGTTTTAACAAACTCAAGACCAGAATCAGAAATCACCAAATGCACAATACTTGCTTGACTGGCTGGCTGACTAGATAACGAACTAGCCGTAGATTGCTGCGATGCTCCATTCGCCATGCTCAAGTGCAACAAGCAGTGCTTGCACTTGTTGTGAACCATCAGGCAAAAGTTTTTCGATTACGACTTGCAATCTGACTAATCGTCGACTGCGGGCGGTGTCCCACCATTTTTCTTCTACTGGCCATGGGCCGGCCCAAGAAATAACTTTGTGATTTTGTTGGTTAATTATCAACTGCTCTGGCTCGGCGCTTAACTCGTGACGAGCACTAACACGCAGCAAGTTTTTATCTTTATCAACTACCTGCACTAGCGGTGGCTCAGAATAAACAACACTCGGTGACGGAGTTGGCAACGAACCTCGCCACTTTGGTTTATCGGTTGTTGTAATCAACTCGCTTTGTCTGAGTTGAAAATGTGAGGCAGAAACAAGCTGAAAATTCTCTTGCAAATCTCGACCACCTTGCCATTTGACTAATTGAACGGCAGTTGAGCCGAGCAATTCGGTCAACCGACCAATTGCGCGACCAGCAGTCTCGTCAACTTGGGTGACGCCACCCCATAACTTGAGTTGGCGCGCCGTGTCTGTGCGCACTTCGTCGGCAATCAACTGCACGCGAACCAACGGGCTCTTATGCGACCAACTTTCGATTTGCCACTTGGCGCTTTCGGTTATCGCTCGAGCGGTTAAACCTTGGGGTCGATACCACAAGCGTTCTGAATGTGGGCCTGTCTCTGACTCAAATTTAAGAATTAAACGAACACAAATCGCACCTCGCTTAACGAAATAATCGCTGAACTCTTCGGCCATTGTTTGCACATTGTTGAGCAGCGTTTGTTGATCGAAAACTGGTTCTTCGAATGCCCGCGAACAAAGGTGCTCTGGCGGTGGCGCAACTGCGGCCAATGGATGTTGTTCATCGCCACGAGCAAGTCGATGCAACTCGACGCCTAATTCGCCGAATCGCCCGGCCAACACCGACTCGCCAATTTTTGACACATCATGCAAAGTGTTTAGCCCGAGTCGCTCGAGCAACGAGACTGTCTCGCCATTGATATTGGCAAACTCGTTCAAAACCCTGACAGATTTTTGTGCGAGCCAAACTTTTGTCTTTTCTGGTTCGACGATAAAAGGTGCTTTGGTTTTATTTTGCGCCGAGATATGAGCGGCGATGTGGGCCGCCAGACGACTGTCGGCGATGCCAACACCAAATTGCGAATCGGCAACTATTGAAGCACGCAAAGCCTGAACGATTTTGTTAGCCATCGGCTCGTCACCGCCAAAATATCGAGATGGGCCGCGCGTAGCAAAAACAATCACACCTGGCTCGCTGACTTCGATTAACGGAACTATCTCATTAATAGTTCGCACGACAGTGTTAAACGCTCGACGATCACGATCTGGTTGATATGCGGCAATCTCAAGATCTGGACAAAGACCTTGGGCGTGACGGCGTCGCATGCCGACTTGAACGCCGTAATGCATCGCCGCCACAGAACGCGAGATAACTCGCTGACCGTAGACAACAGCACACGGACTATTAGAAGTTTTTGCCGCCACGACCGCCGACCAGTCAAGGCAACGCAACACTGCTAAGCGTTTTGGTGCGAGCAATTTAGTAGTTGCAGGTGACTAAATGTTCTTGCATGCGCGCAACTCGGCGGCCACTGACTTTGATTGCGACTTGGCGTTGTTGCAGATAGCCCGCACCATTGTTGATGCCACTCCAACTTTTTGTTGTGCTATCTAAAACCACATCGGCATGAAACGGATGCGTGTTGTTTGAAAAACTTGTTTTAGAAAGCGTCGCGGTGTCGACGATAATCATGACCGATCGCCGCGACTGCAACCGCGCCTGCACTCGCCTTGCATCAGAAACCGAGAGTGATTCTGGCACTGCGACTATTAATAAATCGAAGCCATCAATCACGGCAGCCACGGTTGTCGACCAATCGCGAGATGATTCTGGTGGATGCACAAAGACCATGCGCTCAAGTGCCACACCATGCTCGACAGCACACGAAATGCCGAGATGACTGACGCCAACAACACCCAACCATGAACCTTGCTGTGATGCACGGGCACAAAGTGAAAGGGCTAGCGATACGGCGGCGTCGCCACAGCAACGCACGATGCGTCCACGAACTAAGCCTGAGTCGGGCAACAACTGACGAACTTGGTCGGAGACGGCGAAGTTTTCGAGAACTTGTTTTTCGAAAAGCGAATGTTTAGCGACGAGGGTTTTTGGCACCAATAACTTCATGCTTGCACTGTAGCGAACATATGTTCGCAGTAAC
>CANLHV010000005.1 GCA_947490975.1 Acidimicrobiaceae bacterium
GCTTGACGACGGTCTTCTTTTTGCCGGCCTTTGGCGAGAGCAAGTTCGACTTTGACTCGACCATTTTTAAGCAACATCGAAAGAGGCACAAGAGTCAGGCGCTCTTTGGCCATGCGTTCTTGAAGTTTGCGAATCTGCTCACGATGCAATAGCAGTTTTCGTGAACGCATTGGTTCGTGTGAGCCAACACCATGGCTAAACCGATACACGGCGACATGCACACCTTCGAGCCACATTTCGCCACGAACGACATGAGCGTAGGCCTCGGCAATCTGAACTTGGCCTTCGCGCAAACTTTTGACTTCGCTTCCGTGCAGCACAATGCCAGCTTCAATGACATCAACGATTGTGTAGTTGTGTCGCGCCTTGCGATTGCTGGCGATGATCTCTGGGCTGTCGTGTTTCATAGCGTGCTTTAAGCGTACCTGTAGCCTTTTAGGGCAATGTCAAATCAAAATTCATCGCCACAAATCGTGTTACCAAATTCGGTACTTGAGCAGATCAAGCAGTTGGCGCTCGCTGAAACTCCGCTCGAATGTTGTGGTTTTCTGGTGGGCGAGTTTGGTAGCGATGTGGCGCGCGAGTTTCACCCGTGTCGCAATATCGCGCAGAGCAAAATTATTTATACGGTTGATCCACGCGATCACCTTCGAATCGAACTTGATGCCGAGTCTCGTGGTTTAGCGATCATTGGCGTGGTGCATAGCCACACGCACACCGAGCCCTACCCGAGCGCAACCGATGTGGCTCAAGCCCCAGACCCAGGTTGGCACTATGTGATTATTGGATTAAAAGACGCCGAGCCCAAGACCCGCAGTTACCGAATTATCGATTCGCAGATTTCTGAGAGCCAAATCGTCACGGCTTGACGATCATTTTGGCTACTGCTTCGACTATCGCGTAATTCACAGCCGTTTCACTAAATTCGCGATAAATCCGACCATATTGGTCAGGTATCCTGACTAGATGGTGATTAGAGAAAATGTGCTTGACCTGATCGGCAATACGCCGTTGGTTGACGTTTCGAATTTGTCGCCGAACCCACGGGTGCGACTGCTGGCAAAACTTGAGAATCAAAATCCTTTTGGTTCGGTAAAAGATCGCATCGCCAAATCGATGATCGAGCAAGCCGAGAAAAACGGAAAACTTTCGCCTGGTCAGCAAATAATTGAGCCATCAAGTGGAAACACAGGCATCGCGCTCGCGGCTATCGCGCAACTCAAGGGGTATCCGATAATCATTTTGATGCCTGACAATGTTTCGATTGAGCGACGACAGATGCTTGAAGTGTTCGGTGCTCAAGTAATTGTTACACCTGGCGCCGAAGGTTCGAACGGCGCAGTTTTGCGAGCCGAAAAAATGGCCAAAGAAAACCCAGACTGGTGTTTTTTGCACCAATACGAAAACGAAGCAAACCCGACTGCGCATTATGAAACAACTGGTCCAGAGATTTGGCGCGATTGCCCCGAGGTGACGCACTTTGTTGCGGGCTTGGGCACGAGCGGCACGCTGATGGGTGTTGGTCGCTACTTAAAAGAGAAAAACAGCGAAGTAAAAATCATTGCAGTTGAGCCACCACTCGGTGAGCGAGTTGAAGGCTTGCGAAATTTAGATGACGGTTATATTCCGCCTGTGTTTGACAAGTGGCATGGTCGCGAAACTTTAGATCGCAAGCGAGTTGTGCGACCACGCGAGAGCATTGAATGCACGCGCCGACTTGTGAGCGAGTGCGGTATTTTCGCCGGCATTTCATCTGGTGCATCTTTGGCTGGTGCGCTTAAAGTCGCAAGTGAAATCAGCCTTGACAGTGATCAAGAAGCCGTGATCGTATTCATTGTCTGCGATGGCGGATGGAAGTATCTGTCAACTGGCGCGTATACAGATGACTTAGATCTGGCCGAAGCCGCTGCCGAAAAAATAATTTACTTTTAACGACCTGCGACGAGCACGCAAAGACCTGCAACGACCACGGTGGCTGAAGTAAGCCGTCGTTTGTGATCATCTTCTTTGAGATATTTCCAGCCAGCCAGTGCGGCGATCACCACACTTGATTCGCGCATCGTTGCAACATAGCCAACTGGTGCGAGTGTGAAGGCATAGACAACCATCGAATAGCCGACAATCGACATGGTGCCGCCAAATGCGGCAGGCTTCCATTCAGCAACAAGAAAAGGTTTGAGCTGGCTGCGGCGCGTGATTAGTGCCCAGAGTGTGATTGTTGCGGCCCCGCTGACAAAAACACTGAGCGCAAATGCGACAGCGTCTGAATTGCGAGCGCCATATGCGTCGACAACCGAATAGACGCCGATTGTTGATGCAACCCCGAGAGCAGGGAAAATATTATTAATCGGCTGACCCGAAACTAAAATCCAAAGTCCAAAAATAACAATGGCGATGCCCGCCATGCTGAGCGCGGAGAGATCGTCGCCGAGAAAAATTAATCCCAAGATGGCCGCGCTGAGTGCGCCCGCGCCACGAGCAATTGGGTAGGTGAGCGAGAAATCATTTTTGTCGTACGCCTTGGCGAGCAACATCACATATGGCAAGTGTCCGCAGCCGCTGATGATTGACCACCACCAAGAAATGTTTGGTTGACCGTCGATCAGTGTCCACCCGACTAATGCGATCAGCGCGAATGAACCAGCGAAAGCGAATTGACCCCACAGTGCAAGAAACCGATCGCTTGTTTGCTTGACGACGATGTTCCAGGTTGCGTGCAAAAACGCTGCCAAAAGAGCAAGGACAGCAGCGAGAATCACACAGCGACTATAAAGCATTTGCCGATAAATCGTCGTGGCTAAAGTGAGTTGCCTGAATTCAATGTTGGCCAAGGCGTAGCGTTGTCAGAGATGAATGCTCAGGTTGATCGCCCAATTGGAATGTTTGATTCTGGTTTTGGTGGTCTAACTGTCGCGCGATCAGTTATCGACTTGTTGCCAAGCGAAGATCTCGTATATATAGGCGATACTGCGCGCTATCCGTACGGGCCAAAGCCGGCAAGCGAAGTGAGAAGTTATGCAATCGAGTTGGCAACAAGCCTGGTGCGGGACTTCAACGCAAAGTTGATAATTGTTGCTTGTAACACCGCGGCATCGGTTGCATTGGGTGAGTTGCAAAGTTTGCTCTCAGTGCCCGTGATTGGTGTCGTCGAGCCAGGTGCACAAGCATTGGTTGAGGCGACGACAAATAATCGAGTGGCGGTGATTGGCACAGTCGGCACGATTGCTTCGGGCGCCTATGAAAGCGCAGTAGCGGGCGCATCGCGCAGTGTTTCGCGCGAGGTTTCTTTAACTGCAACTGCGTGCCCCGGTTTTGTCGAATTTGTTGAACGTGATGAAACCTCAGGTCAAGCCGTCACTGAGTTGGCTGGGAAGTTGCTCGCACCGATTCGAAAAGCCGGTGTTGACGCGTTGTTGCTTGGGTGCACTCATTATCCGTATTTGAGCGCAGTGATTAGTGAAGTAATGGGTTCTGGCGTGAAACTAATTAATAGCGCTGATGCGACTGCATCAGAAGTGCGTGATGTGCTGATTAAAAATAATATTTCTCGTAGTGTTGATGATGAAGTTAAAAGTTCACATGAGTTTTATTCGTCGGGTGATGTTCAGCATTTTGCCGAACTCGGTCGCCGGTTTTTGGGTCCAGAGTTATCACTTGCGAAACAATGGCCAAAGTAGATCAATCAACAAAATGCTAAAAACGGAGAGAACATGACACGACCCGATGGAAGACAAACAAACGAATTGCGCCAACTCAAATTTGAGCGCGACTTCACCGAGATGGCGGCAGGCTCGGTGCTGGTTTCGTTTGGCAAGACTCGAGTTTTGTGCACCGCGTCGGTAGACGAAGATGTGCCGCGATGGATGAAAGGCAAGAACAAAGGTTGGGTGACCGCCGAATATTCGATGTTGCCTGGGTCGACGCCTGAGCGAAATGATCGCGAAGCTGCAAAAGGCAAACAAGGTGGTCGCACGATTGAGATTCAGCGGTTGATTGGTCGCTCGCTGCGCTCATGTTGTGACATGACGCTGTTAGGTGAGAGACAAGTGATTGTCGACTGTGATGTGTTGCAAGCCGATGGCGGCACGCGCACTGCAAGCATTTGCGGGGCGTACATCGCTTTGCATGATGCGTTGACGCGTGTGCAACAAAGCGGATTGATAACGAAACATCCGCTGCACTCTTTGTGTGCGGCTGTGAGCGTGGGCATTCACAATGGTGTGCCGATAATTGATTTGCCGTATGTCGAAGACAGTTCAGCCGAAGTAGATATGAACGTCGTGATGTTGCAGGCGCATGGTTCAACCGAGCCGAAATTTGTCGAAGTACAGGGCACTGCCGAAGGTGCGGCGTTCAGTCAAACACAGTTGAGCGAGTTGTTGGCATTGGCGACTGCTGGTCTGAGCGAAGTGTTTGCGTTGCAGACACAGACACTTGCAGTGCCGCCAAAACTAAGATCTTAAAAAGTGTGCTGAAAATATGTTGCGCGTAGTTTGCGCTTCAGCAAACCCCCATAAGGTCGCCGAGATCTTCGACATCATTAGAGATATTGCTGCTGTTGATTTGCTGCCACGCCCGAGTGAGCTAGCCGATGTAGTCGAAGATGCCGACACGCTTGCCGGTAATGCACGGCTAAAAGCCTCAGCTGTTTGTGCTGCAACTGGTATGCCCGCGCTTGCCGACGATACTGGTCTTGAAGTTGATGCGTTAGATGGTCGACCTGGCGTGATTACTGCGCGTTTTGCGGGTGTTGGCGCGACTGACGAGCAAAATCGAAAGAAATTGTTGCAAGAACTTATGGGGGTCGCGAACCGTGCGGCTCGGTTTCGTACGGTTGCGCTGTTGCGAATGCCAAACGGACAAGAAATTGTTGCCGAGGGCGTGTGTGAAGGATTAATCAGCGACACCGAGCGCGGTGAACGCGGGTTTGGTTATGACTCGGTGTTTATACCTGCCGCGAGCAACGGTCGAACTTTCGCCGAAATGTCAATAGTTGAGAAACACGCAATTTCGCATCGCGGAAATGCTTTTCGGCTTTTGGCTAGTCGGCTCGCCGAGTTACCAACCGCGTAAATCAATCGGCCACGAGTCGATAACTTCGTCGCCACGCACAAGAAATGCCAACTCGTGCATTGCCATTGTTGGGTCGATGTGAGCAGGAATCACTCGAAGTTTGTCACCGACAGAAACTTTTGTGTTTTTAGATTCTTTTTTGGTAGCGAGTGTCGTATGTTCGTCTGAACAAAACAACACATCAAAGCCATCAACAGATGGATTGCCGTGGTCCATGCCGAGTGATTTCAAGCCCACATCGATAACGAGCCAGTCGGTTGATTTTGAAATTACGGTGCCCAGAACAAAACAACTCTGATCGAATGGCAAATCCAGTTTTGCGTAGTGGGTATCCATTAACGCGTATGAGCCGGCTTGCAATTCATTGATGCAAGTTTCATCGTGCAAATCAAATGTGCCCGTGCCACCAGCTGAGATGATTTCGCCTCCAACGTCTTGAGATGCACTAGCAAGCAGTTGCATCGAGTCTGCGACTCGTTGTTTTCGTTTCTCGTGCCCGTCAACCATCATCAGGTGACCTTCATAACCCATGACGCCGTGTACTGTCATTTTTTGTTTGCGAGCAAAATCTGCAAGTTGACCAGCGAGTGCTGGCGCGACGCCGCAGCGAGGCAGACCAACGTTGACGTCAATGAGTACATCGCACAGACCTGCGTGCGCTGCCGCCATGACTGTGATCTCAGAATCAACTGCAATTGTTACGCGCGCTGATTGCGAAACTTTTGCCAGTGCGCTCAGTCGGTCGGGGTCAACAACTTCGTTGGCTAACAAATAATCTTTGCCAACACCGGCTGCGGCCATGCCGATTATTTCGCGAGGCGTGGCGCATGTAAACGTTTTGTGTCCGTATTGTGATTGCAAGTTCGCGAGGTTGGTGCACTTGTGTGCTTTCGTGTGGGGTCGTAATTTTGTGCCGGGGTGGCGTAGTGACATTGTTCGCAGGTTGCCATTGAGTGCGTCGAGGTCGATTAACAACGCGGGCGTTGCGAGTTGAGATGTCGTGCGTGCTTGCATGTTGTGCCGACGGAGAGACTCGAACTCTCACTGGCGGCGTCCTAAGCGCCGTGCCTCTGCCATTGGGCTACGTCGGCTTGCGTATGCCTTGGGTCGTAAGAGTAGTGCTTGATATCGGTTCTTTGACATAATGTAAACCTTGACTTCAATAACGACGGCACATCAAAGCCCAAAGCGTCAGTTGGATGCTTCGGCACTGGCAGGGCAATTGGGTCTCGCCGACAAAATCGTCGATTCGCAGGCGCTTGAAAACAGCGTTGCGCTTTGTGCAAAAAACAAAGTTGTCTTGCCCACATTTGCTCAGTTAGCCGACCCTTCAAAAATCGACGCAAACTATGCGAAAGGCGTCGATAAAAACGCGCCTGATGCGCGCAACTTATTTCGAGTGCATTGGTACAACAACATGCGCGGTGACCGCGTTTCGGTGCCAGACCATGTGGTGTTGCCAACCAGTTTGACTGGTGTTGCGAGCCCGATCATCGTGATGTTTGGTGATCGGTTTCCGATGATTACTGCGCACAAAGTTTTGGCGGCGTATTCGTGTCTGGCACCGAGAATAATTACTGGGCAGTTTGACCCAAGTCGGCATCGCGCGGTTTGGCCGTCGACTGGCAATTATGCGCGCGGTGGTGTGGCGATTAGTCGCATCATGGGGTCGCGTGGAGTTGCGGTGTTGCCAGCAGGCATGTCGCAAGAGCGATTTGATTGGCTTGACAAATGGGTGAGCGACCCGAGCGACATTGTGCGCACACCTGGCACCGAGAGCAATGTCAAAGAAATTTATGACGCATGTAACGAGATGGAACTTGACCCGCAGAATTTTATTTTCAATCAATTCTGTGAATTTGGCAATCATGTTGGTCACTATGAAGTGACTGGTCGTGCCTTGGCAAATGTTTTTGAACATGTCAATAAATCAGCTGGTGGCAAATTGCGACTGGCGGCGTTCACTTCGGCGACTGGTTCGGCGGGCACGATTGGTGCAGGTGACAGGTTGAAAGACGATTACGGCGCAAAGATTGTCGCGGTCGAAGCGCTTGAGTGTCCGACGATGCTCGAAAATGGTTTTGGTGAACACAACATTCAAGGCATCGGCGACAAACACATACCGTTGATTCACAACGTGATGAATACCGATGTTGTTGTGGGTGTTTCAGATCGAGCCACAGACGAACTTGACGTGATGTTTAATACTGACGCTGGGTGCCGTTACTTGGCAGAACGCAAAGGTGTGCCAGTAGAAATCGTCGAGACGCTGAAACATTTTGGTTTTTCGGCGATTTGCAACGTAATTGCGGCGATCAAGACGGCAAAGCTGCTCGGGCTTGGCGAAAACGATGCGATGATCACGATCGCCACAGACGGCGCAGATTTGTATCCAAGCGAGCGAGTCAAAACTTTGAGCCGCAGATTTAATGATTCGTTCACCGAGATTGACGCCGCTGAGGTTTTCGCTGAGCACTTGGCAACCGTCAATACAGATGCGATGATCGACTGCACCGAGAGAGATCGCACGCGCATTTTCAATCTTGGTTATTACACGTGGGTTGAACAACAAGACACGCCACTCGAAGTTTTTGAAGCGCGGCGCTCACAATCGTTCTGGCGTGATTTGCGCAAGTATTTGCCAGTTTGGGATGACCTCATCGGCGAGTTCAATCGTCGAGTCGCTGCTAAAAAATAGTTGTCGATAGCGGTATCGCGACCGTGAATGCCCTAAAACCAGTTGTAACTGGTTGGCGATGTGCTGCCTGCGGCGCGCGCGTGCCGATTAGTGATGTTTTTTCTTGGAGATGCCCAAATTCGAGCGCTTCAGATCGACATCATGTGCTTGAAATAGAAAATGCGATTGCGCCGCTACGTAGTAACGGCGATGCGAATCCGTTCGTTGGTTTTCAGCGATATTTGGCTTGGGATGCATTTGCTGCATCATTGGGTCTCGAGTTTGATTCACGAACGAAAATCATTCGTGATCTAGATGATGCAGTTGCAAAAGTTGCGGGCACCGGTTTTAGGACTACTCCGTTTTTGCGCAACGACTCGTTAAGTGACGCTTTGGGTTTTGCCGAGCAGGGCGGTGTATGGATCAAAGACGAGACGCACAACGTTGCCGGTTCGCAAAAAGCCCGACACTTGTTTACACAGTTGTTGCATTTGATCGCTGTTGAAAATGTTGGTCGGGCACCTTGGCGAAATAAGAACGAGCGACCACAATTAGCGATTGCTTCATGTGGCAATGCAGCGATTGCTGCCAGCACTTTGGCGCGAGCAGTTGACTGGCCAATTCAAGTGTTTGTGCCTGAGCACGCAGATGCGCCGACACTGAAAATTTTAAGTGCGCTGGATGCGAACGTTGTGCGGTGCGCGAGGCTCGCGACCGATGCACCTGGTGATCCGTGTGTGTTTAGATTTCGTGAAGCAATCGTCGCTGGCGCAATACCTTTTGGTGTGCAAGGGCCAGAGAACGCGTGGTGCCTTGATGGCGGTCGCACAATTGGTTGGGAGATGGCAGTGATCGCTGAAAACCTTGCGGGTGCGTTGTTCAGTCGAATGTTCGTGCAAGCAGGTGGCGGTGCATTTGCGACATGTGCTGCTAATGGTTTTTTCGCGGGTGCGACCAAACCAAAAGTGCATGCCGTACAAACCGAAGGGTGCGCACCGTTGGCTCGCGCTTTTGAGATTGCATGCAACACCGGCGGCGCACGAAACGCTGGTTCGCGATGGTCGCAGTGCATGTGGCCGTGGGAGACCACGCCGGTTTCACTTGCCGACGGAATTTTGGACGACGAAACATACGACTGGGTTGGTGCATGTAATGCGATGGCCGATAGCGATGGTTGCCCCGTTGTCGCAAGCGAAGATCAGGTTCGCCAAAGTTTTGAACTGGCGCATCGTGTGACAAATATTGACGTCAGCCCGACAGGCGCTGCTGGGCTTGCCGGACTGTTAGAAATGCGCCGAGAAATCGCCGACGACGAACGTGTGATTGTTATTTTCAGTGGCGTCCGTCGGCAATAGTTGCGCGCGCACTAGCCTGCAAGGCATGTCAAATATTCTTCCTGTAGCCCTTGAAGGCGGATTCGATGCACGCAGCGATATCTTCGTGCGACTGCTCAAGAGTCGAGTAGTCATGCTCGGCACCGACGTCAATGACGAGATTGCCAATCAGGTTTGCGCCCAGTTGCTGTTTCTCGAAGGCGAAGACCCTAAAGCAGATATTTGGCTATATATAAATAGTCCTGGTGGTTCGGTGACCGCAGGTATGGCGATTTACGACACGATGCAGTTTGTTTCGTGTGATGTCGCCACAGTGTGTTTAGGTCTTGCCGCATCGATGGGTCAGTTTTTGTTGACTGCCGGTGCTGCTGGCAAGCGTTACACATTGCCAAATGCACGGATCATGATGCACCAACCGCTTGCGGGTCTGCGAGGTCAGGCTTCTGACATTGCGATTCAAGCCGAACAACTTGCTTACACAAAGTTGAGCATGGCAAAACTTACGGCCCACCATTCGGGTCGAAAGCTTGAAGAGATTCAGGCTGACTCAGAACGAGATCGTTGGTTTACAGCCGAGCAAGCCCGCGATTACGGTTTGGTCGACAAAGTTATTGTCAAGCGCGGAGAAATTCGCTAGCGCAAATAATTTGTTACGGGGTTGGGCCGACGCTTAGCCCGGTTGAGATATCGACACCGCAAGTTTCGCGAATCCATTTTGCTGCCGTATCAGCGGCCTTCTGTGTTGAATACGACATATCGATAACTGTTTGCACGCTTTCGGCATCATTCGGGTTGACGCGAGATGCCACGGTTAGTAGCTCGGTGAGTGACTTCCAGTCTTCTTCGATTGCCAATGGCGCCACTTTGGCCAGTCGTTTGTAGCGATCAAGCATCTGCGAAACTTCGGCTGGCGTCGCTGTCGGCTGAGTTATCGCGGGCACTTCGAGAGCCAACTGTCTGCAAAAGTTTGTCGCTGTTCGGGGTGTTTCGGCGCACGCATTGGTGAGCAAGGCAAGCGTAAAGACTGTTGCGGCGACACGTGCTGCCATGTGGGTTTGGCTGCGCACACATTGACGAAACGAATCAGTGCCAGCGATTTTAAAAAAAGTCATTGCGCTCAAGTATCTCAGGTTGATCAATGAGTTTGGCGTCATGTCACTGATTGGTCGCAGCATTGAAATTTAAAGCCGAATTACAAGTCGAAAATATAAAAGGAAGTAAAAGTGTTTGCATCAGTAAGGTCGGCCACTTTGTTAGGTGTACGTGGTTCGCGTGTTGATGTCGAAGTGCATGCAGGCATCGGCTTGCCGGGTTTTACGGTTGTTGGGCAACCAGACGAAGTGTGTCGAGAGAGTCGCGATCGAGTGCGGGCCGCACTGCTATCAGCAGGCTTGCCTTGGCCGACGCGCCGTGTGACGGTGAATCTTGCGCCTACTGGCGATCGAAAGTCTGGCGCGTGTTTAGATTTGGCGATCGCAATTGGTTTGTTGGCTGCACAAGAAATTGTCAGCGTTGATGTCTTGTCTGAGTTTGCTTTTATTGCCGAGTTGGGTCTAGATGGTTCGTTGCGGCCGTTGCGCGGTGCTACACCCCTTGTTTTGGCATTGACTGATCGCACAACAATTGTTGCACCCGGCAACTTTGTCGAAGCAAGGGCTGCAACGCCGAGCAATGTGCTTTGTGCTCAGAATCTTTTTGATGTCGTCGAGTGCTTGAGCGGGCGTGCCGAATGGCAACGCGAAGTTCGCGACATCAAATCACTCGACACGACTAGTCGGCGTCGCGGCAATCAAAATCGCGATGCGAAAGCGAGTTCAAGTGTCGAGCGTGTAAGCGCCTTAGATATGGCCGACGTGCAGGGGCAACCTGTGGCGCGGCGCGCGCTTGAAATTGCTGCGGCGGGCGCGCATCATTTATTGCTTGTTGGTCCACCCGGGGCGGGTAAAACGATGTTGGCTGAACGCCTTGTCGGGCTTTTGCCGCCGCTAACAGACGAAGAAGCGATAGCGACAACGATGGTTCACTCTTCAGTTCATCTTGAATCACCGAATGCCGGTTTAATCCGTCGTGCGCCATATCGAGCACCGCATCATTCGTCTTCGATGGTGTCGATGGTCGGTGGCGGCACGGCTTTGATGCGACCTGGTGAAATCTCACTCGCAAGCAACGGCGTTTTGTTTCTCGACGAACTCGGTGAGTTTGCGCCGTCGGTGCTTGATGCGTTGCGCCAACCACTTGAGCAGGGCACAGTTCGAATAGCGCGGGCACGAACAAGTGTTGTGATGCCCGCGAAGTTTTTGCTCGTCGCGGCGACGAATCCGTGTCCGTGTGGTGAGGGTTCGCCAGGTGTCTGCACTTGCGACGACGCAGGGCGGGCCAGATATTTGCGCAGATTCTCTGGGCCGTTGCTCGACAGATTTGATTTGCGTGTCGCCGTGTCGCGACCAAAAACCGATGAACTGGTTAGCCCACAACGTGGTGAGTCAACTGCAGATGTTGCTGAACGTGTTGCAGCGGCACGTGAACTTGCATTTTTCAGGTCGGGTTGTGCCAACTCGGCTTTGAGTCGCGAGCAGTTAGATCTTGTCGCGCCGCTTTCGAGAAGCGCAGAAAAGCGATTGCGTCGCGAACTTGAGATCGGTCGTTTGACGGGTCGTGGCTATCACCGTGTGCGTCGTGTGGCACGCACTGTTGCTGATCTTGATGGAGCACCAGACGTTGTCAACGAAGAACATTTGAATCTTGCTTTGATGATGCGTGTTGATCTTGCGTCTGGTTTGCGTGCAAGAGAATTGATGTTCTAGAAGTGAGTGTCGTCTCACAGAGTTTCTTGAATGTCGATCATTTGATGGCGGCGTCGTTGACGGCGTTGCCCAAAATTGGGCCAAAGCGATTATCTACTTTGCTCAAATATCACGACCCGCAAACTGCTTGGGCGGTTGTTCAAGGTCGAGCAAAACCGCACGAGGTTGTGGCTGCGCTTTTGCAAGAAAGTGGTCTTGGTGCAATGTGGCGGGCAAATGCGACACGCGACTTGCAAGAGCAGCTTCTGGCACGATGCAAAAAAGCGAGCATACATGTTGTGCTGTATGGCGAGTCGAGTTATCCATCTTGTTTAAAAAATGACTTGGCACCACCTGCTGTGTTGTTTTACCAAGGTGACTTACACGCACTCAAAGCTCGGCGCGTCGGCATGATCGGCACGCGCAGCGCAACTGCATCGGGCAGATATTTTGCTTCACATTTGGCATTTGAATTGACGCGAAACGGAGTTTGTGTCATTTCGGGTTTGGCTCGAGGTATCGATGCATGGGCTCATCGTGGCGCACTTCGAGCACACGAAAAGAAGAGCAGCGCAGACACAGAAAAATCAAAATCTGCATTTGGTGACTTGGCGCCGCCTGTCGGTGTTGTTGCATCTGGGCTTGATTATGTGTACCCAAAAGAGCACGGCGATTTGTGGCGAGAGGTTGCTCAGACCGGTGCGCTCTTGAGTGAGTCATCACCTGGGGCGCCGCCTGAGGCTTTTCGGTTTCCGTTGCGCAACAGAATTTTGGCGGCACTAAGCGAAGTGTTAGTTGTTGTCGAGAGTCGCGACAAAGGTGGGTCGATGATCACAGTTGACGAAGCACAAAAGCGCGACATAACGGTGCTGGCAGTGCCCGGGTCGCCAAGAAATATTGCCTCGGTTGGCACAAATTTGCTGGTGCAACAAGGTTGCTTGCCGGTTGTTGGTGTTGACGATATTTTGGTCGCGCTTGGCCTAGATAATCGGCGCGCCAAGTCTGAAACTTTTGATCTGCGTCCGAGACTTTCTGAGCAAGATGCACATCTTGTGGCTGTCATGGTTGGTGCACCGTTTTCTTTAGACGAGTTTGTTATTCGCACGGGTGTGCCACTTTTAGAGGCCGCAATTTCGCTTGGTCGTTTAGAGGCTCTGGGTTGGGTTGTCAATAACTCTGGGTGGTGGGAAGTAATCGAATTCGGGTAGCAACACAGCCAAAGAGATACCGTTATGACTGTTATGGCGGCGGGGTGGAGTATCGACGACTTTATTGGCTCGATGACGGCTGCCTCTGCGCATACGACCAGTGCTTATGCCAGTGATGTCAAACAATTTGCCGAGTGGGTTTCACGACAGAAGGTCACTTCGCCAAAAAATGTGACGCGAGATATGGTGCGTCAATATCTGAGTTTCTTAACGACGAATCGTCAGGCCAAGCGCAGTGTCACTCGCAAACTCGCGGCGATTCGTAGATACTTTGCGTGGCAAGTGCGAAACAAGATGATCAAGTCAGACCCAACTGTTGGCGTGCGAACACCGTCTGGCACAGGGCGACTGCCGAAAGTTTTGACCAAAGAGCAACTCAATGCTTTATTAACTTGCAAAGACCCCGAAGTGCCCGAGTGGAAGTCGACTCGCGATACGGCCGTGATCGAACTTCTTTATGGCAGCGGTCTTCGAGTGAGCGAACTTTGCTCGCTCGAAATCGACAGCATTGATGTTCGCAACAATACGGTGACGGTGATGGGTAAAGGTTCTAAAGAACGACGCATTCCGGTCAGCGAGCCAAGTATTGGCGCAGTGAAAAGTTGGGTCAAACTACGCCGTGAAGTTGTCGACGAAGAGCGCAATTCAGTCGCGCTGTTTTTGAACTCACGCGGTGGGCGATTGGCGCCGCGCGATGTTCGGCGAATAATTGACGAACGAGCGCTAACGCCAACTCATCCGCATGCGTTGCGCCACACTTTTGCCACGCATCTGCTTGACAACGGCGCAGATTTGCGCGCAGTGCAAGAGTTGCTCGGACATTCTGATGTGGCGACAACTCAGCGGTACACACAAGTCAGCAAAGAGCGCCTTAAATCTGCTTATGGCGCGTCGCACCCACGCGCATGAACGCTCTGCCTGTTCGCTTAACAATCGATCAAGCATGGGATAAGTGGCACGCGCAGAAAGATCCGCTCGCGCGCGAGTGGCTCGTCGTGCACTATGCATCACTTGTCAAGTTCGTTGCAGGCCGACTTGCAGCAGGTCTGCCGAAGCGAGTTGAAATTGGTGACCTTGTTAGTTCTGGCGTGTTTGGTTTGATGAATGCGATTGATCGCTTTGACCCAGCGCTGGGTTTCAAATTTGAGACTTATGCGATCCCGAGAATTCGAGGCGCGATCTTAGACAGCTTGCGTTCACTCGATTGGGTGCCACGAAGCGTGCGCTCAAAGGCGAGAACAGTAGAGAACGCAATTTCTGACTTAGAACACGAGTTGAAGCGCGCGCCGACCGACGAAGAGTTGGCTGCGAAGTTAAAAATTAACAGCAGCGATCTCGAAACTTGGTTGACAGAAATCGCATCTAGCGCGGTGGGTCCACTTGATCACGTTGTTGCCGACAACACACCTGCATCTACACATGGCGGAGCGTCGTATGTACCGAGCCCAGACTCGGTTGTCGAGGCTTCTGAGTTGCGAAAAATTATGCGAAGTGAGATTAAACGACTTCCTGAACGAGAGCGAACAGTATTAGTTCTGTATTACGAAGAAAATTTGACGCTGGGCGAGATTGGCGAAGTGCTGGGTGTGACCGAGAGTCGCGTCTCGCAGATTCACACCAAGGCAGTGTTGCAGTTGCGCTCGCGTCTTGCCGCTGCAGATGTTGCTTAGTCAACTTTTGCACAAAAGTTGCTTTAGGTCTTTCTGCGTCACTGATAACTACGGTTCTTCTAACAGCGATTCTCGTATCAGTGATTTTTGCAAAACCCGTTGGTGCTGGGGTTTGCTTTATGCGAAGCCCGATTGCGAATTTCAGCACCGATTTAATAGTCGATTATTTTCGGGCGCCTAAATGTGAACAATGCTCGGGCAATCGAGGTATTGAATTGCAACTACAACGCGGTCAGCCAGTTTTTGCCGTAGCCGATGGTGTAGTTAGTTTTCGCGGCGAAGTTAATCGCATAAAATATCTTGTGATTTTGACCAATAACAATCACCGAATCACATACGGCAAGATCGCAGTTAGCGATGTGCGCGCCGGCGACCGAGTATTTGCCGGGCAACAAATCGCTGAGTCGGGAGAAAATCTTTATTTTGGCATTCGCCAAGTTGTCAATGGTGTCGCGCAGTATCTAGACCCAATGATGTTTTTGGCGACGACTGCGAGTGGTGGCGGGAGAGCCGTTTTGATTAGTGACGGTTCGACTGGCGGCAAGGCCGGCCTGGTGGGCGCCAAAAATCCTTCGAATTCACAGTGCTGAACTAAGTGCCCGACCGCTAGGATTTCGGGGCTAGTTGAAGTAATAAAAGTTCATATCCCACTATTTAATTGCACGACTTTCATCATGTGGTCGCTTCGGCGCTGAAGGTCGTGTTTGTAACCACAGAGAGGAAGTCAGTTATGGCAATTATCAGCATGCGTCAGATGCTTGAGGCCGGAGTTCATTTCGGTCATCGCACAGCCCGTTGGGACCCACGAATGCAGCGCTTCATTCACAGTGAGCGCAACGGCATTTACATCATCGATCTTGAACAAACTCTTGTGCGAATTGAAGAGGCTTATCGCTTCGTTCGCGACCTTGTTGCCAACGGTGGCAACATCTTGTTTGTCGGCACAAAGAAGCAAGCACAAGACCCTGTTCGTTTGTTCGCGCAACATTGCGGCATGCCGTATGTCAACGAGCGTTGGCTGGGTGGCATGTTGACAAACTTCGACACGATTTCAAAGCGCGTCAGCAAGATGCAAGAGTACGAACGTCTTCGTGAGACGGGCGAATTTGAATTGATGCCCAAGAAAGAAGCGTTGTTGATCAATCGCGAACTCGAGAAGTTGCAGCGCAACTTGTCGGGTATCAGCTCGATGGGTCGACGCCCGAACGCAATTTTCGTGCTTGATACTTTGAAAGAGCACATCGCCGTGACCGAGGCTCGCAAACTTGGTATTCCAGTTATTGCGGTCGTTGATACAAACGTCAACCCAGACATCATCGATTACCCAATTCCGGGTAACGACGATGCGATTCGTGCAAACGAATTGATGGCTCGCGTTATTGCCGAAGCCGTGATCGAAGGTCGCTATATCGCCGAAAAGATGACCCCGCGAGTTGCTCCGGCTGCTGCAGGTGCGACGATACCTGCGGCTCCAGTGAACACTCGCACACCGGCCGAACAAGCAATTTTTGAGGCTCAGCAAGAAGCGGCAAAAGCGCAAGCAGCAGCCGAGATGACAAAGCGTGACGCAAAAGTCGCGCCGAAGTCAGAGTAAACAAAATTTAGAAACCAACCCAAAAGAAAAAGAAGTATTGATCAAGATGGCATTTTCAGCAAAAGAAGTACAAGCACTTCGTCAGGCAACTGGCGCAGGAATGATGGATTGCAAGAAAGCACTCGAAGACGCAAACGGCGACATGGAGGCTGCAAAGCAGTGGCTTCGTGAAAAAGGTTTGTCGGCGAGTGCCAAACGTGATGATCGTGACAACGCCCAAGGTGTTGTTGCGTTGTTGGTCAAGGGCAATGTTGGTGCGATGGTCAAGTTGAAGTGCGAGACCGACTTCGTCGCAAGTAGCGATGGTTTTAAGGCCGAAGCAGACGCCTTGGTTACCTTGGTGCTTGAAAAAGGCGAGGCCGCAATTTCGCAACGATCGACACAACTCGAAGACCTCAAGATTTTGCTCAAAGAAAAAATTGAAATCGGCGACGTCATTCGCATCGAAGGCGCTGCAGGCAACATAGTTGGCTCATATTCTCACCTTCAGGGCAATCGCGGTATCAACGGCGTGCTTGTCGAAATGAGTGGTGCAACCGATGAATTGGCTCACGATGTCGCAGTTCACATTGCATTTGCCCGACCAAAGTATTTGGCAAAAGCCGATGTGCCTGAGTCAGTAGTTGCCGCTGAGCGCGCAACACTCGAAGTGGTTACTCGCAATGAAGGCAAGCCAGAACAAGCGATCGCCAAAATTGTCGACGGTCGTGTGACTGGGTTCTTCAAAGATATTTGCTTGCTTGAACAGCCTTATGCCAAAGACGACAAGCAATCGGTTTCGGCAGTTATTGGCGCAGCCAAAATTCTTCGTTTTGCGCAGGTTGAAATAGGCTAGAGCCATGGCTGGTGCGTCGTCCGCGAATCCTCGTTGGAAGCGGGTGGTTTTGAAATTATCTGGTGAGGCTCTTGCCGAACCATCTGGTTTTGGTCTCGATTCAGATGTGTTGCATCAAATTGCAACCGAATTGCACGAAACTCGCCGCGACCTAAACATCGACATTGCCGTAGTTGTTGGCGGCGGAAACTTCTGGCGTGGTCTCAAGGGTGCTGGTCAAGGCATGGACCAAGCGCAAGCCGACTATATGGGCATGATCGCAACAGTGATGAACGCTTTGGCTTTGCAAGACGCCTTCGAGCGAGTCGGTCAATTCTCGCGAGTCATGACCGCAGTTGAAATGCCAAAAGTTGCCGAGCCATATATTCGACGTCGCGCCGAGCGTCATCTCGAAAAAGGACGAATCGTAATTCTCGCCGGTGGCACTGGCAACCCATTTTTTACAACTGATACTGCCGCCGCATTGCGCGCCGCAGAGATTTCAGCGCAAGCAATTTTAAAGGGCACCCACTCTGGAGTTGACGGCGTTTACACGGCCGACCCGAAGATAGATAAAACTGCAACTCGCTTCGACAAGATCACCTATTTAGATGTGATCAGCAAAGGTTTGAAAGTGATGGACTCAACTGCGATCACCTTCTGCATGGATAACAAAATACCGATCGTGGTTTTTAATTTGCTTGAAAAAGGCAATGTTCGAAAAATTCTTGAAGGCCAGAAGATCGGAACTCTCGTCGAGTGATAGAAGAAACTCTGCTCGATGCGATGGAGAAAATGGGCAAAGCGGTTGAGCATGTCCAGGCACAATTTCTCGGTGTGCGAACCGGTCGCGCCAACGCCTCACTTGTCGAAAAGCTGCAAGTTGAGTACTACGGCGCGTATGTGCCGCTGCAACAACTTGCGTCGTTTCAGGTGCCAGAGGCTCGAATGCTCGTGGTTAAACCCCATGATCGCGGTTCGATTACGGCGATTGAGCGCGCATTGCAGTCGAGCGATCTCGGCCTTTCGCCGAGCAACGATGGTGTCGTAATTCGACTCAATTTTCCGCCACTTACCGAAGAGCGGCGCAAAGAGTTCGTAAAAGTTGTCAAGAACATGGCCGAAGAAGGCCGCGTTACTGTGCGAAACATTCGTCGCGACGCACGCAAAGTTCTCGAGACGGCACAAAAAGACGGCGACATTTCGCAAGACGATTTAGATCGAGCCGAAAAAGAACTTGAGCAAATAACTCACACGACAGTAGAAGCCGTCGATAAAGCATTTGCACGCAAAGAGCAAGAACTACTAGAGGTGTAAAGTTAAATCAACGAAGTTTTAGAGGAGAAGCCGCAAAATGAGCGACGACACAAATAACGAGAATCTTGACGACACGACCAATGCGACCGATCGCACCGGCAACGACGCCACTGTTGACTTCGGCGACGAATTCGGAATCGTAAAGTTCGCCGACGACGATGACAGCGCCCCAGCAATTTCTTTTCCTGAAAATCAGACTGATCAGTTGCCGCACTGGACCGAGCCGCCGACCGGTGAATTACCAAAATTCGTTATGGCGAGCGAAGATACGATTTCGCCAACTCCAAGTGCAGGTGCGAGCCGCCCGCCGGTAAATCTGACGGGGTCAACTCGTCGCGTCGAGCCTGCGTCTGCACCGCCACCGGTTGCTCGACCATCTCGCGAAGGACGAATTTCAATTGGCTCAGACCCGACCAGCGAGAAAAATCGTCCAGACTCGTCGGGCTCATTGCCCCGACGCGATGCAAGTGGCTCGTTGCGCCGCGACGAAACAGGCAGTTCGCAGACTGTGCGCCCAACACAAGTGCGTCGTGCGCGCCCAAGTGATCGCAGCGATTCGGGCACAGGTCCGCGACCAAGACCGCGAACAGCAGCGGCACGCACAAACACGGGCTCGCGTATGCCCACGTCAGCAGCGAGAGATTTACCAACTGCGACCGCAGTCGGCGCTTTGTTGGCAGCCGTGTTTATTGCGGCAATTTTGGTTGGCCCAGTTGCCGTGATGGTTTTGTTGGTTCTGGTGCTCGGTCTGGCCGCAGTCGAGTTTTTTACTCAAGCGTCAACGACTGGTTATCAGCCTGCACTCATAGTCGGTGTGGTTGGTTGTGTAGCCGCACCGCTCGCTGCATATTGGATAGGCGACGCCGCGTTGCCATTGGTGTTCGTGTTCGCGTTTGTCGCCGGAGCGATCAGTTTCATTGGTGCAAACTCGGTTGAGAGTGGTCCGGTGCCGAACTTAGGTTTGACACTTCTTGGTCTGGTCTGGATTGGACTCTTCGGTTCATACGGTGCACTTATTTTGCGACTCTCAAACTCGGGGCCAGGCTTCGAAAATATTGGCACTGACACGTTGTTCATTTTGGTCATCGGCATCATCGCCAATGACACGGCGGCATATTTCGTTGGTGCAGCCACTGGGCGCACACCGCTTCGATCATGGATCAGCCCGTCAAAAACAATGGAAGGTTTTGTTGGTGGCGCAATTGGCACATTTGTCGCTGTGATTGCAGTAGGTCTACAAAGCGGAACTTGGACAAAACTCAGCGAGTGGTTGGTAATTGCATTTGTAATTTCAATTGTCGGCCCGATTGGTGACCTTACTGAATCGATGTTCAAGCGCAATATGGATATCAAAGACTTCGGAACAGTGATTCGTGGTCACGGCGGGGCACTTGACCGCTTTGACAGCATGTTGTTTGCATTGCCGTTTATTTACTACATCACGTTGGTGCTAACTCCTTGGGCTAGTTGAGCCGTGGTGCGCGTTGCGATTGCCGGATCTACTGGGTCAATCGGCAAGCAAACTTTAGAAGTTGTTCGTGCCGCTAGTGATTCGGGCAAATATCAAGTCGTAGCACTTAGCGCTAATTCGTCGGTCGCCGAAATTGTTGCTCAGGCGCAAAGTTTTAATCCCGAAGTCGTAGTTGTTGGCGACTCGGTTGCGCGTGCGAAAGTTGCCGAACAACTAAAACTCACGAACCCGAAGATTGAAGTTATAGATGACGCATCGCAACTCGCGATTCTCGCCGATGTTGTTGTCAACGGCGTAGTTGGTTTTGCTGGGCTGGGTGTGACGATGTCAACTTTGAAAAACGGCAAGCGACTGGCGTTGGCCAACAAAGAGAGTTTGATAGCAGCCGGGCCGGTAGTGGCACCGCTGCGCAAAATTGCCGGCGCAGAAATCATCCCTGTTGATAGCGAGCATTGTGCAATACATCAATGCTTGCGAAGTTCGCAAAATAGTGTGCGTGATCTTTCGCGATTGTTGCTGACTGCAAGTGGTGGACCATTTCGCGGTCGATCTGCAAAGTCGCTAGCTGACGTCTCAGTTCATGATGCGTTGCAACACCCAACTTGGTCAATGGGGCCAAAAATTACGATCGACTCGTCTACTTTGATGAACAAAGGTCTCGAAGTAATCGAGGCACACGAACTATTTGGCGTGAGTTACGACGCCATCAGCGTGGTGGTGCATCCTCAGTCGATTGTGCATTCGATGGTTGAGTTTTGTGACGGCGCGACGATCGCGCAACTTTCGATGCCTGATATGAAGTTGCCGATTGCATACGCGCTTGAATATCCGAATCGATCAGCCAGCAGTTTTGGTGCCATTGATTGGGCCGAACTTTCTCGGCTCGACTTTGAAAAACCTGACCGTGACACATTTCGCTGTCTCGACTTGGCCTACCAAGCGGGTCGAATTGGTGGTACGGCGCCTGCGTGGTTGAGTGCCGCCAACGAAGTCGCAGTCGAAACTTTTTTGGCCGGAAGCGTGAAATGGAATCAAATTGCCAGCATCATTGAATCAACCATGCAACACCATGATGGTCAAATACCAACAACGGTCGAGGATATTTTAGAAGCCGACCGTCTCGCACGCACGTGGGCCACAAAGATTTCAGTCAACATTAAGGAGACGCAAGTTTGAGTTCGAGTGACGGCAATTTTTATACGAAGTTTCGCAACGAGATCGCTGCCGGGGGCGCAACCGATACTCAACAGAATCAGAACAACAAGTTAACTTCTGCCGTAACGGCATTAATTGTCTTTGGGTTGTTGGCGTGGTTGGGTGTGAAGAACCCATGGTCGCTTGTTTTCGTAGCTGGTTTGATCGTCTCGGTGTTTCTGCACGAAGTTGGCCATTTTTGGACGGCGCGTCGCAGCGGCATGAAGGTAACCCAGTTCTATATGGGCATGGGGCCCCGAATATTTAGTTTTCAGCGCGGCGAAGTCGAATTTGGTTTGCGGGCACTGCCAGTGGGCGCCTTTGTGCGCATTGTGGGCATGAATAATTTAGATGAGTGCGCTCCTGAAGATGAGCCGCGTACATATCGTCACCAGTCGTACCCGAAGCGAATGCTCGTGATCACAGCAGGCAGTTTGATGCACATGATTATTGCCATTGTGTTGTTCGTCGGCGTTTATGCGACAGCGGGCCGCTTTGGTGACACTGGCAAACTTTTGATTTATGGCGCACCAGCAGTTGATTCGCCCGCAGAGAAAATTGGTCTTCGTAACGGTGATCAGATTCTGGCAGTCGGCGAGTCAAAGATAACTTCGCGCCGCGAATTGATCTTGGCGATAGTGGCTAATAAACCAGGTGACACTGTTGAACTCAGATTTTTGCGTGATGGTCAACAGCAGATCGAACAAGTGGTGTTAGCAAGCAACCCGGCAAATTCTGAACTGGCGTTTTTGGGCGTCTCATCTGATTCTTATGCGTATGTACAACACAATGTTTTTAGCGCAGTCGGTTTCGGTTTGGTTGACGTTGTCACGACCGCGAGAGATTCGGTAGGCGGTTTGTTTGTTGTGCTTAACCCATCAAATATTTTTTCGAATGTCGTGGCTGACGAACCAGACATAATGACTCGACCAACAACAGTCGTTGGCGCAAGTCAATTTGGTGGTGAAATTGGCCGCAGTGAAGGCATCAAGGGCGTGCTGATGTTGTTGGCAAGCGTGAACATTTTTGTCGGCGTGTTCAACATGTTGCCATTGTTGCCATTTGACGGCGGCCATGCGGCGATTGCAACTTACGAGCGGCTTCGCTCGCGCCGTGGTCGTATCTATCGCGCCGACGTCGGCAAGATGATTCCGGTGGCGACGACTGTGGTGGTTTTGCTCGTAATGTTGATGTTTGCGGGCCTCTACTTAGACATAACCAGCCCGCTCGGATAATTAGATTTAAACGACTGTGATGACATGGGCGCTGACATGACAAACAATACTTTGACAAATTTTCCTCGTAAAAAAACTCGCCAGATAAAAGTTGGCAAAGTTTTGGTCGGTGGTGACGCACCCATCAGCGTGCAGTCAATGACAATCACTAAAACATCTGACGTCGAAGGCACTTTGCAGCAGATTTATGCGCTTGCTGCAGCGGGTTGCGACATTGTGCGCTGCACTTGCAACGATGCGGCTGCGGCCGAAGGCTTGGCCAAAATTGTGCCGAGGTCGCCCGTGCCGATCATTGCCGACATTCACCACCAATATCGCATGGCTTTGGCAGCCCTTGAAGCGGGCGTGCACGGGTTGCGGCTTAATCCAGGCAATATTCGAAAACCTGAGCACATCAAAGCTGTGGCGTCTGAAGCCCGCGATCGTGGTGTGTCGATTCGAATTGGCGTCAACGGTGGTTCATTAGATTCAGACCTTTACGAAAAACATGGTGGTCTGACCGCCCAGGCGATGGTCGAGTCGGCGCAACAAGAGCTCAGATATTTCGAAGAAGTTGATTTCAATTTGGTAAAAATCTCTGTCAAAGCATCAAACGTGCCGCTGATGGTTGAGGCATACCGCATGCTCAGCGAGATAACAGATTTTCCGCTTCATCTTGGTGTGACAGAAGCAGGGCCGCTACCTGGTGGTTTGATCAAGGCGACAGCGGGCATTTCGACGCTGCTTCTTGAAGGCATCGGCGACACTATTCGTTACAGTCTCACGGCCGACCCAATTGAAGAGGCGCGTGCAGGGCGGCAGTTGCTCGAATCTCTCGGTTTGCGCGAGCGCAAAAACGTCGATCTGATTGCCTGTCCGAGTTGTGGCAGAGCAGAAGTCGACGTGATCGAAATTGCCAATCGCGCGCAGGCTGCCTTCGCCGATAAAAAATTGCCGCTGCAAATTGCGGTCATGGGGTGTGTCGTCAACGGCCCCGGTGAAGCGCGCGAAGCCGACCTTGGCATTGCAGCGGGCAACAAACGAGGTCACTTGTTTGTAAAAGGTCGCAACGTCGCCGTGGTGCCCGAAAACGAAATGGTTGATGCATTAGTAGAGTGGGCAACTTTTATTCACGAACACGGCACCGATGCTGCTCTGAAGCGGGTCGACACCACGATTGCCGAGCGCGAGGCAGCTAAAGATCGCAATGCGGCGTTAGCCGAAAAAGGCGATGACGCTAATCATGATCAAGAGCGAATTGTTGAAATTCGTCGCGCAGTTTCAGAAAAGTAACTAACTAATTTAAATAGTTAACTAGTTGCGAATAACTGACTGTGGCTATGTTGAAGCGCGGTTGGCAAACGCAGTAATTGGCGTTTTGTAATTGTCGGCACTTTTTTGCGCACGACAAGACATTGTGGTGTTTGGGCGATGAGACCAAATGTTGCACAACGCTCGATTGCTCGCTCGAGTGAGCCCGAACCATGGCGAAACGCAAGACCCAAAGCGGCAGCCGTGTCGGTCAGGTCAATGCAGTAGCCATTAGGAAAGACCTCTAGCTCGCGCGACATATAGCGCAGCACCCATGTCGCACTCGGGCCGATAACGCCGAGCCAATATGTTTCGACATAGTCGCTGCACGCGTCGAACCCTGATGCGGCTAGAACCGGGTCGACCCACTCAGAGACGAAGATTTCTGGGTTTGTGAAGTCGCACGAGTTTGAAGTCATACCCAGTTGTGTGCAGAAATTTGAGATTTTGGCTCGCGATCGTGCGAGTTTTTATCTAAACAGACAGATTCGGGCATTCCAGATTTTCGTGGACCAAATGGCTTGTGGACTAAAAACCCAGATGCGCAACGGGCAGCGACTTTGCAGTTTTATCTTCAAGACGACTAGCTGCGTTAGCGCTCTTGGCAAAGTCGTATGGCGTAGTTAAATCCCGACAAAAACGGTAGGGTATTGATATGTCTAGTTTTCGCGAACTTCTAGCTGCGGCTAAGTCGAAAATCCAAGAAGTTGACACGCAAACAGCAAGCGAAAAAATTGCATCAAATCAAGTTGTCGTTTTGGACGTGCGCGAACCCGACGAGTTTGAGCAAGGCGCTTTAAAAAACGTTGTTCACATTCCGCGTGGGCATCTTGAAGCGCAAGTCGAGTCGAAGATCGTCGACAAGAATTCTCCAGTAATTGTTTATTGCGCTGGCGGAGTGCGAAGTGCATTTGCAGCCAAAACTTTGCAAGATCTTGGCTACGCAAATGTTTTGAGCATGGCTGGTGGCTTTGGCAAGTGGAAAGACGAGGGTCGCGAATGGTCGACCCCCGTGCAGCTTTCGGCAGAGCAGCGCAACCGCTATCAGCGTCACGTGCTGTTGCCAGAAGTTGGCGTTGAGGGCCAAGCCAAACTTTTGGCGAGCAAAGTTTTGCTGCTTGGTGCAGGTGGTTTGGGTTCGCCTGCCGCGATGTATTTAGCAGCAGCCGGAGTCGGCACGATCGGCATCGTCGATATGGATGTAGTTGATGCTTCTAATTTGCAACGCCAAATTTTGCACAATTTAGACCGAGTTGGTGATCGCAAAGTTGACTCGGCAAAAAAGACGTTGACGATGTTGAACCCAGATGTCAACGTGGTCACTTATGACACCAGGCTGAGTGCAGAAAATGTAATGCAGATTCTTGATGGCTACGACGTCATCGTCGACGGCGCAGATAACTTTCCGAGTCGGTACTTGCTGAACGATGCGAGCGTAAAACTTGGAATACCAGTTGTGCACGGTTCGATTTTTAGGTTTGAAGGCATGGTCAGCGTGTTTCATCCGATACTTGGGCCGACATACCGAGACATGGTGCCCGAGCCGCCACCAGCAGAGTTGGCACCGAGTTGCGCCGAAGCGGGTGTGCTTGGGGTATTGCCTGGCATCGTTGGTTCGATTCAGGCACTTGAGGCATTGAAATTGATACTCAACTTGGGTGAATCGCTAATCGGAAAAATCTTGGCGATCGACACAACTGAGATGTCATTTCGCACGTTCAAGTTGCAGCGCGATCCAAAAAATGCTGTGACGTATGACAATCGAGACAAGATTCAAATTCGTGATCTCGAAGGTGCGTGCGCACCGTGGCTTGCAAAATAATTTAATTGCCACCAACTACGACATCTAGTTGAACTCGGGCAGACTGCTCAAAGTCGTATGATTATCTAGTGCGATTTGCCATTGTCGGGGCTGGTTTTTCGGGTGCAGTAGTCGCCCGCGAACTAGTAGAAGCCGGACACACAGCCGACGTTTTTGACACCCGCGATCATGTCGCAGGAAACTGCCACACTGCACGCCATGAGACGGGTGTGATGGTTCATACGTATGGCCCGCACATTTTTCACACCCAGCACGAGCATGTTTGGCAATACATCAATCGATTTGGCGAGATGATGCCATATCGACACAAGGTCAAGGCAATCTCACAGGGCACGATGTATTCGTTGCCGGTCAATCTAAAGACGATCAATCAGTTTTTTGATCGTGACTTTGACGCCCAGCAAGCAGAAGAATTCATTCAAAGCAAAGCCGATGCGACGATAACCAACCCGGTTTCATTTGAAGATCAAGGTTTGCGATTCGTCGGGCGAGAACTCTATGACGCGTTTTTCGCGGGTTATACGTCAAAGCAATGGGGGGTTCATCCAAAAGAGTTGCCAGCCAGCATTTTGGCGCGACTGCCTGTTCGGTTCAACGATGATGACAGTTACTTCAATCATCCGTATCAAGCGATACCCAAAGACGGCTACACGCCAATTGTCGAAGCGATTTTGCAGCACGAGTCGATAAAACTTCATCTGGGCACGCGTTTCGACCCCAGTTCGCACAGAGAGTTCGGCGAGTTTGATCATGTCGTGTGGACTGGACCGATCGATGCTTACTTTGGTTTCGAATTTGGGCGCCTGGGATATCGAACTCTTGACTTTGTGCCAGAAGTTTGCGACGGCGACTATCAAGGGCACCCGGTAGTCAACTATTGCGACGTCGATGTGCCTTATACGCGAATCACAGAACACAAGCACTTTGCACCATGGGAAGATCACTCGCGGACAATTGTTTATCGTGAGTTCTCGCGTCTTTGTGGCGAGTCAGACACGCCTTATTACCCGATTCGTTTGGTCAAAGAAAAAGAGCAGTTGTTGAATTATGTGCAGCGAGCGCGCAACGCCAAAGGAGTCACGTTTATTGGCAGACTGGGCACCTACCGTTACTTAGATATGGATGTGACTATTCACGAAGCGCTGCTGGCATCTAAGGCGATGCTCGAATGTCTCGTCAAACAACAACCGTTGCCGAGTTTCTCGATTGATCCGATGGCCTGAGATGAAAACGTTTTTATTGCAGTCGATGTCTTTGCCTCGTGCCGAGACGACCGAACCTTTGTTGTATGCGCGAACTCACGGCGAAGTTCAGTTCTCAGAGTCGAGCGCTATTTTGCATGTTGGTTCAGAACTGAGTTTTGATACTTCGTTTGGTGTTTTTGCCGCTGGTCGATGGCGTCGTTTAACCACAGTTAGAAACCTTACGGCGACAGTTTTTGCAACTGGTTCGGGTCGAATCGAAATCATCGGTGTTGAAACAAAGTTGTTTGGCACGAAGTTTTCTGAAAAAGTTGTCGTGTCATCGGGCATTGCACCAGGCGGCAACACATTGGTAGAAGTGCCGAACTTTACCGACAACAAATATGGCAGCTTTTATGTTCGTGTGATCGCTGAACAAACTGATGTGGTTGTAAGCCGAGCCGAGTGGACTACGACGACAGATGCGGCGCGTGAGATAAAACTCTCACTGTCAATCACGACTTTTAATCGCCAAGATTATGTCAAGCCGACTGTTGCCAAAGTTATGCATCTTGAAAAGGCAGTCGAAACTCTGCACGGAAATTTGCGCGTGTTGGTCGTTGATAATGCGCGAAATATTGAGTTTGATACCGAACCAGGCGCACCGCTAACGGTCGTGCAGAACCCAAATTTGGGTGGTGCGGGTGGGTTTGCTCGCGGCATTATCCATTTGCGCAATGAAGGTTGGTCGACACATATCTTGTTGATGGATGACGATATCAATCTTGAGCCAGATGCAATAGTTCGTACCTTTGCCTTGTTTAGTTTTGCCCGAGACGAGAAACTTTGCATTCATGGCGCGATGTTGAGCGAAGAACGTGCGTGGATGCAGTTTGAAGCAGGTTCTAAATATCGCTGGCGGTCTTTGTATCCGTTGCGTGCGATAGGTCGCGAAGACGATTTGCGTCAGCGCAAACTGGCGTTGCGTGATGCGCGCGAAAAGAAGTTTGC
>CANLHV010000006.1 GCA_947490975.1 Acidimicrobiaceae bacterium
CGAGCAAAGTCGGTGACCCAAAAGAACGGTGGCTCGAAATTGGTACTAGTTGGTTTCAGCATCCAGAAGATTGGGCGGCGGTACCTGTGGCCAATGGCCCTGAAACTTGGCAAAGAGTTGAAGCAGTTGTCGACTTAAATCGTCGTCAGGGTGAACCGACTGATTCGTCTCGCAGAGTCGACATTGTGAAACCCTCAGAGACGATAAATGAAGTTGAGTTGTCGGCTGTGACGATAACCAACACCGTGCTCGAAGACGAAGCAATCAGTTTTACTGTTGACCAAGTCGGTGTGCCAGTGCTGGTGCGAATGAGTTACTTTCCGAACTGGAAAGTTGAAAATGCCGAAGGACCATTTCGTGTTGCGCCAAACATGATGGTGGTGATTCCGACTAGCAATGAAGTTCGACTGCATTACGGCTATACATTCGTAGATTTTTTCGCATATGCGATGACGTTTATTGGCGTCGCAATAATGGTGGTTCGCTGGTTTCGTCGCAAAGTTGAACGAAACCGTAAATTGTTGAGCCGCTAGTCTTTACAGTCGTGCCAAACCTAGATGCAGTCGTCAAGGCGTACGACATTCGGGGCACGGTGCCCGATCAACTTGATGTGACTCTGGCGCACGCATTAGGCGTGGCATTCGCGAAATTTTCTGACGCCAAATCAATAGTCGTTGGTCACGACATGCGTCCGAGCGGCTTGGCGCTCATCGAAGCATTTCAGAACGGTCTCACTGAACAGGGCGTTGACGTAATAAATCTTGGACTCGCGAGCACTGACATGCTCTATTTCGCCTCAGGAAAACTGGATGCACCTGGCGCAATGTTCACGGCTTCGCACAATCCTGCTCAATACAACGGGATCAAATGCTGCTTGTCTGGTGCCAGATCAATCGGCATTGACAATGGGCTTCGCGAGATGAAAGCGATCGCGCAAGATGTCTTAAACGGCAACGGTCCGGCTTTGGCAAAGACGCAAGGTGAGGTCACAAAGAAAAACATGCTCGCCGAATTTGTCGACCATGTGGTGAGTTTTATTGACATCGACAGCATTTCTAAATTGCGAGTTGTGGCTGACACCGCAAACGGCATGGGTGGGTTAGTTGCGCCCGCCGTATTTGACCGCTTGAGAAATTTTGAAGTCGAGATCATGTACGGAGAACTCGACGGAACTTTTCCGAATCATCCTGCTGACCCAATTCAGCCTGCCAACCAGCGCGACCTGCAAGCACGTGTTGTCGCCGGCAAATTCGATGTTGGTCTTGCATTCGACGGCGATGCAGATCGAGTGTTTTTGGTTGACGAGTTGGGCAAGAGTGTCTCGGGCAGCACCACGACCGCGTTGTTGGCTTCGGTATTTTTGCGTGAGAACCCTAAAGCAACAATCTTGTACAACTTAATTTGCTCAAGAATCGTGCCCGAGACAGTCATGTCGTTGGGTGGCACAGCGATTCGCACAAAGAACGGTCATAGTTATATGAAACAAGTGATGGCTCAAACTGGTGCGGTGTTCGCCGGTGAACACTCTGGACACTATTACTTTGCTGACAATTATCGGGCCGACAGCGGCTTGATTGCGACGATGGTTGTGCTTGGCGAAATGTGTCGCACCGGAAAGTCTTTATCTGAGTTGCGCAAGCCATTTGAGAAATACGCAAATAGTGGCGAGATAAATATGCAAGTTGCCAATATTCAAGAGGTGATCGAACGAATTACTAAACAGTTTTCAAATCATCCGCAAGACCACCTTGATGGCCTAACAGTTGATTGTGGCACATGGTGGTTCAATGTTCGGCCTTCAAATACCGAGCCACTTTTGCGTTTGAATCTTGAAGCGGCAACACGTGAAGAGTGCGATGAACATGTCGCCGAACTGTTGATGTTGATCACGGCATAACTGCCACAAGTGTTATCGTGTAAGCCGTGTCATCACCTCGTTCGTCTGTAAATTCGCGGCTGCTTGAAATTTTGGCTTGCCCAAAAGATAAGGGAAATCTCATTTATCTTGACGACGAAGAGATGCTCTACAACCCGCGCTTGCAAATGCGTTACGAAGTTCGCCAAGGCATTCCGGTGATGTTGATTGATGAAGCCACGACTGTCAATCAAGTAGAGCACGAGCGAATTATGGCCAAAGTGGCACAACTAAATCTGAAACCAACTTTTTAAACAACAAAAACAGGAGCATCATGACATCATCACTCGCAGCACGCAAAGATTACCGAGTTGCAGATCTGTCTCTTGCGCCATTTGGCAGAAAAGAGATTCACCTCGCCGAACACGAGATGCCAGGTTTACGCGCCTTACGCAAAGAGTTTGGTGCGTCTAAGCCGCTAAAGGGTGCGCGAATTTCTGGTTCGTTGCACATGACGATTCAGACTGCTGTTTTGATCGAAACTCTGACGCACTTGGGCGCCGAAGTGCGTTGGGCGAGTTGCAATATTTTTTCGACGCAAGACCATGCGGCTGCTGCGGTTGTTGTCGGCCCAAACGGCACGCAAGATAACCCTCAAGGTGTGCCGGTTTATGCATGGAAGGGCGAAACACTCGAAGAGTATTGGTGGGCTACTGATCAGATGATGACATGGCCAGACGGCGATGGCCCGAACATGATCTTGGACGACGGTGGAGACGCGACGATGTTGTTGCATAAAGGTGTTGAGTATGAGAAGAAAGGTGAAGTTCCTGATCCGACAACTGCTTCGAACCCTGAACTTGCAATCGTGCTTGGTCTTTTGCAGCGCGGTTTGAAGACAAGTCCAAGTCGTTGGACGAAAATGTCGAAACTGATCAAAGGTGTTACCGAAGAAACGACGACAGGTGTGAAGCGTCTTTACAAGATGGCCCAAGACAACGAACTTTTGTTTCCGGCGATCAACGTCAACGACAGTGTTACCAAGAGCAAATTTGACAACCTCTATGGTTGTCGGCACTCGTTAATTGACGCGTTGAATCGCGCGACCGATGTGATGATCGCGGGCAAAATGGCCGTTGTCTGTGGTTACGGCGATGTGGGCAAAGGCTGTGCGCAGAGTTTGCGTGGACAAGGCGCACGAGTTGTAGTTACCGAAATTGATCCGATCAATGCATTGCAAGCAGCGATGGAGGGCTACATCGTCGACACGCTTGACAATGTGCTTAAAGTTGCCGATATCTTCGTGACTGCTACTGGCAACGAAGCAATCATCACTGCAGAGCACATGTCAAAAATGAAGCACAATGCGATTGTTTGCAATATCGGACACTTCGATAACGAAATCGACATGGCGGGGCTCTCACGAAGTGGCGCAACGCGCGACGAGCTTAAACCTGGCACCGATCTTTGGACTTTCAGCGATGGTCACTCAGTGATCGTTCTGGCAGAGGGTCGATTAGTAAATCTCGGATGCGCAACCGGGCACCCGAGCTTCGTCATGAGCTGTTCGTTCACCAACCAGGTGATCGCGCAAATTGAATTGTTCAACAACACTAAGAATTATCCATTGGGTGTTTACGTACTGCCAAAGCACCTTGATGAAAAAGTTGCGTTATTGCACCTTGATTCTCTTGGGGCGAAGTTGACTAAATTGTCCGACGAGCAGTCTGATTATCTTGGCGTGCCGCCAAATGGACCGTTCAAGGCTGAGCGTTACCGCTACTAATCGCCAGGCGCGGCAAAAAGAAGTGCACTAAGGGGCCGACGCCAAAAGCGAAGGCGAAAGTGGCGACGCCAACCTGGCCGCCAAGTGCTAAACCAACTATTAAAACTGTGACCTCAATTGCCGTGCGCCCAATTCGAATTGGGATACCGCGTTTAGCAAGACCAGTCATTAAACCATCGCGTGGCCCAGGTCCGAGAGCGCTGCCAATGTAAAAGCCAGTGCCGACAGCCACGATGACAATGCCAAGTGCCGCCATAACTACGCGAATGAAAATATTGTTTGGCTCGGGGATGATTGCGAGTGCCAAATCTGCAACCAGTCCGATTTCGAGTGCATTGAGAATCGTGCCGAGCCCGGGCTTCTGTTTCAGTGGTATCCACAGCAAAAGCAAAATGAAGCCTGTCATCACGATGACTTTGCCGATAGAGATTTCGGTTTGCTTGGAGACACCTTGGTGAAACACATCCCATGGTGGTGCGCCAATATTTGCATTCATTTGCAAAGAGATGCCGACGGCAAATAGAGCCAAACCAAACGTACATCTCGCGAGGCGCTGACCAAGTCTGTCGCGAAACTTAAGTTGTTGTTGGTTGTTCACGCATTCACACTAGCCATATCGCTTGGTTCTGGTACACACGTTGCGAAGATGTTCAGGCTTCTAGACACACTTACGTTGAAAGCAGAAAATTTGGTCGGCTATGTCTTTGGCGCAACGTGTCCGGCGTGTGGTCGTCTCGGCACATCGATCTGTAAATCATGTTTTGGCGAGCTCGTCGCAGGCGCGAAAAAGCAGAACAAGAAGCAAATTGAGTATCACGGGACGGTGCTCGTTGCTTTTGAGTACAACTCGGCTATTCGAAAAATGATTTTGAATTTTAAATACCGCAATCAAAGATCAAGTTTGAGATTTATTGGTGATGCACTGGTGAAACGAATAAGAGTCGAGCAAGAGCGCACACTCAAGAGCATTGATCTCGTCACGTGGGCGCCGACAACCAACAGACGCATCGTCGAGCGAGGTTATGATCACGCCGAGTTGATTGCCAAGTATGTCGCTAAGCAACTGTCTGTGCCGTGTCGAAAAGTTTTGTTTCGTGTTTCGAATCGTCCGCAAACAGGAAAGTCTCGCGATGCGCGACTAATTGGACCGACTTTTTCGGCACGAAAATTAGACTCTGAACACTTGTTGTTGATCGACGATGTGGTGACAACCGGAGCAACTCTAAACAGCGCATCTCATGCGCTTTATCAAGCAGGGGCTGGTCTGGTTACTTGCGTGGCTGTAGCATCAACTGTCTTATGGCAATCCTCGACCGAGTCTTACGCGCTGGAGAAGGCAAGAAAGTAAAGGCTCTTGCCGCCATATTGCCCGAAATAAATGCATTGTCAGACGAATACTCGGCACTGAACGATGCTGCGTTGCGGGGTAAGACCGCTGAGTTCAAGTCACGCATTGAGCGTGGCGAAACCCCAGATGATCTGTTGATTGAGGCATTTGCAGTCGTGCGCGAGGCTGCCACTCGTGTGATTGGTCAGCGCCATTACGACGTGCAGTTGATGGGTGGCGCAGCGCTGCATGCAGGCTGGGTTGCTGAAATGAAAACAGGTGAAGGTAAGACACTTGTTTCGACATTGCCGGCATATTTGAACGCATTGTCGGGCAAAGGCGTTCATCAGATTACGACCAACGACTATTTGGCGCAACGTGACGCCGAATGGATGGGACAAATTCACAGATGGTTAGGTATGTCGGTAGGTCTTGTTGTACCTGGTCGGCGAACAAGCGCATCTGAAAAGCGAGTCGATTATGCAAGCGACATCACTTACGGCACGAATAACGAATTTGGCTTCGATTATTTGCGCGACAATATGGCAGCAACAATGCAAGACAAAGTTCAGCGTGGCTTCAACTTTGCGATAGTTGACGAAGTTGACTCGATTTTGATTGATGAGGCACGAACACCGCTTATTATTTCAGGACGCGTCGCTGATGCTGCAAAACTTTATTATCAATTTGCCGCGATCGTGCGCACACTCGTTCGTGATGTTGATTACGACGTCGAAGAAGCCAAACGAATTGTTGTGCCGACAGAATCTGGCATCGAAAAAGTTGAGAAGCAGTTGGGCATCGAGAATCTTTACGACGAGGTTCAACAAAATCTCGTTCACCAGCTTCAGGTCGCGCTCAAGGCAGCCGTCTTGTATCAACGCGACAAGGACTACATCATTCAAGAAGGCGAAGTAAAAATCGTTGACGAATTTACTGGTCGCATTCTTGAAGGCCGTCGCTGGAGTGAAGGCATTCACCAAGCGGTTGAAGCTAAAGAAGGCGTCAACATTAAAGAAGAAAACCAAACTTTGGCAACGATTACGTTGCAGAACTATTTCAGAATGTACGAAAAACTCTCAGGTATGACGGGTACGGCGCAAACCGAAGCTGCAGAACTGATGAACACCTACAACTTGCAAGTTGTGCCGATTCCGACGAATCGTGAAATGGTGCGCCTTGATCAGGCCGACCAAATCTATAAAACCGAAGCGGCAAAGTTTGATGCAGTAGTTCGCGATATCGAAGAGAAACACGCCAAAGGTCAACCTGTGTTGGTCGGCACTGTGAGTGTCGAAAAGAGTGAGCAATTGTCGAAAAAGTTGCAGCAACGCGGTATTCGCCACGAAGTTTTGAACGCCAAGCAGCACACTCGTGAAGCAATGGTTGTAACTCAGGCAGGGCGATTGGGTTCAATAACTGTTGCAACAAACATGGCTGGTCGTGGCGTTGACATTTTGTTGGGCGGAAACCCTGAAGGTCTAGCGCGACAAGATGTGCTCAAAGAGGGTTTTGATCCGATGACACTGCTTGACGAGTTCGCTTTGCCGGCATCGCTTGATTCGATGCCGCCAGATTTTCTGACAGCCCGTGACAAAGCGCAAAAGCGTTATCGCGAACAACTTGCCAAACATACTGATAGCTGCAAAGTTGAAGGCGACAAGATTCGCCAACTCGGTGGTCTATATGTTTTAGGTACTGAACGCCACGAAAGTCGACGAATCGACAATCAGTTGCGTGGTCGTGCTGGACGACAAGGCGACCCAGGTGAAAGCCGCTTCTATCTGAGCCTTGATGACGAATTGATGAGATTGTTTGCAACCGGTGCGCTTTCGTGGGTGATGGGTCGTGCTTTGCCCGACGACGAAGCGATCGAAGCAAAAATGGTTACTAAAGCGATAGAGCGAGCACAGAGCACCGTCGAGCAGCGCAACGGTGAGATTCGCAAAAACGTGCTGAAGTACGACGAGGTAATGAACGAGCAACGCAAGATTATTTATTTGCGTCGCGATCAAATCTTGCAGGGTCTTGATCTCAAGTCAGCAGCGATGGAGTATTTGGCCGAGGCCGTTGATTCGCTGATCGAATCGCACTGTGTCGCCGAGGCCGATGACGAATGGGATATCGACGGTTTGGTTCTTGAGTTGCGCACCTTCTGGCCGTCTGAAATCAGCGCGGCAAAAGTTTCCCAGTGCGATTCGACAGATGAGATTTACGACCTTGTTATGGCCGACGCGAGTGCGTTCTACACAAAACGCGAAACCGAAATGACTGCACCCGTAATGCGTGAAGTAGAGCGGCAAGTGATGCTCAAAATCATCGATCAACGATGGCGTGAGCACCTAGAAGAAATGGATTATCTGCAAGAAGGCATCAATCTTCGTGCGATCGGCCAAAAAGACCCATTGATCGAATGGCAACGCGAAGGCTTCGAGATGTTCGGTGCCTTGATGAAAGGCATTGCTCAAGACTTCGTCAAATATGTGATGCACGTGCAAGTGATCAATAATTCTGAACCTGTCAGCAAGTTGAGCAACATCCAGCAGACATCTGACGAAAATGTCGGCCAAGCACCGAGCGCTATAGCAACGACCAGTGGTGGTGTTTTTGGTCAACCCGATTGGTCAAAGACGCCACGCAACTCGCAGTGCCCATGTGGCTCTGGCAAAAAATACAAAATGTGCCACGGCCGCGTCAATTAGGGCGCTTTACCGATCATGAAAGATTTTTCGAGCGACCTTGCAGAGTTGCGTCGCCGTGTCGGTGAAGCCGCGCAGTATCTGAATATTGAGACTTCGCGAGGCTTGCTTGTCGAACTTGAAGGCGAGGTCGCCAAGCCCGATCTATGGAATGACCAAGAACATGCGAAAAAGATAAATTCTCAATACGTCGCACTAAAGGCCGACATTGATCAATTCAATTTGCTTACGGCGACTGTTGATGATTTATTCGTGTTGCACGAACTGGCTCGGGCCGAAGATGACGCTACCCAAGAGCCAGAACTTGAAAAGGGTATTGCTGCATGTCGCAGTCAACTTGACTCACTCGAAATGCGCAGCATGTTCACAGGCGAGCACGACGAGTGCGACGCGATTTTGCAGATCAACGCCAAAGATGGTGGCGTTGATGCTCAAGATTGGAGTGAAATGCTGCTGCGAATGTATCGGCGCTGGGCTGAGCGTCGTGGCTTTGCGTTTGAGATTGGCGATGTTTCAATTGGTACCGAGGCCGGAATATTGTCGGCAGACGTAACAATTCGCGGCCGCTATGCATACGGGCTATTAACCAGTGAGCGCGGCACCCATCGTCTTGTGCGCATAAGCCCATTTGATAATCAAGGTCGTCGTCAGACAAGTTTTGCTTTGGTACAAATTTGGCCGATTCTTGATCAGGCTGAGCTCGAGATTAACGAAAGCGATATTCGCATGGAAGTTTTTCGTGCATCGGGGGCGGGTGGTCAGCACGTCAATAAGACATCATCAGCAGTTCGCTTAATTCACGAGCCGACCGGACTCGTAGCGTCGTCACAGCAAGAGCGAAGTCAATTGCAAAATCGCGAAAGTGCGATGAAGCGATTGAAAGCGATGATCATTGCCCAAGACGAAGAAGAAAAAGCGGCGGCTCTTTCGCAGATTGCTGGCAAACAAGCACAAGTCGGATGGGGAAGTCAGATTCGCTCTTATGTTTTGCAGCCGTATCAAATGGTGAAAGATTTGAGGTCGAGTGTCGAGAGCAGCAATGTTACGGCTGTGCTTGATGGTGATTTAGATGAATTCATGGAAGGGTTTCTTCGTTGGCGGCGTTCTGATAGCGAATAAGCCTGATCGGCGAATTGGTTTGAGAATGGTAAGTTTGTCGCAATGATTCGTCTTGAAAATGTGACGAAAATATACGGCACCGAAACAGTGGCTGTACGCGATGCCTCATTTGATATCCCCAAGAGCCAATTCGTGTTTTTGGTTGGGCCATCTGGTTCGGGCAAGTCGACGCTTTTGCGGCTTATTAACCGCCAAGAACAACCAGAACGTGGTGATGTTTGGGTTGCGGGTCAGAATATAAATGAACTGCCTGCTTCTCGGGTGCCGCATCTGCGTCGCAGCATGGGCAATGTCTTTCAAGACTATAAATTGCTGCTCAACAAGACGGTATTTGAAAACGTGGCATTCGCACTTGAAGTGATTGGCAAGCCAAGACATGTAATCGACCGACAAGTGCCGATTGTTCTCGATTTGGTCGGCTTGGCAGACAAACAAGACAGATTTCCGAATCAACTTTCAGGTGGCGAGCAACAAAGAGTTTCAATTGCTCGAGCATTCGTCAATCGACCATTAATCATGTTGGCCGACGAACCAACCGGCAACCTCGACCCGAATACCAGCGAAGGCATCATGGGTCTACTTGATGAAATTAACCAGACTGGTACGACCGTAGTGATGGCAACTCACGATCACCGTGTTGTAAACGCCATGCGTCGACGAGTTATTCAATTAGATCGCGGCGTAATTGTGCGCGACCAAGAACGCGGAGTGTACGAGTAGATGTTTTCACGCATTGGCTACGCCTTCCGCGAAACTTGGGAAAGTTTCAGACGCAACATCACTCTGACTGCCGCGGCAGTTTTAACTTCTGCAGTCTCGCTTTTATTGGTCGGCGCTACATTTCTAATTCAACGTGCGTTTGAGAACTTGCTGGTGCAGTGGCGCGGCGATGTCGAGATGATTATTTTTGTTCGTAGCGATGCGTCTGCCGAGCAAGTCGCGCTGATCGACTCGGTATTGCGAGCATCGCCGACGATTATTGATGCAGATAAATTGCGTTATCTAAACAAAACCGAAAGTTATGAAGAGGCAAAGCGAATTTTTGCAGGCGACCCTGTGACGCTCGGCTTGCTGACGCCAGAGACGATACCGACGCAATTTAAGGTGGTACCGCTTTCAGATGATCCGACTCTCGTCAGGTCGCTGAGCGATCAATATCGCACTTTGCCCGGAGTTGAAGCTGTCGCGTTGGCCGAAGACGAATTCGAGGTGATCTCAACTTTGTCGAACTTCATTCGAGTCGTTACGTTAATTACTTCGCTCGTGCTTTTGCTCGTCGCCGTTGGTTTGATCTGGAACACGATTCGCACGGCGATGTTCGCCAGGCGCCGTGAAATCGAAGTTATGAAGTTAGTGGGCGCCACAAACTGGTTTATTCGAGTTCCATTTATGTTGGAAGGTTTATTGCAAGGCCTCATTGGTGGAGTTGTCTCTTGTGGCGGTCTGTGGCTTTTGAATTCAGCGTGGACGAACGGCGTCACCGGGTTTAAACCAGGCACGGGTATAAGTTCGCTTGTCGTGCCCGACAGTTATTTGACTTCGGTGATGTTTATATTGCTGGGTATAGGTGCTTTTGTCGGTGCGGTCGGTTCGGCAATAGCAGCAACGCGTTTTCTTGATGTTTAGTCAAATTAATTATGTAGTCAGCGAGCATGTTGCGACGATCACGCTGAATCGTCCAGAAAAACTCAATGCTTTTACCAACACGATGCTGCATGAACTAATTGCGGCATTTGACTTGTCAGATGCCGACGACGACGTGCGCGCAGTAATAGTGACGGGTGCCGGTCGGGCGTTTTGCGCCGGCGCAGATTTATCGGCGGGCGGTGAAACTTTTAGTCGGGGTGGCAGCGATGTGCCCGGTTTGAAAGACGTGCCACGCGATGGAGGCGGGCTCGTATCACTGCGTATTTTTGAAAGTTTGAAACCTGTCATTGGGGCAATCAATGGTGCTGCTGTCGGTGTGGGTGTGACGATGACTTTGCCAATGGATATTCGTTTAGCGAGCGACAGTGCAAAATTTGGTTTCGTTTTCGCCCGCCGCGGAATCGTCACCGAAGCGTGTTCTTCGTGGTTTTTGCCGCGTGTAGTCGGTATTTCACGTGCAACTGAGTGGGTATTCACTGGTCGAATGATTTCGCCGCAAGAAGCGTGCGATGCGGGGCTCGTGCGCAGTGTTCATTCGGGTGGTGATTTGCTTGGTGCGGCGCAAGTTTTAGCAAAAGAGATCGTCGAAAACACGGCACCTGTTTCAGTCGCACTTTCGCGACAGATGTTGTGGCGAATGCTTGGCGCGTCACACCCAATGGAAGCACATCGAGCAGAGTCGCGGGGCATTTTGCAACGCGGCAAATCTGCCGATGCACGCGAAGGTGTCATGAGCTTTCTCGAAAAGCGAGCAGCGAACTTTACGATGAAAGTTTCAACTGAGATGCCAAACTTGTTTCCAGATTGGCAAGATCCTGAGTTCAGATAGTTCGCTCTACGAACAAGTCGGGGGCCTTTCTTTCTTTGAGAGGCTCGTCGATCGTTTTTATGAAGGTGTCGCCACTGACGAAGTTTTGATCGTGCTCTACGAAGACCCCACGAATCTGGTCAAAGCACGCCAGCACTTGACTTGGTTTCTTGCTCAATATTGGGGCGGGCCGATGTTGTTCAACGAGAATCGTGGTCAGCCGAAACTGCGAATGCGACATATGCCGTTTCGAATTGGCAACTTAGAGCGCGACCGCTGGCTGGTGCATATGTTGACCGCAGTCAATGAACTCGCACCAGACGAGTTGATTCGCGACGAGATGACGCAATATTTTGTCAAAGCTGCCGAGCACTTGCGCAACGACACAGGGTTGCCAATTTCTTCGGCCGACTACCCGCGTTAGCTCGCGTCAGCTTGCGCTAGCTTGCGTCAGCGCAGCGCGTAGCAAGAAATCGCCGCAGCGGCAGCAACATTGAGCGAATCAACATTTGGGTTCATGGCAATTTTGACTCGAGCATCAGCGCAGGCGAGTGCTTGCTCGCTTAGACCAGCGCGTTCTGAACCAAAAATAATTGCGCGTTTTTGAGCAGGTGTAATACCTACTTTGTCAATGTCAATTGATTTGCTATCGGGCGTTAATGCAAAGACTTTGAAGTCGTGAGCCTGCAGTGTCTTAAGTGTTGCAACGACGTCGGTTGTGCGGGCGAAACTTAAGTTAAATGCCGACCCCATAGAAACCCGCAGCCCACGGCGTGAAAGTGGGTCAGCGCTTGTCGCGTCGCAGATCAAACCATCCCAGCCCAAACCGGTTGCGCAGCGAACTATCGCCCCGATATTGCTCGGGTTGTCGACTGCTTCAACGACGACGATGCGCTGAGCGTTTGAAATAACTTGGTCAACTGTTTGCGGCTCGGGCCGATAAAAAACGCCGATCGCGCTTAGTGGCACACCAAGACCAGTTGCTTCACGGCGAATTTCAATATCAGCCGTTAAACATTGTCCGCCTAATTCAGAGACTTGTTGATGCAAACGCTCAGCTTGTTCAGCGTCACACAGAACGACTTCGGGTTTGTAACCGGCTTCGAGTGCTCGGGCAACGACTAGATCACCTTCGGCAATGAATCGACCAGCAGCGATAGTCGAACGGCGCTGAGCAATTGTTGTGAGCTGACGTTCGTTTAATCGAAGCGGGTCAAGTCGCGGGTCTTGACTTGAAGCAATCGTCGTGATCATTGCGATTTCTTGCGCAAGCGTCGCAAGATTAGAAATGCCAGGGGTATTTTGACCAGTCAGCGTCTCGTTTTTCAACGAATGAATCGCGACCTTCAGTGGCTTCTTCGGTCATGTATGCCAGACGAGTTGCCTCGCCGGCAAAAATCTGTTGACCAACTAGCCCGTCGTCGATCGCGTTGAAAGCAAACTTAAGCATGCGCTGGGCCATTGGGCTTTTTGCGTTGATCTCTCGAGCCCACTCGAGTGCAACTTTTTCGAGGTCTGCATGATCGACGACAGCATTGACCATGCCCATGCGATGAGCATCTTCGGCAGAGTATTCGCGACCGAGAAAGAAGATTTCGCGAGCAAACTTCTGACCAACTTGACGAGCAAGATAAGCCGAGCCGAAGCCACCATCAAAACTTGCAACATCAGCATCTGTTTGTTTGAACTTGGCGTGTTCTTTGCTAGCCAAAGTCAAGTCGCTGACGACATGCAGGCTATGGCCACCACCAGCGGCCCAACCCGGCACAACACAAATAACAATTTTCGGCATGAAGCGAATTAATCGCTGTACTTCGAGAATGTGTAGTCGACCAGTGCTCGATTTGTTTTCGTCACCTGAGTCGTATTGATAGCCATCTCGACCACGAATGCGCTGGTCTCCACCACTGCAAAAAGCCCAGCCACCATCTTTTGGAGATGGACCATTGCCAGTTAACAACACGCAACCAACATCTACTGTTTGACGTGCGTGATCTAGTGCTCGGTATAGTTCGTCGACCGTGCTTGGGCGAAAGGCATTGCGAACTTCTGGGCGGTTGAAGGCGATACGAACAGTGCCTTGATCTTTTGCGCGATGATATGTGATGTCGCGAAAAGAAAAATCTTTAACTTGACTCCATTTAGTTGGATCGAAGATCGCCGAAACGCTCACTCTTATATTGTGGCAGCGCGCGAGGCAAATTCGGGGCGAGAGTTCAAGAATTGTTGCTCCCACATTGCGCTAGCGCCGTCAGATTGTCGCTTGGTTTGAGGTTCAGGCACGGTGTCAATCGGCGTGTTGATGTGACTCATGATTCGCCGAACCGTGGTATTCATATCGCGAGTTAGTTGTTCGTAAGTTACGAATAACGGAGTAATCGAGTGTTTGGCGAAGTATGCGTCCCAGTTTTTATTGGCAGTCGAAATAGTTTCAAGGGCTTCAACGATTGCTTGCTCGTTATAAATGGGTTCGCGAATTGCAGTCATGTTGCTATTCCATTGATTTGATTGTTCGGCGCGCACCAGCGAAATTGCCTGACGAATTTCGTTGTCGCGAGTGATGCGCACCCACTTGATTGGCGCATTCCAAAAATTGGCATCGATGCCGCGTTGCAACATGTGCTCTTCATATTGGTTGTAGTGCATCTTGATGCCGAATACTCCGTTTGGTGTCGTATTCAGTTCGGCTGCTCGATTCAGGTATGCGCGCCATGAAGAATCAGAGAAATAATCGATGTTGCGCCACGAATTGCGACCGGAGACTTTTCGCACAGCACCGATCAATGCGCCACGCAAATTTAGTTTGGGCAAATTGTTCTCGTTACGAAAATTCGTGAAGTTCTTGGTGTGAATATTCAGATATTCCATTGGCATGCCGGCCAGGTGAGTGGCCCGCAAGATTGAGCACAGCAATGTCGAACCAGTGCGATGCACCGAGGCGATTGCCAATAGACAAGTAGTCGGGGTGTTCGACGTTTGTTCTGGCGGCACGCTTATATTCTGACAGGTCGTACTGATAGCGTCGGGGCTTGATTATCAGCCAAAAAAGTAATGGAGTGAAAAGATGACCGATCTACTGACTCGTGAAGAATGGACAAAGCGCGCGGCGCAAAAAGTGGCACGAACACAGCTATTTATTGACGGCAAATTTGTAGATTCTGCGAGCGGTAAGACATTCGAATCGATTAATCCGCGCGATAACACGGTTGTCGCAAATGTCGCCGAAGGCGACAAACAAGATATTGATCGCGCGGTGGCTGCTGCGCGCAGGTCTTTTAATAATGGCGTGTGGAGCGAAATGGCGCCACTCGATCGCAAAAATATTATGTTGCGCTGGGTGCAATTGATGCGCGAAAACATTTACGAGCTTGCGCTGCTTGAGACGATGGACGTTGGCAAGCCGATTGGTGATTCGGTGAATGTTGATATTGCGTCGGCGGCCAATAATTTGCAATGGTTTGCCGAAACTATCGACAAGATGTACGGCCAGGTCGCACCCGTGCCACGAGATGCCGTGGCGTTAATCGAGCGCGAACCACTTGGTGTTGTGGGCGCGGTAGTGCCATGGAACTATCCATTGATTATTTCGTCATGGAAGGTCGGCGCTGCGTTAGCCGGCGGAAACTCAGTCGTGCTGAAACCAGCAGAGCAGTCGCCACTCTCGGCGTTGTTTTTTGCCGAACTTGGTTCGCAAGCAGGTTTGCCAGACGGCGTTTTAAACGTTGTACCTGGTTTTGGACCAACAGCTGGTGCGGCACTGGGTCGACATATGGATGTCGACAAACTTGCATTCACGGGTTCAACCGAAGTTGGCCGATACTTTTTGACATATGCAGCTGAGAGCAACGGCAAATCAGTTTCTCTTGAGTTGGGTGGCAAGACACCGCAAATTGTTTTGAGTGACTGCGCAGATCTTGATGCAGCTGCATCATCGATTGCTTGGGGTGTTTTCTATAACTCTGGACAAACTTGTCATGCGGGTACGCGACTCGTCGTAGAAAAAGAAGTCGAAGATGAATTGCTCGAAAAGATCACGAACATCGGTAAGTCGATTCAACCTGGTGACCCTTACGACCCGACCACGGCGATGGGCACGATCGTTGACAAAACTCAATTCGAGCGAGTACTTGGTTATATCGATATTGGCAAAAACGAAGGCGCGAAAGTCTTTTCGGGTGGCGAGAAAGCAGAGCCAGTCAAGGGCGGTGTCTATATCAAGCCAACCGTATTTCAAAATGTCAAACCCGGCATGCGCATCGAACGCGAAGAAATTTTCGGACCGGTGTTGGCTTCGATTGCAGTTGAAAGCGCCGACGAAGCGGTGCGTATCGCCAATGACACGCAATATGGTTTGGCATCAGCCGTATGGACACGTGATATTACGAAGGCTCATCGCATTGCCCGCAAATTGCGTACCGGCACTGTTTGGGTGAATACTTTCGATAAGGGTTCGATCACAACACCGTTCGGCGGATTCAAACAATCTGGCACGGGTCGAGATCGCTCGATGCATTCAATAGACGGTTACACCAATCTCAAAACGACATGGATACAACTATGAGCAAGACAACATCAAGAAATTGCGGCTTCATCGGACTTGGCCACCTCGGCGTCTATTTGGCAGCAAGTTTGCTGCGCGCTGGGCACAAGGTGACTATTAACGATTTGAATAAGTCTCTTGGCGAAGGTCTTATCGCCAAGGGTGCGAAGTGGGCCAATAGCGCCAAAGAAGTTGCGCAGGCATCTGAAGTTGTATTCACTTGTTTGCCATCACCGCGGGCAATCGATGCAGTGGTTGACGGTGAAAATGGAATTTTCTGTGGCTTGGCAAAAGGCGCCACCTGGATCGACATGAGCACCAACGACCGCAGCGAAACGCTTCGTCTTGGTGAAATTGCCGCCAAGTTGGGTTTCAACTCTCTTGAATCGCCGGTTACCGGCGGTGTGCATAAAGCGGCCGAAGGCGACATCACCGTTTTAGTAGGCGGCGACCCGAAGATTTTTGAAGCGCACAAAGACTTGCTTGAGGCGATGGGTAAACCAGTTATCTATGTCGGCGAACTCGGAAGTGCCGCGGTTATCAAAGTAATCACGAACATGCTTGCGTTCATTCATCTTGTGGCATGTGGCGAGGCATTGATGCTGGCGAAAAAAGGTGGCATTGATCTCGGTGTCGCGTTTGAAGTGATCAAAAACAGCTCGGGCAATAGTTTTGTTCACGAAACCGAAGGTCAAGTTATTCTCAACGGCAGCTACGACATCGGCTTCACGATGGATCTTGCACTAAAAGACATGGGTTTTGCGATGGAGTACGGCCGTAAGTTTGGTGTGCCACTTGATGTGGCGAGCACGGTGCAACAAGCTTTTGTACGAGCCAAGGCTCAATACGGTGGCGAAGCGTGGTCGACTCAGGTTGTCAAACTTCTTGAAGACGCTCTCGGCACAGATCTGCGTGCACCTGGGTTTCCGGCCCGACTGCAATAGCATTTAGATCATGACGCGCGAGCAACAGGCTCGACTAGATCTGTCAGTTGCGTTTCGCTGGGCGGCGCGCCTGAACTTGCATGAAGCCGTTGCTAATCACTTCAGCGTTGCAGTTTCTGATGACGGTCAGGAATTTCTGATAAACCCAGCTGGCCGGCATTTTGCACAGATGCGAGCGAGTGATTTATTGCTTGTCGACATGAATGCAGATGGCTTTGGTATCAGCAAAAGCCAAGTTGTAGACCCGACGGCGATGAACTTGCATGGGCAGATTCATAAATTGGTGCCTGACGCAAATTGTGTCTTGCATACTCATATGCCATATGCGACCGCGCTTGCATGTTTGCGAGATTTCGAGTTCTTGATGCTCGACCAGAACGCATGTCGCTTTTACAATCGCATCGCATATGACCGCGATTATGCCGGCATGGCACTTGAAGCCAGTGAAGGAGAGCGAGTCGCCAAACTTTTGGGGCGGTCGCGTAGCGTGCTGTTCTTGGCGAATCACGGGGTGATCGTTGTCGGCAAGACGGTGGCTGAAGCGTTTGACGAACTTTATTATTTGGAGAAAGCATCGCAATTGCAAGTGCTGGCGTTGTCGACTGGACGTGAACTTGAGTTGATACCTAATGAGACTGCTGCGATGGTTTGCAAACAATGGCTAGAGTATCCGAATGCTGCCGAGTATCACTTCGCGGCGTTAACCGAGATTCTTGACCAAGAGTCTCGCGAATTTCGAGATTAAAGATTCTGAAAGGCAAAGTTAATGAAAGCTGCAGTTTGTCGTGAGTTTGGTAAGCCACTAGTAATCGAAGAAGTAAATCTGGCCAAGCCCCAAGCCAGTGAGATGCGAGTGAAGATCTTGGCAACTGCGATTTGCCACAGTGATATTTCGTATGCCGATGGTGCATGGGGCGGCACGCTGCCGGCAATTTTTGGCCATGAAAGTGTCGGGGTTGTCGAAGAGTTGGGCACTGGTGTTTCATCGGTCAAAGTTGGCGATCAAGTCGTGGTGACGCTGATTCGGTCTTGCGGTCACTGTCGTGGATGTTCGCGTGGCATGCCCGTAACTTGCGAAACATCGTTCGCACTCGATGCCAAGAGCCCGCTGACTTCGAAGTCGGGCGAATCGATTGTGCAAGCGATGCGTACAGCAAGTTTCGCTGAATATGTGGTTGTGCACGAGTCGCAAGTAGTCGTGATTTCGAAAGATATCAAGTCAGCAAGTGCATCTTTGTTGGCGTGCGGAGTGATAACTGGTTTTGGCGCGGTGACAAATACGGCAAAAGTTGAGCCAGGCAGTCATGTAATCGTCATTGGCGCTGGCGGGGTTGGTTTGAACTCGGTTCAAGGCGCTCGCGTGAGTGGCGCAAGATCGATCGTTGCTATTGATCTTTCTGATTCGAAACTTGATGCTGCCAAGAAGTTTGGGGCAACACACGGCATCAATTCAGGAAAAGAAGATGTTGCCAAACGGGTGCAAGAAATCACAGATGGCCGCGGTGCAGATTATGTCTTTGTGACGGTTGGCGCTAAACAAGCATTTGACTCTTCGTATGGTCTGCTCGCAAAGTCGGGCACTGTCGTATTAGTTGGTATGCCCGCAAACGGCGTAATGTCAGAAATTGACCCAGGCACGATGGCTGCCTATAGCCAAAACATTCTTGGCTCGAAGATGGGTTCGGCGCGAATTCAAATTGATATTCCGAATCTGATTTCACTTTACGAGCAAGGTCGCTTGAAGCTGGATGAACTCGTGACAAAGACATATCCTTTAGAAGAGATCAATGAAGCGATTGCCGCCGTAAAACGCGGGGATGCATTGCGAAATGTGATCGTCTTCTAGCAGTAGAAAAAGTAGGTGGGGTTATGAAAATTGAGAAGTTGCAAACTTTTGTTGTTGGCAATCCACCACCGCGCACTGGCGGTCGCTACTTCATTTTCGTAAAACTAACTACTGATACTGGTGTCACCGGTATTGGTGAAATCTATACAGCCACTTATTCGCCACAAGTTGTTTGCAAAGTCGCTGAAGATATTTTTGCTCGATACGTATTCGGTTCTGATCCGTTTCACATTGAAAAAATGTGGCGACGTACTTATGGCTCGGGTTTCTCGCATCGACCAGACTTCAGCACCGCTGGTGTAGTCAGTGGACTCGAAATGGCAATGTGGGATATCTGTGGCAAAGACACAGGCAAGCCTGTTTACGAATTGCTCGGCGGTCAGGTTCACGATCGCCTGCGTTGCTACACATATTTGTATCCACCACATGAGTTTGATGCACACTCAGATCACCCGCTTTACACAGACCCAGACATGTCAGCTGAGGCTGCGTTGCGTGAAGTTGAGCGTGGTTTCACGGCAGTGAAACTCGACCCGGCTGGACCATATTCGGTTTATGACGGACGGCAACCGTCGCTGGCGACGATTGATCGCAGCGTGCGAATGGTTGCTGCGATTCGCAAAGCAGTTGGCAATCGCGCCGATATTTTGTTCGGCACGCACGGCCAGTTCACCGCGTCGGGTGCGATTCGTTTAGCCAAGCAACTTGAGCCTTACGACCCGATGTGGTTTGAAGAACCGATTCCGCCTGATGCGCCTGAAGAAATGGCCAAGGTTGCGGCGCACACGAGTATTCCGATCGCTACGGGTGAACGCTTGACTTCTAAATATGAGTTTGCGCACGTACTGCGCGTTGGTGGCGCGTCGATCATTCAGTTGGCAACTGGTCGTTGCGGCGGCATTCTCGAAGGCAAAAAGATTGCATCAATTGCTGAGACTTATCACGCACAAATAGCACCGCATCTTTATTGCGGACCAATTGAAGGCGCGGCCAATATTCAGTTGAGTACTTGCACTCCGAATTTCTTGATTCTTGAAAGCATTCAAGATTGGGGCGGTTTCCACGCCAAGATTTTGAAAAAGCCAATTCAGTTCGAAAACGGTTATGTGATTCCGTCGAAAGAGCCAGGTTTGGGTGTCGAGTTGAACGAAGAGGTTGCACTTGCGCATCCGTATACGGGCACTGACTTGCATCTCAACGAGCGACAAACACCAGCCGATCTGAGCTAAGGCAGGCAAGACCCTTAACTCGTTTCGCTGGTCAAACTTGTGAGACGCTCTTGGTGATGAATTCTTTGGCGCCCACGCAGGGAATTCGACCCGGTGAATTAATGGCGATTAAGCCATTTCGCCTTTTATGGATAAACAGTTTTTTGTTCATTCTTGTGCAGAGCACTCAGCGCTTTGCATTTGTCTGGCTGGCCCTTGAACTTGGCGCAAAATCTGACATCAGTGGGTTGATTCTCTTTGTGATGGGCATTCCGGTGCTGCTGATTTCTCTGCCTGTTGGGGTTATGAGTGATCACATGAATCGGCGCATATTGCTGATGGTCAGTCAACTTGGTGCATTGGCGATAACGACCGTGATTGCCGTGATGGTCACAACCAAACAGATGACGATCAACTGGGCGATTATCGGATCTTTTATTGCTGGCATATTTATCGCCATTGGTTCGCCAGTGCGCTCGGCGATTGTGCCGTCTGTCGTGCCGAGAGACAAACTTATTGGGGCGATTGCGGTCAATACAATCGGAAACAATCTTGGATTGATTATTGGCCCAGCAGTGGCTGGTCCGGCAATTGCAATTTGGGGGATTGAAGGCGCGTTTTGGATTCAGGCTTTGCTCAACTTGTTTGGATTTTTCGCCCTAATCAAGTTGCAATTGCCTGCAAGTTTGAACACAGAGCGAAGAAGACTGCGCGAAGAAATATTTGGGGGTCTGAGTTTCATTGTTGGGCACAAAGAAGTTCGAGCCTTTTATGTTTTGCTCTGCGGATCAATTTTGTTGATGCTTTCGCCATGGATAGTTTTGGGTCCGCAAATCGCAAAAGAACAGGCCGGCGCAACGGGTAGTCAGACCACGTTCATGTTTGCGATGCTCGGAGTGGGTCAATTTGTTACTTCAGTAGCAATCTTGCGTTACAACCACAAAATGATTCGAAAGGGCATGTGGTTCATGGTTGCTTTGTGTTGGGGTAGTTCAATGCAAATTATCCTCGGGCAGTCAAGTTCGATTTTGATGATGAGCGTGATGCTTTTTGCCTGGGGAATGGGTGGTGGTTTTTATATGAACCTGAGCCAAACATTGATTCAGAACAACACGCCGCCGCAGGTTATGGGTCGAGTAATGGCGATTCACTCACTGATATTTTCGGGCCTCGCGCCACTCGGGGCATTAGCCGTCGGGATTATCGCCAGAAGTACTGATTCTGCGCCGGCAACTTTTTCGGTTACGGGCTTGTTGATGTTGGTGATGGCGGCATACTTTTTGTTCACAAAGAAAAACTTGCGCATAATGTCGTAAACTTGCCGTTATGACAATTTCATTCAGAGCAAGCGATATTGCGGCGGCAGATTTGGCTGCAAAACCACTCGGGCAGCCTTCGGCCGAACCATTGACCGGCGAAATCATGACGCGGGCAAAAGTTTTTCTTGACAATCCGACGGTTACTGCCGGCACTTGGGAGTGTGAACCAGGTGCATCACGATGGGAGTTCACAACTCGTGGTGAAGTTATCTATGTTTTGTCCGGCCGAATGACGGTGCACGAAGACGGCGGCGACGCTGTTGAATTAACCGCTGGTTCGAGTTGCATCTTTCCGATCGGCTGGAAAGGCAAGTGGACGGTTCATGAAACTTTGCGCAAAGTTTTTGTCGTCTACCGCGAGAAGTAATTTTTAGTTCGCGACGACCCGAATAAATTGTGGCGAGTTAGCCGCAAAACTATTTTGTAATGCTGTCGTAAGTTGCTCTGGTGTCGTAATTTGCGTTGTTGCCCAACCAAAACCTTTGGCGATTGCAACCGGGTCGTGCGAAGAAACATCAACACCCATTTGTGGCGCAGCAACATCGTCGAATGATTCGCGGATTTGTTCGTAGCCACGGTTGTCCCATAACAGCAAAACGATTTTGTTGTTCAGATCTTTGGCGGCTGCCATTTCGGCCACGGTAAATAACCAACCACCATCTCCGACGATTGCTAAGACGGGTCTAGTTGGTGCAGCGATACTTGCGCCGATTGCCATTGGCAGCGCGCAACCGAGTGTGCCAAAACCATATGGTGCGAGCCATGATCGTGACTGTGTTGCGGGCAACCACCAATGCGCGCTGTAGGCCAATTGCGTTGAGTCGAGTGCAACTATGACGTCGCTTGGCAACGTATTTTCAATTGCTTCTAGCCATGGTTGAAAATAAGCATTGGTTTTTGCGCGTGCGTGCTCGCGCCATGTTTTTGCTCGAGTCTGACCATTATGTGATGTTCGCTTTGTGAGTTTGGCTGTCAGTTCGCGCAGTGTGATGGCTGCGTCACCAACGAGTGCGACAGATGGCGATGTACGTCGAATGATCTGTGCCGAGTCAATGTCGATGCGCACGACTTTGCCCGCGAAATTTAACGCTCGACCACCGTTGTAGAGATCAGTGTCTGAAAGTTCGCTGCCAACAACGACAACGACATCAGCCGACTCAACATCGCGTTGCACCCGACCGAACACGAGACAATTGCCAGCGCACAACTCGTGACTTGAAGACACCACGCCTTTGGCATTGCCAGTCAGCAATACAGGTGCATCGAGAGCCTGAGCGAATGCGACAAGTTCTGAACCTGCGTTGACGCAACCGCCGCCGGCGATCACGACTGGATTTTGCGCAGAGTTGATTATTTCGGCTGCGCGAGAAACTTCGCTTGCTGATGCAGCCGGTTTGACTGTGGCGAGTTGCTTGCGCGCGAATGGTTGACACGGTTGGGCAAGAACATCCATCGGAATTGCAATGTGAACTGGCCGCGGTCGTGACGACGAAAAAACGTTGAAGGCACGCTCGATAAGCGCGGGCAACTGCGCCGGGTCGGTGACTGTTTCGCTGAATGCACAAACCGATTCGGCGATTTTGGCTTGATCAGGCAAGTCATGTAGCGGCCCGAAACTTTTGCCGAGAGCATCAGTCGGTGTGGTCGAGGCGAGCACGAGCATTGGTCGAGAATCGTGATAAGCCTGCGCGATTGGCGTCAATACATTGGTTACGCCTGGGCCACTGATTAATACGCACACACCTGGGCGGCCGGTGATGATTGACCAGCCGTCGGCCATGAACCCCGCGCCTTGTTCGTGGCGGGGTGAAATTGCTCGAATACCAGAGCGATGCAAACCGCGGTAGAGCTCAATGTTGTGCACGCCCGGAATGCCAAACACGACATCGACACCGTATTCGCGGGCGAGCAGATCGATAATTGCTTCACCGACGCGAAGTTGGTTGTCAGTCATTAGCTAGTTAATTTCTGAACAGATTTTTTCGGCGAGATTTCGAATTCTGTCGCATGCTTCGCGCAAGATTTCTGAATCGACAGTTAGCGCGATGCGAATGTGGCCAGCGCCGCCGTTGCCGAAGCTCTCACCAGGCATCACACTCACATTTTCTTGGCGCAATAACTGCCAGGCGAATTCTTCGCCAGAAAGTTTTGTGCGACGCACATCAAGCATGATGAACATGCCGCCTTCGGGCATACGTGCGGTGATGGCTTGTGAGCCTGCGAACGCTTTTATTAATGTTTCGGCGCGCTCGCGAAATGCGAGACGAAGTCGTTCGACTTCGGGGTGTTGTTCGTTTAAGGCGACCGTGAGTGCGTCTTCAATAAATGGTTGTGAACCAAACAACATTGCTTCGGCAACCAGCACGAGGCGAGGGGTGACATCTGGGTGAGATGCAACCCAGCCCGCGCGAAAACCTGGCAAGGCATGCGACTTTGAAATTGATGAAACAGCCAGAGTGCGATGTCGTAGATGCGGTCGATCAAACGGCGAGCAAAAAGGCACATCAAATGTCATGTCGGCGTATACCTCGTCGCAGATGATCCATAAATCGTGGCGCTCGCAGACTGCACCAATTTCATCGATTTCTTTTTCTGTCAGCACGGCACCGGTCGGGTTGCTCGGCGTGTTTAATAACAAAACTTTTGTACGTTTTGTTATTGCGCGTTCAATCGCTTGTGCGGTGACGTGAAAATTATCTTCTGGTCGAGTTGCAACAGGCACAAAAGTGGCACCAGATGCTGCGACAAGACCTTCATATGTTGCGTAATACGGGTCGGGCACGAGAACTTCATCACCGGTTTGTACGAGAGTAAGTAGCGCAGTGCATAAACCGTTTTGCGTGCCTGCCGTAAAGAGAACTTGCTCAGGTGAAACCGGTACACCAGAACGCTTAGTCAGGTGATTGGCAATTGCAGCCAGTGTTTGTGGTTCGCCTTGACCATGTGCGTAGCGAGTGCGACCACTGTGCATGGCTTTAGCCGCGGCGTCAAGCACGCTTGCTGGAGGCGGCAAATCTGGCTCGCCGATTGACAACAAAATTATTGGTTCGCCTAAATTCGCCCGACGCAAACCTTCTGCGTGAACCGCCCACTTGGCGGCGCCTAAACCTGCAAGGCGGTCAGAAATTGGAGCGAACTTCATGACTATTAATCTACGATTTCGAAGCGATCAAAAAATTTTCGCCTGAAATCGCCAAACAATGGTGGAGCTGGGGGGAATCGAACCCCCGTCC
>CANLHV010000007.1 GCA_947490975.1 Acidimicrobiaceae bacterium
CCCTTTTGAAAAATGTGCGCGAAATGGAATAGTTGAAACTGCAGACTTTCTCGCAGACCATTGGAAATTGAGTGAGCTAGCAAAATGAAAGTTCTTGGGTTGATACCAGCTCGCGGCGGCTCAAAATCAATTGTTAATAAGAACATGGTCGACCTCGGCGGATGTCCACTCATTAAGTGGACAATTGATGCAGCGAGTAAGTCAACTTTAAGTCGGGTTGTGGTTTCGACTGACGATAAAGAAATTGCGGATGCTTGTCGGAACTTTGGTGTCGAGGTTCCATTTGTTAGACCAGACTCGTTGGCGAGTGACGAAGCTCAATCGATCGATGTTGTACTTCATGCTTTAGACGCTCTTGATGAGCAGTTTGATGCGGTGATGCTTCTTCAGCCGACATCGCCTTTTAGAACTCATGAAGACATCAATATGGCATTGACCATGAATCACGATGGGTCGAGTGTCATAAGTGTTGTGCCGGTTGATGGAACGCATCCTGCGAGGATGAAATTCATCGAAAACGGATTTTTGGTGGATCCTCCGTTTGTTGAGGAAGTCGAAAACATGCCAAGGCAAAATTTGCGACCAATGTATATTCGAAACGGCGCCATCTATTTAACAACTGTGGGCGACTTAAAAAACCGTACATTCAAAGGGAGCAAGTCTCGAGCGCTGATAATGCCAAGATCACGATCATTAAACATCGATTCGGAGTTTGACCTTTTGGTGGCTCGCGCCTTGATGAGTGGAGGGCTACTTTGACGCCCGTTGTATTAGTTTCTGATTTTGATTTCTATCCTCAGGACTCTGTCGCGAAACTAAAGTCAAAATTCAACGTGATCAGATCGAGCGCAAAAAATGCGGGTGAACTTGGTGACGAGCTTCGAGATTCAAATGCTGAAGCCTTTTTTTGTGGACTCGGAATCTATATAGGTGAGGATCTTCTCAAAAAGGTGACGAGCCTTAGATACTTAGTATCACCAGCAACCGGGATTAATCACTTAGACCTCAGTTATTTGAACTCGCAAAAAATCTCGGTGATCAAATTGGGTGACATTAAAAACCAGATTCAAAATGTATTTGCTACAGCCGAGTTGGCGTGGGGGCTCATAATTGCATGTGCACGGCGCATGAACCTGGCTGTTGAATCGGTAAAAGAGGGAGATTTTGATCGAACTCAATTTCTTGGGCGTGAACTTTCTGGAAGGACTCTAGGAGTTGTTGGCTTTGGTCGACTTGGTCAGCAAGTAGCAAAGTATGGAAGCGCCTTTGGGATGAATGTTGTTGTATTTGAGACCGATAGTGCCAAACACGCAGCAATTGCGCCATTTGGAAAGATTGACTCACTTGTAGAACTACTAAATATCTCGGATGTTGTTTCGGTTCATATTCCTTTTAATGACGAAAACCAAAACTGTATTAATGCAGCGATGATTTCAGAAATAAAGCGCGGAGCGATCTTTATTAATACCTCTCGAGGAGAGTTAGTCGATGAGCTCGCTTTGTCAAGCTCGTTGAGAAGCGGTCAACTTTTCGGTGTTGGAGTAGATGTGCTCAGCAATGAGAGTGACGATGAGTTTGAGGCTAGAAATTCACCGCTTGTGAGTGCAATGCGAGATGGATTCAATGTAATAGTGACTCCGCATATTGGTGGCTGGGCCCACGACGCTGTAGAGATGACGAGGACTTCTATTGTTGACGAGTTTTTAAAAAGATACGAAACGTAATTATTGGTTAGAGATTTGTTGGCCGTCGCGCCAAGATGCGACGCGCCCTGAGTAATAATCACGATTAAGTAGTTCGGTCGCAGAAAGATCGCGAGTTTGCTGACCAAGACCTATCTTCCATTCTGGCCAATCGGCTGAAAGCTTCTCTATGCGTGATTCACGAGAGAGTTTCGCGAAGTCGCAAAGTACGCGAAGTTGGCTTGGGTTAATTGAAACTGGACCGTCTCGTGTCTCGTGTGGTTCGAGAACGGTGAAGTGTCGCTCAACTATGTCTGCATCGAGTGCGATCGCGAGCATTGAAGCTTTGAGATTGGTTGCGGCTGGGGTTGTATGGTCACTAAACCCGACTTTGATTGAGAACTGGCGGAGCCAATCCATACGGTTCATGTGAAGCTGGTCGAGTGGGGTCGGGTAAATAGTCACGCAGTGCAAGAATGAAACTTGATTTTTGCCGAATAGTTTTGCCGCATCAAGGATTTCGTTGTCGAATGAAGCACCCGTAGACACGACAACATTTCTGAAGCTTTGACTCACTTCTTTTAGAAGAGATGTAGATCGGCAGTCGTAGCTGGCGATTTTCACTGCATCGAAACCAGCATCAACAAGCCGTTGAGTTGACAGCCGAGTAAACACCGTAATCATCGACTTAATTCCTGCACGTTTACACTCTTCGACAAACCAAGCCTCGTCATCATCGCTAAGGTCTAACTTTTTTAGTCGGTCTTGTTCTGCTTGAAATGGCCGCTTGATGACTTTTGTTGTGCCGTCGGGCAAAACTTGACCCTCTTCGAATCTCTCGCGGAATGTCAATTCACTAGATCTAAGGGCTTGGATCTTGGCATATGTCGCACCGGCTTCAGCGGACGCGTGAATCATTTTCTTTAAAATTTCTCGCGAACCGTTGTGGTTCTGACAGCATTCGGCGATTAGTTCACAAGTCATGGCAAGAGACTAGCGAAGCGAATTAGATGCAGGTGTTGCGGAGGGTGCCGAGATCTTGGATTGTGGTTTCGACGATGTCGCCGGTGCGCAAAAACCTTTGTGGTGTTCGGCCTGCGCCGACACCCGAAGGTGTGCCCGTGTAAATTACGTCGCCAGAAAATAGTTCACAGATACCCGACAGATACGCGATGATGTCGGGAATTTCGAAAATCATGTCATCAGTTTGAGTGTGTTGCATAACTTCACCTGAAACACGACACGACATTTCAAGATTGCCACGAGTAGTAAGAGTTGCAGCGTCTGTGATGTAGGGCCCGATAGCGGTGAAACCTTCGCGACTCTTGCCCAAACTAAATTGAGGCGGGGTATTGGCGTATTGCAGTGCGCGATCTGAGAAATCTTGACCCACGCACAGACCGGCAACATGCGACCATGCATCAGCGACCGAGATATTGCGGCCACCTTTGCCGACAATTGCCACGAGTTCGGCTTCGTAGTCGCATTTTTCTCCGACAAGTTTGATCTGCCCGTGTGGGCGATTGAGCGAACTTGGAAACTTGGTAAACACAAGAGGTTCTTTAGGCAGACCGTGATTCATCTCAGCAGCGTGGGCTTTGTAATTGACGCCGACGGCAAAAATTTGTCGAGGTCGTGGTACGGGGCAGTCGAGGTTGCTGAAGTCGAGGGCAATCAAGTCGTTTGCCTTGGCAGAAGGCAGTGTTTTGGCAAGACTGCAGACCTCAGACCATCGGCTGATGCACGCCATCGGATCGCTTGGCAACTTGCCACCCGAAAACTTTTCGATGTCAATGTAGCTGTCGAGTGATTCGGCGATCAAGACACCGCGACCATCGACGCACCCAAAACGCGCTGCAGACATTTTTAAACTCTGTTGCGAGCGATTCGACGTTGTAGTTCGGCTTGTCGTTTTTCTTCGCGCTCTTTTTCTTGGCGCTCGCGGCGAAGTCGGCGCTTTTCGGCATCGGCCGGCGCATCTTTGCGTGCTTGCGCAGCGACCGCAGAAGCGCTAGACGCACCCGACGAGTTTTCAGATTTTGGAATCATGAATCGTTCGTCTGTGGCGACGAGTTGTTTAAAACCATTAAGGCTGGCCGAATATTGAATTGCCATCAGGCGAGTTGCGTCGAGACCAAATTTTTCGATCGCACCTGGGATCGTTGCTTTCAAGTGTTCAACGTTTGGATCGTCAGCGGCGGTGCCGAGTTCTTCGATGCAATATTCGGTGCAAGGCTCGCTTAATAAAACCCCAACGTTGATAAACGATTTGCGGGATGTAAAGCCTGCGCGAATTTTGGCGCCGAGCCCGTCTTTGGTGCTAAGTGCGCCGGCCGGTAGGCCAGCGACTTTCGCAAATGGATCGCGCAATTTTTCTGGAAGGCTGACTGCCATTTCGGCAAGTGAGTCGTCAGAGATAGTTGCTAAGACTGCCGCATAGCGACGGTCGATAAGGATCTGTTCTTTAGATGTTGACACGCCCCGAAACTATATCGGGGGCGAACGCATACGTCACCGACTTCTGGTGATCTACCTAACTATTGAGAAGAAACATTCGCGTCGAACAAGCGACGCAAATGAATTGCGCGTTAAGCGCGGGGCTCAGATAGCGCGGACGTTGTTGGCTTCGGTGCCCTTGCGACCTTGGCCGAGTTCAAACTCGACTTCTTGGCCTGCAACAAGGGTGCGACGCCCGGTGCCTTCAATGTTCGAGAAGTGAACGAAAATATCTGGTTCTCCATCAGAGCGCGAGATAAATCCGTAACCCTTTTCGTCATTGAAAAATTTCACGGTACCGGTTGGCATAGCTTGTACTTCTTTCTTGATATTTGTATTGCACTTCCATGATCGAAAGCGCTGTGTCAAGGGTAGCAAGGCATAGGGGTGTTTCCTAATTTTTGTTGAGATATTACGAAGTTACAAGTGCCTGAAACTCGCGGATTCGCATTTGATGTGAGGATGATGTAGTTACATCGGGCAAAGTGCCGACAGCGCCTGTATTTGAGCGCCAAGTTATCTTCCAGACAATTGACAAGGTTGCCGAAAATAAGCCAGACCTGTCGATGGCTGAAGAGTGTTTATACGTATACATACATGGAGACGGTGCGTAGTCGCCGATGATTGGGCTCCATCGCAAGCCGGGGCCGATGCAAGTCTTCTTGCCTCGACCAAAGATTCCGTCACCTGGGTTGAAGACAAGTTTGTATGGCGTTGCTGTCGTAGTCGCTGTGATTGGGCCGGCAGGTGTCGGAACCCATGCAGTCACAGACTTTGGTTGCCAAATAGATGGGCTCACCCAAAACCACGTGCCGATGTTGATCAAACCTTGACGCGCAGGTGGTGCGAATTCACCGAAGGGTGCGGGTATCAAGTCGTAGGCGACGCTTGCGGCATTGCGCGCGATTGTTTCAGAAGACACTTCGGCGATCCAGTGATAAGTCGTGTTCTCATTTGGACAATTTCTGTCGTAGAGACGAAACTGAATTGAGCCAACAGTTTTTTCAACTTCATCACCAAAAGTCTGATCACGGCCAGAATCGCGGGGCAGTGAAGGCGACCATTCGCATTGGCTTGGCTCGCCAGTCGTTTCGTTATCGCCGATCAAGATGCCAGCAATGATTGTTCTGTCGACAACTTCGCCGTAGATATCGCGAATCAAGTTTGAATCTTCGGTGCTGGCATTTGCAGATGTTGAGACCGCCAATAATGAAACGGTGATTGCAGCAAAAAATTTAAGTCTCATGTGTTGCACAAGTTTTGTGAGTAGACCTTTTTATGAATCTGATAGTTCGTCCAAAACCAGTCATCGTTGTGCCACTGCATTGTCCAACTTGAAAGTGACGAGGCAACTTTGTCGTCGTAGATGCCTGCACCCATGTATAAAACGACAGTGTCATAGACGCAGCCGTGCACGATTGCTGTCATCGCAGTTTTGTCATGAGAGATTGTTTCGACGGTGACTTTGCGTTCGCCGTCACCAGGTCGGGCAAAGATATTATTTGCAGCGAATTCGCGCATCATTGCAGCGAAGTCATCGCTGAACTGCGTGCCAATAATTGTGAATTCACCGATGTTGCAGAGCCTTGGTTTGTAACTGCAGTTGCGACGCCATTTGACGAATGACTTGAATTTTTCGGCAACGAGATCAAACGGTGCGACTATCGAAAGCGGCGCTGTTTCTTGAGTCACTGATGAACTAGGGGTAGGCAACTCGGGCGAAGTGGCTTGTGACGTTGATGTCTGAGTTGCCAGCGAAGCGATCGATGAAAAATTTAGTGTGGCGCGAGTGTTTGTGTTGCTCGCAGTTGAACATCCACAAATGATGAAGCAGCAGAGTGTGATTAGTTGACCGAGTTTGCGGGTAGCGCGAAGTGTGGTGTTCATAGACGCAGTGTTTCTTGATGTGTGCACGAGTGTGAAACTGTGCTGAAAATTACAAGATTGTGATGTTTCGTCTGTAGAGTAGATAGACCCCATTTTCAAGGATCTGTGAAATTAGATGACCCAGCAGCACCCCGAACTTGCCGACGAACAGCGGTTTATTGATCACGCTTATGAGTGTCTAGAGCAGACGCGAACCGATGCATGGCAGATTCGCGAGATGAACGAAGCATCGACGGGCGGCACGTTTCAGGCGCGCTACGAGCGCAACGCATTTGACGAGGTTTTGGTCGGACGATTGACTCAACTCGACTTGGGTGATGCGGCTTTGGTTTTTGGACGAATTGATCGGTTGACCGAGTCGCCCGAAATTTTTGAAAGTTTTCACATTGGGCGAATTGCAGTCGCCGACTCGAGTCGCGAGCCGGTTGTTGTCGACTGGCGAGCGCCGGTAGCTGAACCGTTTTATCGCGCGACAGGTCGCGAGTCGATGGGTTTGGCGCGACGACGACATTTTGCTGTGCAGGGGCGCGAGTTGCTTGGCATTGAAGACGAACTTTTTGGTGCGGGCCATCTTGGTGTCGGTCATGATGAAGGCCTTGATGGCGAGCCAGCCTCGGCTCTGCCGAAGTTACGTGGCTACAGCACGTTGCTAACTGTTTTGTCGCGAGGTCGAACAGGTCAACTCGGTGACATCGTGGCGACGATTCAAGCAGAACAAGATGAAATCATTCGGTCATCACAACAAGGTGTGTTGGTGGTCGAAGGTGGTCCGGGCACCGGCAAGACAGTTGTCGCGCTTCATCGTGCGGCGTATTTGCTTTATACATTTAGATTTCCGCTTGAAGATCAGGGTGTGTTGGTTGTCGGCCCAAATCGAGTTTTCTTGCGCTACATCGAAAGAGTTTTGCCGTCGTTGGGTGAAGCGGGCGTCGAGCAAGTTGTATTAGCCGATTTAGTTCGAGGCCATAGTTTTTCTGTAAAAGATAGTGAAGATGTCGCACGCATCAAAGGCGACCTGCGAATGGCAAAGATTGTTGCCAACAGTGTCAGAGATCGTGAACGCGCTCTGCGTAAAGATGTTGAAATTGGCTTTGGTGCGGGCTATCTGCGATTGACAAGTAGTGAGTCGGCGACGATTGTGCGCGAAGCACGTCGTCGCTTTCGTCGCCATAATGCGGCTCATCACTGGGTCGAGACAGAAGTTGTGACGGCGATGATCGCATCAAGTCACAATCAAGAACTTGATCTTGAGTCAACCCGAGTTGCATTGCGAGACATAAAAGAATTTCAGGCTGTCATTAATTACATGTGGCCAGTGCTGACACCAGCAGAGTTATTGCACGACCTTTATTCGTCGAAGGCTTTGATGCGATTGGCCGCACAGAAAGTGTGCACGACAGCAGAATACGAATCGATGTATCGCCCACGAGCAGCGAGCCTTGCTGATGCAAAATTCAGCGACGCTGATGTTGCTGTGATTGATGAAGCGCTCGCAGTTTTGGGGCCGCGTCCGCGACGCAGTGGTCGAATCAATGAAGCAGACGAAATTCGCACGTACGGTCACATCGTCATTGACGAGGTGCAAGACCTCTCACCGATGCAATTGCGCATGATCTCACGGCGTTCGTTGAACGGCTCGATGACGATTGTCGGAGACATCGCACAGGCAACTTCGGCGCACGCGCCAGCATCGTGGCAAGAAGTGCTTGCACATTTGCCCAAGAAGAACCCGTCGCGAGTTATTGGGCTAACTGTTGGCTATCGAATTCCAAAACAGATTATGGATTTAGCGACCAAGGTGATGCTCGCAGCCGCGCCAGATCAGGTTGCGCCTGTTTCGGTGCGTGAAGGCGACCAAGCACCAAAATTTGTTGAATGTACTGCGGGTGAGTTGATTTCTAGGTTGATTGAAGAAACGAACAGTCTTGTTGAAGAGTTGAGTGACGGTAACGTCGCAATTGTTTGCCCAGATGAGATGACCCAAGAGATATGTCGAGCACTTGATAGTGCGAAGGTTGTTTATGGTCGTGCGGGCGCGGCAGGTATCGAATATGGTTTGACAGTTGTGCCTGTGAGTGTTGTCAAAGGTCTAGAACTTGACGGCGTTGTCGTGGTTGAACCGGCGAAAATTGTGGCCGCACAGACACATGGTCTTCGTGCTTTGTATGTTGCACTGACACGTTCGACGCGCCGTCTGAGCGTGGTGCATAGTGCGCCGTTGCCAGACGCACTTGTTCGCTGAGCGAAAAGTATTTCGCTAGAAGTTGCCGAGCGAGTCAATAATCAAAGGCAAAAAGCGAAGTGCTTTGTCAGCATCGGCAGGCCGATTGCGCTCAACAGAACTTTTTGCCAACGCTACGACGCGGTCAAAGTCGGCTGTGAGTTGGTCGCTCAAAGTGAGGATTTTTGGTCGCACCGCATTGTTGATTAGCAAAATTTGATCAACTTTCTTGGTGGCTGTCTCGCGGTCAGACTTTTGCATCGCTTCGCTGAGCGCATTGATAGTTATCAACATCTGACCGAGAAGTTCTTCGGTCGAAAGTTGCTGATCAATAGTTGCGATTGTCGTTTCAGTAACGACGTTGTCGGCGAGAGTTGTAGGAGCCGACTCGTTGATCGTGGTTGCGCAGCCACTTAAAAGTGAAGTGACACTAACTAGTGATGCAACAAATACGAGTGTGGTATTGCGAGCTTGAATGCGACGAAATTTCGATCGCATAACGCAGGAGCTTATTGATTGTTCGAAACGAGCAAGCGACTGCTGATGAACGAGTCGATCGCTGTTGGTGCAGACTGGGCAGAGTCAGACATCGTCACACTGACAGCACCATCGTTGCTGCGATTAGAGACGGTGCCTACTTTTCCAGGAAACATTTTGTTGGCTTCAAGCGTGTCGAGCGCCCCAACAGTTTCTTCAAGTTCTTCAGAAATTCGCACCACGGTAAACGAGTCACCGACTTCGATCGTGTTGAGTGGGGTGAGCAACATGTTGCGGTGACCTGAACCAGGTATTGGGTTGCCGTGCGGACACGCAGTTGGGCTGCCAAGCATTTTCGACAACGCGACCTCGACTTCGTCGGTGATTACATGCTCCCATTTGCATGCTTCGTGGTGTGCAGTCGACCAAGAAAGACCGAGAACGTCGATCAAGAAGCATTCGGCCAGACGATGTTTGCGCACGATGCCCTCGGCGAGTTTTCGACCAGGCTCGGTGAGTGCAATTCGTGGACCAGACAAATTAATAAGACCTTCAGCCTCCATTCGCTTGATCATTTCTGAAACCGAAGCGCGAGAGACGCCCAGTCTTTCGGCGATGCGCGCCTGAATTAGTTCAACATTGTCTTCTTCGAGTTCAAAAATGCATTCACAATATTCTTCGAACGCCGGATGATGTTCGGTACTTGCATGCATAGCGTCAGTCTATATCTGAAGAAATTTCATGAATTTTTCGATGACCGTAAGGCGTTTTCACGCTCGTCACGCACTGCAGCCTTGACCGAATATTGCACGAGAATTGCGGGCGCGAGCACGATGCATCCACTGATTAGTGAAATTGTGGCGACGCGACTTACGTTGGGTGTGAAATCAACTACAACGCCCCAGATGACAGCGATCATTGAAACACCAAATAGTGAATAACCGAGGTTGGTGGCGCGCTTGGCCCAATTTGAAATTAAGGCGCGTTTGACGAGAATTGGGTCGTGATTTGGCGCATGTATTGGCTCGCGGTTTGAATTATCGGGTTGTGTGCGAGAATCCATAGCGTTGTGTTTATGTTACGGGGCGTTCGTCGATGGCGTTGAAACTTGAATCAGAAGATTCGGTGCTGATTGCCACGATCAACCGACCTGCACGCAAGAACGCAGTTGATCAAGAGACCTTGGCTGAATTGGCGAACGCATTAAAGCAGGCAGAAGCGCAATCGACTCGAGTCATTGTGTTGACGGGCGCTGAAAATACTTTTTGCTCAGGCGCAGATTTGTCGGGAGTACGAGAAGTCGAATTTACTGATGCGTTGCATAAAGTTTTGATTCAATTGGCAACTTCACCATGCGTGACAATCGCAGCAATTGACGGTTACGCACTTGGCGCTGGTGCACAACTTGCGATTTCGTGTGACTTGCGTGTAGCGACGGCACGAGCTGTTGTTGGTGTGCCAGCGGCTCGGCTTGGTTTGGTTGTAAACCATTGGACTGTCGAGCGCTTGACGCGCGAATGTTCGTGGCCAGTTGCCAGGGCGATGTTGCTTGCTGCGCGAAATTATTCAGGAGACGAACTTGCTCATCTTGGAGCAGTGCATCGAATCGGCGATTTTGATGTGGCGCTCGGTTGGGCGCGTGAGATTGCTGCGCTTGCGCCACTTTCAATTGCTGGTCACAAGGCTGCGTTGAATGCTTCATCTCGCGAGCCAGAGATTGACGAAATCGTGCGGTGGACAAGAGACCATGCGTGGGCGAGCAAAGATGTCGAAGAAGGTCGCGCGGCATTTTTAGAAAAGCGCGCCGCCAAATTTAAAGGCGAATGATGATCGTTAGTTTTTCTGATGTCGTTGTTGTCTATGACAATTTTCCGGCGCTTGCCGGTGCAAGTTTCGAGGTGTCAAGCGGCGAAATCGTTTTGTTGCAAGGACCAAACGGTGCTGGCAAAACAACGTTGCTGCGCGCATGTGCGGGTTTGTTGCCGATTGCTCGTGGTTCAGCCAACGTTTTAAGTTGCGACTTGACGAGTGACCGTCATTCGGTGCGTAGAAAAGTTGGTTTGCTCAGTCACGCCAACGGGTTGTTTCAAGACTTAACGGTTGAAGAAAATATGTCGTTTTGGTCGCGGCTAATTGGTGCATCGAATCAAGACGTAAAGACGGCAATGCACATAATGGGCTTATCTGATCGCTTGAGCACAACACGCGTGGCAAATCTTTCGGCGGGGCAGAAGCGGCGTTGTGCATTGGCGACGTTGATCGTGCGCCGAGCCCAATTGTGGTTGCTCGACGAGCCACACGCTGGTCTTGACACGCAAGGTCGCGACGAACTTGATAAAACATTGCGAGCGGCGCGAGAAGCGGGGGCAACTGTCATGTTTGCATCCCATGAAATTGATCGAGCGCAAAATTTAGCGACACGCTCTTTGACAGTTGTCGGTGGGTTGGTGACCGAATCATGAAATCTGATTCACCAACACGTGTCGGTAAAGGCAAAGTTGTTACTGCCGTATTTTTGAAAGATATTCAAATCGAACTGCGCAGCCGTGTCGTCACAAATCAGGTTTTGCCTTTCGCTGGTCTCGTGATGGTGATGTTTGCATTTGCGCTCGACAACGACGATGTATTGCAACGTGTTGCTGGTGGCCTCGTTTGGCTGGCGACACTGTTTTCTTTGTTCATAATTGTGCAGCGGTCGTTTGCAATCGATACGGCCGATGGTGCGCTTGATTCGTTGAGAGTTGCGGGCATCGATTTGTCGGCAGTGTTTTTTGGTAAGGCAATTGCACTAGCGACAAAACTGATTGCGCTTGAGATCGTTTTGATCTGCAGTGCAGTCCTTTTATATAGGGTCGACGTAAGCGCGACCGGTCTGGTGTTGTTGGTCACTTGTGTGTTATGCGCGACAAGCGGATTGGCCTTCGTTGGTACTCTTTATGGCGGTCTCACTGCTGGCGCAAAAGGACGCGAAACTTTGCTTCCTTTGTTGTTGTTGCCGGTGGTGGCGCCGGTATTAATCGCAGCGACGAGAGCCACCGAAGCGGCTTTTGGCAGTGGCGGTGCACAAACTTCAGAAGGATGGGCATGGATTGGTTTACTGGCAGTATTCGCAGCAGTGTTCGGTGTTGGCGGGTCGTTGGCTTTTGGATCGCTGATCGATGAATAGTTTTAGATTTGTGAAAAGCGATTGTGGAGTGATCTTTTAATGTCGCAAGTTTTGCAACGTACCTCGCCGACTGGCACACGCACGACAAAAGTGATTGGCGCGTTGGCGCTTTTGGTGATGGCTTGGGTGGTTGTCAGTGGTTTGATTCTGACCCCGCAAGATGTTGTGCAGGGTGAATCGGTGCGAATTATGTATGTTCACGTGCCATCAGCCTGGATTGCATATCTTGCGTTTATTTTTACGGCAGTTGCATCAGCAAGCTGGTTGATCAGCAAAAAACATTCAATGGGTTTTGATCGGTTCGCTGGCGCATCTGCCGAAGTTGGTGTGATGTTCATGGCGATCACGTTGATTACCGGAAGTTTGTGGGGTCGATTGACCTGGGGTGAGTTTTGGCAATGGGATCCGCGCTTGACAACAACTGCGTTTCTGTTCGTGACTTATGTCGGCTATCTCGCTGTGCGTCGACTTGAAGGTTCTGTCGAACAACGTGCTCGTCGTTCGGCAGTAGTTGCAATGTTGGCGGTTCTCGAGATTCCGCTCGTGCACTTCAGTGTTGTGTTGTGGCGCAGTTTGCATCAAGGTGCGACGGTTTTGAATCCGAATGGCGATGTAAAAATGGATGATCTGATGCTGTTCACTTTGTTCAGCGGCGTCGTCGGCTTCACGCTTGTATTTGTTTGGCTCGTCTTGCATCGTCAGCGCACAATGTTGCTTGTTGACATTGCTAATCGGCAAGGTCTTGATGCGGCTATTGCGGCTCGGCAAACCGAAAGCCTGGTTAAATAAATGAAAGACGCCGGCTTCATTTTTGGTTCTTACATCGTGACGCTCGGGGCAATTTTGATGTTTACGTTTGCGACATTGCGTCGCGCTAAAGATTCATCGCAATCTGTAACTGAAAAAGATAAGACCTGGTTGTAGTGGATCTATCACCAAGAGCATCAGAGCCGTCGAGAAAACCACGCAGGTGGTTGCCGATTATTCTGCTCTCGTTGGTCGGTGTGGGTGGCATAGTTATTGTCACTCAGTTTTTAACATCAGCAATTGACTATTACTGCAATGTTGACGAGATCGGCGTGCGCAGTGGCTGTGAAGAGTCAACACGGCTGCGAGTACAAGGCACAGTCGAACAGGGTTCTCTGCAAAAATCTGACGGTAAAACCAGTTTTGTGATGACTTTCAATAACAAATCAATTGATGTCGTCTACGCAGGCGACCCCGGCGGAGTATTTCAAGAGTGCATTTCAGTCGTCGCTCACGGTCGCATGATCGACAGTACTTTTGAATCGAATCGCATCGAAGTGAAGCACTCAAACGAGTATGAAGAAAAAAACGCCGATCGTCTTGACTCTTCTGGGAGCGCGGCATGTTCGCAAGTGCAGGGATAAGCGGCACGGTTGGTCGTGCATTTCTATTAGTTGGTTTCATCGGTGCAGTTTTTGGCGCATTCGCAGCGTTTACGGGTGCGCGCCGTAATGACCCTCAGATAATTCGACTAATCCCCAGGTTTTCAACGCTCTCGTTTGCCGCCGCAGTCGGTGCATTCGCGGCAATGGAATACGCGATGATCACTCGCGATTTTTCGCTTGCGTATGTTCAGAAAGTTGGTTCGTGGTCGACACCTGCGCTTTACAACTTCGCTGCAGTTTGGAGTGCACTCGAAGGTTCGATCTTGATGTGGGTTTTAGTTTTGGCCGGCTACACGGCTGCAGTTTCGTTTTGGGTTCGCAAGCGCATGCAAGATCTCATCGCGTCGTGGGCGCTTGGCGTGATGTTCGTCGTCTCAGCATTCTTTTTTCTAGTTTCATTCTTTCCGGCGAATCCATTTGCCGCAGGTGCACCTGGCGTGCTCGACGGCCCTGGCCCGAACCCTCTTTTGCAGAATCACATCTTGGTGATGTTTCATCCACCAATTTTGTATCTCGGATATGTTGGCGTGACGGTGCCGTTTGCATTTGCGATCGCAGCACTGATCACGGGTCGCGTCGGTGAAGGTTGGCTCGTTGCGACTCGTCGGTGGTCGCTTTTTGCGTGGGGGTTTTTAACTTTTGGCATTGCACTCGGCAGTTGGTGGAGTTACGAAGTTTTGGGATGGAGCGGCGTTTGGGCATGGGACCCAGTTGAAAATGCTTCACTTCTACCTTGGATAACGGGCACCGCTTACATTCACTCGGTTTTGGTGCAAGAGCGCCGTGGCATGTTGCGCGTCTGGAACATTTCGCTACTTGTTGCAACTTTCAGTTTGACGATCTTGGGTACTTTCTTAACTCGCTCGGGTGTTTTGAACAGCGTTCACGCTTTTAGTGAAAGCAGCATCGGTTCGTGGTTCTTGGCATTGTTCGCGGTGATACTTGTTGTTTCAATCGGCTTGATCGGCTGGCGCGGCGACAAACTTCGCAGCCCCGGTGTCATCGACTCACCTCTGTCGCGCGAGGCGGCTTTCTTGGCAAACAATGTTTTGTTTGCCGTGTTTGCCTTCGTCGTTTTATTGGGCACCGTGTTTCCGCTAATTATCGAAGCGCTACAGAATCGCCAGATCGCAGTTGGTGCGCCATTTTTTGACAAACTCTCGATGCCAATCGGTTTGGCGTTGTTGACGCTGATGGCGATTGCGCCTGTTTTGCCATGGCGAAAAGCTTCGACCGAAACGTTGCGCCAGAGGCTCTTCTGGCCGGCATGGTGTGGGGTTGCTGCACTCGTGGCGAGTTTGTTGCTCGGCGCTTATGGCCTTGCACCACTGTTGACTTTTACTCTGGGCGGAATTTCGGCTGGTGCTGCGATGCGACAAGTTGTTTTGGCAACACGTCGGCAAGGTTGGCGTGGGCTCGTCGGTCGCGCCAACGGTGGCATGATCGTGCACCTCGGTGTGATTTTGATTGCAGTTGCATTGGGTGCTTCAAATAGTTTTAGCAAGAGCCAAGAGTTGTCGCTTGTCGCAAATGTTGAAGCGAGTTTTTCAGGACACACTTTTGAGTTAAAAGATGTCGTTGAGGTTCGCGATGACCGCAGCATCAGCGTCAAAGCACTCGTGCTTGTCGACGGCAAAAAGATTTATGCACCAGCAATAACTAAATACACGCGCATCGGCATGAATGTAGGTACGCCTTCGGTGCGCACTTCGTTGACTACAGATATTTATCTGACTCTCGAACCGCCGGTTCGTCAAGATGCAAACGAGGCGCGAATAAAAGTGTTTATCAAGCCGATGATTATCTGGCTGTGGATCGGTACTGCGCTGATGGCTGTCGGCACAGTGCTTGCGGCGTTTCCTGGTCGTCGTCGCAAACCAACAGATGCAACAAGTGCACCTATTGAGGTTGCTGCGCCATGAAGTCAAACAACCTCGTCAAAATTGTTTCAACAGTCGTCGGCATCGTTATCGCGATGTTCTTTGTCGTTCTGGTCGTTGCTGACCCTAGTCAAGACATCGTTGCGCAGTCTCCGCTTCTGGGTCAACCGGCACCTGCTGTTGCTAGCGAAACAATTGACGGCGCCCAATTCGTTTTAGAGCGTCGAAAGGGCTCGTGGGTCGTGTTGAACTTTTTTAACTCAACTTGTGTGCCATGTATTAACGAGCACGACTTGTTGGTTGATTTTGCTGACACTGAAGCGGCGAATCCGAATGGTGCCGAGATCTACACAATCATTAATGACGACAGTTCAGATGCGGTTCGAGGTTTCTTCAATAAGAATGGTGGTGACTGGCAAAAAGTCAAAGATGACAACGGTGCTATCGCAGTTGCATTCGGTGTTGCACGAGTGCCAGAAACTTGGATCATTGACCCGAATGGGTTGGTTCGTTTGCGCATCACAGGTGAGTTGAGCCCAGGTTTGTTGTCTGAGCAAGTAAACAAGTTGCGCGACGGTTTCACATCATGAAGACTCGTAGGTCAGTTTGGTTAGCGATGTTTCTGCTCGTGGCCGTACTTCTTGTATTCGGCTCGACTCGCACTGGCAGTCCGCAGACACAACAAGATCGCATTGATTCTTTGACTTCTGTTTTGGCGTGCCCCACTTGCTCTGGTGAGAGTGTTTTTGTTTCGCGTGCGGTGGCCGCTGAGTCAATCAGGGCAGAAGTTGCGCGGCAAGTTTCTGCGGGCTTGCGCACCGATGAGCAAATATTGAGCTACATCGAGCAGCGCTTTGGTGGTGAAGTGTTGTTGGTGCCGCGCGCGACGGGTGTTGACGCTCTTGTTTGGGCCTTGCCGGTAGCCGCGCTTGTCTTTTCGATTTTCTTGCTTTATTCGGCTTTCACCAAGTGGCGTGGCAATAAACCCGAGTCTCCGACCAGTGATGATGAGCAGATCGTGGCTCGCGCATTAAAAACAAATACCGATGAGCAATAGTTCAGAATCGCTAGTTGAACTGCAAGAGCAGCGCGACTTTCTACTCAACTCGTTGCGTGATCTCGAGCGAGAACACAGATTTGGTGACATTGACGATCAAGATTACGAATCATTGCGCAAAGAATATGTATCAAGAGCCGCCGCAGTAATCAAGCAGATCGAGAAAGCAACAACTCAGTCGCAGTCTGTTGCAGATGCGAATGTCGTCGCAGCAGATGCGTCGAACAAGCGCAATCTACGTCGCACGCTTGTCACTTTGTGCATTGTTCTTGCGGTGGCTGGTGCGTCTGGGTGGTTCGTGGCGCAACAATCTGGGCAAAGGCTTGCCGGCGACTCGCTTGCAGGCTCGATCGAAGACTCGACGGCGTCAATTCTTTCGCGCGCCAGAGCAACAAACTTTGTTGATCCAAAAGTCGCAATCGAGCTTTACACACAAGTGCTTGAAGTCGACCCCGACAATGTCGAGGCTCTGACATATCGTGCGTGGCTACTGGTGCTGATTTCTCGCAGTGCTGGTGACGAAGTAAAGCAACTTGCTTTTGCTTCGGCATCGAGTGATCTCGAGCGTGCAATTGCGCTTGACCCGAATTATCCCGATGCTCATTGTTTTCTGGGCATCACACTATTTCGCTTGAACGACGATGCGAAAGGTGCAAAAGAGCAGTTAACAATTTGCGCTGACAAGAATCCGCCAGCAGAAGTAAAAAGTTTTGTTGATGCGATTGTCGCCGAGGTCGACGCTGCACTCGATAAATAATTTTTAGTCTTCGACCTGTGGTGGTGGCCAAGCAGTCGCCGACTTAAAGCCACGGTTCGTGCGCTCGACAACCCAGACCGAGGCTTTGCGCCAGTCTGGTTTTGACTTGATTTCCATTCCGCGTCGCTCGAGAATTTTGATCAACTCGGGGATCATGTCACCGTGGCTTGAAAGCACAGCCGAATCTTCAGCATCATGCACGACTTCGAGCATGTCAGCGATATCTCCATGTTCGAGTAACCGTTTGTCGATCTGCACACTTAGTTTCGTCGCCTTGGCCAGCGGTTCGAGAGTTTGAAAGCATCGTGTTGCCGGGCTTGAAATCAGGCTGGTGATCGAAAGATCCTTGAGACGCTCGGCGACAAGTTCGGCTTGTTTCCAACCGGTTGGGCTTAGTGGCCTCAAATTATCGTCGTCGTGCCATTCGCTGCGTTTGCCTGCTTTGGCATGCCGCACTATATAAATAGTCACAGCAAAAATGTATCTATGTTTGTCTTGAAAGAGTTCATCTACACAAGATTTAAGGCAGAATTAACCGATGGGATTTTTTGACCGCAATCGCGACGAATTAGAGGCCAAAGGTTACGACAAGTCTCGTCTTCCGCCCGGTCAATATCTGACTGATCGTTTTCCTGTTTTGCATGTCGGCGAGGTGCCAACTTACAAGCCAGGCGAGTGGAGCTTGACAGTTGACGGGCTTGTTGAGAAACCGTTCACCATTTCGTTTGAAGAACTTCGCGCGATGCCGGCAACGAAATTAACTACAGATATTCACTGCGTCACAAAATGGTCAAAGTTCGACACGACCTGGACAGGTGTGCGAGTTCGTGATTTGTTTGATCGAGCCAAAATCTCTGACAAAGCAACGCACGTAATGGGGCACGCCGAGTATGGCTACACCGCGAATTTGCCGCTTGCAGACATCATGCGCGACGATTCGCTCGTGGTCTATGCGTATGAGGGCGAAGACATTGATCCAATTCATGGTGGGCCAGTGCGGCTGTTGATCCCACAACTTTATTTTTGGAAATCACCAAAGTGGCTGCGCCGATTAGAACTGATCTCGGGCGATGCTCCTGGGTTTTGGGAAGAAAACGGTTACCACATGTATGGTGACCCGTTCTTAGAACAGAGATTTTGGGGCGACTGAAAACTAATTAAAGAAGTGAGTTGCGAATCAAATAGTTGTTGCGCAGAAAGTGTCGCCCATCGGCAACGATGAAGAAAGTTCTGGGTTCGTCTCACCGTAAAGAGCGGTCAACATACCTTTGACCATGCCGCGGTCAACTGCGCAAATCACTGGGTGTTCAATCGCCAGATCGCCGAACGGACAGTGATTGTTGACAATTCGAAGTTGATTATTGCGCTGGTCGGTGTGTGCGGCAAAACCGTGTGCAGTTAGTGCATCGGCGACGGCCTGCAATGCCGAACGAAGTGAACGCTGGGTTTGGTTGATGTCATCACCAGTGAGACTCGTTGCCATTGCGCGTCCGTATTGCCGACCAACTTCTTCGGCCATTTCGGTCGCTTCTTTTGGTGTCAAAAGAGTTAATGCTTTGCCAAGTAGCGACAAAACTAAATCGTCGCTGCGAACCGGAAACTCAAGTGACTGGTTGGGGTTTGTCGCGGTGTAGATCTTCGATGGGCGACCAGCGCCCGCACCATCTTGTCGTGAGATCTGTACTTCGAGATATCCGCCAGCGGCAAGCTTGTCGAGGTGATGTCGGGCAACATTCGCATGCAATTTGAATTTCTCGGCAACTTCGCTCGCCGTGACACCATCTTTTGACTCGCGCGTGAACAAGTAAATTGCTCGACGAGTTGGGTCACCAAATGCAGATGTGATTGCCGACACTGTGGCGGTGAAGTCGTTGTTGTTTAAAGGACTAGTTGCCTCGCGAGACGAAGCACTCGACTTAGAAGTTTGGCTTGCAGCAGGTGCTTTTTGACTCACGAGAGATATTCTACCTATAGCCATAGTGTTTATTATTTAGCGACCCGATCGGATCAACCCCCAAATGTCTTTGCCAAAAGTCGACCAACTTATTGATGCGCTGCGCCCAGTGCAAGACCCCGAATTGCATCGTTCAATCGTTGATCTTGGCATGGTGCGCGATGTTCAGATTCAGTCGTCGGGCGATGTTTCGTTGACTGTTGTCTTGACGATTGCAGGTTGTCCGTTGCGTAACGAAATTCAAACCCGAGTCAACACTGCGTTGCGCGCACTTGACGGAGTAAAAAACGTCGCGCTCAACTTTGGTGTCATGAACGACGAAGAACGCGCCAAAGTGCGAGAACTTGTGCATGGCAATCCTGCGGCGACTGCGGGCAGCAGCCCGGCGCAGGGCCACTCTGAGGGCAGAAAAATCTCGTTTGCTCAACCCGGTTCGAAGACACGACCAATTTTGATTTCGTCAGGCAAGGGCGGCGTTGGCAAAAGCAGCGTCACGACAAATCTTGCTGTCGCTTTGGCCGCTGCAGGTCACAAAGTCGGCGTAGTTGATGCCGATATTTATGGATATTCGATTCCTCGCATGTTGGGCACTGATCGCGATCCGGTTGCGATCGACAATATGTTGTTGCCGCCTGAAGCATGGGGCGTGCGCTGCATTTCGATTGGCTATTTTGTTCCCGAAGGTCAGGCCGTTGTCTGGCGTGGTCCGATGTTGCACAAGGCGCTTGAACAATTCTTGACCGATGTCTACTGGGATGAACCAGATTTCTTGTTGATCGACATGCCGCCAGGCACCGGTGATATCGCATTGAGCCTGAGTCAGTATTTGCCACGTGCTGAAGTTCTTGTTGTTACGACTCCGCAATTAGCAGCGCAGAAAGTTGCTCGTTTGTCGGCGGCGATGGCAGCGAAAGTAAATCTTCCTGTTCGTGGCATCATCGAAAACATGTCGTGGTTCATTGGCGAAGATAAACAGCGCTACGAACTATTTGGCAGTGGCGGTGGGCAGTTGCTCGCTGACGAATTGAAAGTTCCGTTGTTGGCGCAAATTCCGCTTGTCGAGATGTTGCGCGAAGGTGGCGACACAGGCAAACCAATTGCTGCAGTTGCCCCAGAATCAGAGGTGGGTTTGATTTTTGCGCAACTTGCAAAGCGAATCGCCGAAGATATGAAACCAAAGAAAGTATTCAGCGCGGCGCTTAAAGTTAACTAGCGCAAAGCGCCTAGTGTGTTAGATAGTTAATTGTTAGTTGCATACCCAACAAAAGAAAGAAGCAAACAGTGGATATTCGAATCGGCGTTTCGCACGCAACGCGAGAAATTTCTCTTGAAATGCCAGATGACGACAAGTCAATCAGCAAGACCAAGTCGGCCGTTGAAGCTGCTCTCGCTGGCGAGTCTGCGATTCTTTGGCTTACAGATAAGCGTGGCAAAGAAACTGCAATCCCTTCGGCGAAAATTGCTTTCGTTGAGTTTGGTGCACCAAACGGTGACCGCAAGATGGGCTTTGGCAGCTAGTTAATTAATTTTTATGCCAACACTTGTTGAGATTGCACATGAGTACAGCAATCTTGATGAGTCGTCGCTAGAACATTTAAATTCTCTGCTTTCTGAGTGGGGCATGCTCGCCGATTTTTGCTTTGCCGACATGTTGCTCTATCTGCCGACACAAGACTCGCAATTCATCGTCGCAGCGCAAGTGCGTGCCGCAACTGGTCAGACGCTTTATGACACAGACCTTGTTGGCGTTGTCGCCGACCCTAACGAGCGGGTGATGATTGACGATGCCTACAGGTCAGAAAAAGTAACAACCGGCGAAATCAGAGTTGATGCGATCGCTGAGCCGATTAATTTGATGGCGATACCTGTCAGATTCGAAGATCGAATAATCGCAGTGTTGACCCGCGAATGGTCGCAACGCACGGGTCGAAAGCCAGGTCAACTTGAGAGAACTTATCTGGCGATCTTTGAAGTTTTTGCGAAGATGATTTCAACAGGGTTGTTTCCGTTTGATGGTCGTGGCGCAGATGCGACAGTCGCACCGCGAGTGGGCGATGGTGTTGTCGTGCTCGATGCCGACACGCGGGTGCGTTATGCATCACCAAATGCGGTGTCGGCAATGCATCGTGTCGGCATTAGCGCCAACGCTGTCGGTCAAACATTGGCAGAACTTGGTATCGCTGAGACTGCTGCACGCCATGCATTCGAGAGACTTGAACCAGTCGTCGAAGAGTTTGAACAGACCGCAGATGTAACTCTGCTGACGCGAACTATTCCGACGCTGAAGCGAACAGGTCGACAAGTTTCAGTGACTGGTGGTGTTGTGTTGCTACGCGATGTCTCAGAACTTCGACGACGCGATCGATTGCTATTGACAAAAGACGCGACGATTCGCGAGATTCACCACCGTGTTAAAAATAATTTGCAGACAATTTCGTCTTTGCTGAGATTGCAGGTTCGTCGGCTCAAGAGCGAAGAGGCGATCTCGGCAATCACAGAGTCTGTACGTCGCATTCGAACGATTGCACTCGTTCATGAAACTCTCTCGCGTGAGGCTGGTGAAGACATTTCGTTTATCGAGATCGTGCGACCGCTATTGCGATTGGTTGAAGAGGGTTTGCAGTCGGCTGATCGGCCTGTGAAATTTAGTGTTATCGGCGACGGTGGTCGACTGCCAGCGACAATTGCGACACCGCTTTCTGTTGTGATCCTTGAGTTATTGCAAAATGCGGTTGACCACGGGTTTCCAGAGGGTAGCAAAGGTGGTTCGGTGCTTGTCACACTTGGGCAATCTGATGATGGTCAATTAAACGTGCGCGTTATAAACAACGGGCAAGGTTTGAAATCTGATTTTGAAATGGCGAAAGTAACTGGGCTTGGGCTGTCGATCGTGCGCACGTTGGTGACGACCGAGTTGGCGGGCACCATTCAGATGCGAGCGGCAACGGTTACTGATTCAACAAAAGATCTGAAGATTGCTAGCGACGGCGAAGGTACGGTCGTTGACCTAGTAATACCGATCGTCGGTGAATAGCTAGTTTGGCGATGTATTAGGGCTTAGGCCATTAGTCGCGCGTTGCGACGTTCGGCTGCTCGACGTCGACGAATATCTCGGCGCTCATCTTCTGACTTGCCACCCCAGATGCCCCAATCTTGGTTTGTCTCGAGAGCAAAGTCGAGGCACTTGCCACGAACTGTGCACTCATCGCAAACTGTTTTCGCTTCTGAAATTTGAATCAGTGCTTGGCCAGTTGTGCCAATTGGGAAGAACAATTCAGGATCAGTGTCTTTACAAGAAGCGTTTCGCCTCCACGAATAGTCTGCAGAACCGAGAGCCAGGCTTGTCGCGAGAAAAGACATTTATAAACCCCTTATTACAAAATTGTGATTTCTTGTTCTATCTTCGCCTCACACTAGAGAGCAATTGTTGGGTTCACAATACTTTGTAGACAATTTTTTAAATATATATTTTTTATTTTTTGTGTCCGTCGGAGAGTTTTCTTCTTGTAGCCTGCGGGCGTGACCCAAGTTATGGCACACCGCGGTGCTTCCAAGGTCGAACTCGAAAATACAACGCTGGCATTTGCGCGCGCTCTTGAAATGGGTGCAGATGCCGTCGAACTTGATGTACGCAGATGTGGTTCGGGCGAATTAGTTATACATCATGATCCAAAGTTGAGTGATGGTCGCACGATTTTTTTTGTTGACAAAAGAGATTTGCCGACTCACATACCGACTTTGGCCGAGGCGCTCGACGCATGTGGGTCGATGTGGGTAAATATTGAAATTAAAAATGACCCTAAAGAGCCCGATTTCGACTCACAAGAGGTAACGACTCGAAAAGTTGTCGACTTTTTGGGCGAACGAGGCTCGCTAGATCGCTGGCTCATTTCGTCTTTTCGACGTGAGACCGTTGATCTGATTCGCAGCCTGATGCCAGAGCTGAAGACGGCTTGGCTAGTGATGACGATTGACGACGCACAGCTTGAGAATGTTGCGAGCGCGATGGTTAGTCAAGGCCACACCGCGTTGCATCCGTGGGTTAAGCAACTGAGTCGGCGCATGGTCGATGTCTTTCATCGCCACGGTTTGCAGATCAACACTTGGACTTGCGACGATCCGAGAAGAATGCGCGAACTAGTTGAGTGGCAAGTCGACGGCATTTGCACCAACGTGCCTGACATCGCCCTGCAAGTCGTCAACGCGACGCACTAATAATTTTTAGACGATTATTGGTTTGACGAGGCGAAGGGCGTCGGGGCAGTGCTCGATGTGCAGTGAAGTCTGTTCGCCGAGATAGTCGCCATCAAGTTGATACGGAAACGGAGTTGCAAAATTGATCTTGA
>CANLHV010000008.1 GCA_947490975.1 Acidimicrobiaceae bacterium
CTAGATGAACTCTGTCAGCGAGTCGATGTTTTGACTTTGCATCTGCCTTACGTAGAAAAAACTCATAATTTGATTGGATCAAGACAATTTCAGTTGATGAAAAAGGGCTCGTTTGTTATCAATATTTCCCGTGGTGGGCTGATCGACGAAATTGCTCTACTGCAAGCACTCGAATCAGAACATATTGCAGGCGCAGCGCTCGACTGCTTCGAGCAAGAACCATATTTTGGTCCTTTAAGTAAACTTGAAAGCGTGCAAATGACGGCACATATGGGCACTTACGCCCGTGAAACACGAGACCAAATGGAGCGAGAAGCCAGTCTTTTGTTAGTGAAAGCACTGCGAGAAATGAAAATAGTCAAGTGAAAGTTCTTGCGCTGATTCCTGCTCGTCTAGCAAGTACCAGGTTTCCAAACAAGCCGCTAGCAAAAATACTTGGTAAGTCGATGCTGCAACACATCGTTGAGCGAGTGATGATGTGCGATGAAATTGACGATGTCGCCGTTGCAACTTGCGACAAAGAAATCATTGAGCACATCGAGAGCCTTGGCTTCAAAGCCATAATGACAAGTAACACTCACGAACGTGCTTCAGATAGATGCGCCGAAGCAGTCGACAAATTAGAAAAGTCTGAAAAATCTGACTACGACATAATCGTTATGGTTCAGGGAGATGAGCCAATGACCGATCCCCGGATGCTGTCCGATGTTTTGCGACCATTTGCAGAACAACCCAAATTAGAAGTCGTAAACCTCTACGCCGATATTCAACCAGGAGAATTCACTAGTCCGAACTGTGTAAAAGTAGTCATGGATTTGGCGGGTAACGCGCTTTATATGTCGCGCGCAGCGATTCCTGTTTCTCAAGATGGCATCGAACGACCATCAGGCAAACAACTCGGATTAATCGCCTTTAGGCGAGAAGTGCTACAGCGATTTACCCAACTGGCGCCAACTCCTCTTGAGATAAACGAGTCAGTTGATATGTTGCGGTTTTTAGAGCACGGAGTAAAGATTCGGATGCAACGCACAATTTTTCGCACGCATGCTGTTGATGTACCTTCTGATATTGCTGAAGTTGAACGCCTAATGACATCTGCGGCGCACGATCAGTAGATGTTCAAATTACCCAATAATTCGGCTCAAACTTTAACTATCTGGGATTCAGATTCAATCTGCATACTCAAACCTGAGCAATTAGTTCTCTGGCGACAATTTGTAGATTCTTCGCACGACAAAACGACTGTTTCAATCTGTGAATTAATCGAACTAAACAGCACCAATCTGAGAGCAAGACTTTTGCGGTTTATTTACGATGTAGGAACATCGATTACCGCTAATTCAAAAACAAATCATGAGTTCAGATCTGGTTTTGACTATTTCTGGATGACTCAATTTCACTCACGGCCTTACACGCCATCTGCTCAACTAAATAATTTGGCAAAAGTTTTCACACTTATAGAACTCGTCCGAGAAAACAAGACTAAAAAACTGGTGATCCACTCTGATAACAAAGCTTTAACACAGGTCTTATCGAGCGTTGCAGCGTCTTTGCACATAGACCTGAAAGTCATTCGTGTTAAACCAACAATCAAGAGAGCACCGATTAGAACCCAAGTTAAAACGCATGTGCCGAGGCCTTTGCTTGCAATCTTGGCATTTGTTACACAAGTTAAAACATCGATGTCTCTTGGGTCTAAGCAACTAAACGCCACCCACTCGAATTCGATTTCGTTTTTTGATTATTGGTATCGGTTCGCCGAATCAGTTGGTGATGACAGAAAGTTTGGTTCGCAATATTGGTCAGGCCTTGTCACCCAACTTGAAGGCACGAAGGTTAATTGGTGGCACAACTTAGTAGACCAGAACACGTTTAGTGAACTTAAAGATGCAAAAAATTTGTTAAAAAGTTTTAATCAACAGTCAAACCATAATCACGAGATAATCGACTCAAGGATTAGTTTGAAAATTTTATTTAAGACGATTTTTGATCATGGCAAACTAGTCTTGAGTTCGATACCGAGCAGAAGATATAAGACAGCCTTTACAGACCCAGAAACAAAAGTGAATTTCTGGCCGCTACTAAAACAAGAGTGGCTCAATTCGATGCGCGGGTATGAGGCATTAATCAATTGTTTGCGCTTCAACCGCCTTGAATCTCTGATTTCAGCGATGCCGAGGCAAAAAACGGGTGTCTACTTGGCTGAGAATCAGCCATGGGAAATGTCGCTGATTTATCTATGGAGAAAACATAACCACGGAAAATTAATCGGTGTCGCACACTCCACGATTCGCCATTGGGACTTGCGTCTGATGTCGGATACAAAACAGTTTTCTGATCAAAGCAAGATGCCACGGCCCGATTGCATTGCAGTAAACGGTGAGCTTGCAAAAAAATCTCTTCTCGACGCTGGATATCCAGAATCTGAAGTAGTTGAAGTCGAAGCTTTGATGTACCTACATCTTGGTACAAAAAAGATACAACCCAAAAGAAACCAGCCGCTGACGATACTTGTCGCCACTGACTATCTCGAATCAGCAACCAAAGCACAAATGCACCTTCTCGAAGAACTCGTCGCAACAGACCCAACCAACTACCGCATCTTGCTTAAACCTCACTGGAGTCAGTCGCTAGATAGTTTGCGCTTCGACGCCGAAATTGTTTCGGGCAAAAAAGACCTTGCGCAATTTTTTGAACATGTAGATGTGCTGTATTGCAGTGCAATTACTTCTGCGGTGATTGACGGCGTCTGTGCGGGGTTACCAGTAATTCAATGTCTTGACCCAATGTCATTCAATTTAAGCCCACTGCGTGAAAATGATTCTGTTCAACTAGTGCGCACTTGCGCCGAGTTGGCAACGGCGCTCGCGCAGATTGATCGATTTGTTCCGAATGTAGGCCCAAGTGACTTTTTCAATCTTGACCGCAGCCTGCCTAAGTGGAAGAACCTCCTGCAAATCTGAAGAAGTTTTGAGTTAGCAATCTAGAATTATGAAGTGGCAGGCAACGGAGACTTATCTTCGCATGATTTACGGGTTCACCTTTTCGCAAGTGACAACGAAGCCTTTATGGCTACCGCGGCGGCAATCACTGAAATAATCAGGCTCAGTACAGATAAGAACCAAACTTCGAATGTGATTCTTGCAGCCGGAAATTCAGTCTCGAAAACTCTAAGTTTTTTATCTCCTTCTGCCACAGATTGGCAAAGAGTGAACTGGTACCTTGCCGACGAACGACACGTTGGCACAGAAAACCCTTTGCGAAACGACAGACAAATGGCTATTGCCCTGAAAAATTCTCTCGGCGAAAGTCATGGTCGTGTATTTTCACCTAGTCCGCTATTGGCACTCAAAGAAGCAGCAGCAGAATACGCAAGTAGAATTGAGCGAATCAATATGTTTGATGTATGTCTGCTTGGTATGGGAAACGATGGCCACATCGCCAGTTTGACACCAAAACATCCAGCGCTGAACTCGAGTCAACTGTGTTGCGAGATTACTGACTCGCCCAATCTGCCAAAAGAACGCATCACTCTGACGCTTAAAACTTTTAGCCGTACTCAAAATCGCATCTTGGTCACAACTGGACCAAGCAAAGTCGCAGCAGTTCGCAAATACATCACTGACTCGCAATCACCAGTACGGCTCTACAACCCGACAGCCATCTTCGCTGACCAAGCCGCATACTCATGAAGACCGTCTTATTGTGTGGAGGTTTTGGAACTCGCATTCGAGATGTCGCCGATGACATTCCGAAGCCACTTATCAAAGTCGGCCAGATGCCAATTCTTTGGCATCTGATTGGCTACTACGCGAGTTTTGGCTGTACCGATTTTGTATTGTGTCTCGGTTATAAATCGGAAACAATCGTTAATTTTTTTAAAGACCAAGATGGTGAGGTCAAATCGCTGGGTAAGCAAACAGAGCTTGCCAGTATCAACAAGTTTTCGGGCTTGATTAACAACATCGAATGCAGTGTCACAATGGCTGACACTGGACTAGAAGCAATGACCGGAGCACGCTTACGCAAAGTCAAACCTCTGGTTGGTAATGAAACCTTCATGCTCAGTTACGGAGATGGACTAAGTGATGTCGACATAAAAAAACTCGTCGAACATCACCGATCTAGCAAGAAACTATTAACAGTCACAGGCGTTAGGCCACCGAGTCGCTTCGGTGAATTGCAAGTTGACGAGAAAAATAACGTTATTGGTTTCAACGAAAAGCCCCAAGCTTCTGGCGGACGAATTTCGGGTGGATTTTTCGTTTGTGAACCAGATGTATTCAATTATCTTGAGAACCGTGAAGATCTGGTCTTCGAAAAAGAACCTATCCAATCAATTGTTCGCGACAAAAAAATGGACATGTATGCCCACGATGAGTTCTGGCAATGCATGGATACGTACCGCGATTGGGAACTATTGAATCAGATGTTTGCTTCAGGCAAGGCACCATGGGTTCGTTAACCGCATCTTTTGCCAAACTCAAGGGAAAGCGAGTCGTCGTTACTGGTGACACCGGTTTTAAGGGCTCGTGGCTATCACTTTGGTTACACATGGCGGGCGCAGAAGTTTTTGGTTACTCGCTACCGCCAGAAAATAACCAAAGTCACTTTTCGCAACTAGAACTTGGGCGACTGATCAAGCACGAAGACGGCGATGTGCGCGATGCCGATCACTTGACTCGTTTCATGCAACAGTCACGGCCGGAAATAGTGTTTCACCTCGCTGCACAGGCTCTAGTTCGAAGATCGTATGCCGACCCAAAAACAACTTACGACACGAATATCGGTGGGGCAATCAATTTGATGGAAGCAGTAAAACAAACTGATGCAATACGTGCACTTGTATTTGTAACTTCTGACAAGTGCTACAAAAATATTGAAGTCAGCCGCGGCTATCGCGAGACCGATGAGCTCGGCGGACGCGACCCTTACAGTGCATCTAAAGCCGCCGCTGAGTTGGTATTTTCTTCCTTTTTTGAGTCTTTTTTGGCAAAGCGAGAATATTTTGGCGCCGCAACCGTGCGCGCCGGAAATGTGATTGGTGGTGGAGATTGGGCAGAAGACCGAATCATCCCTGACTGCATTCGTTCACTCTCAAATAGCCAGCCAATAGTCTTGCGTTTTCCGAACGCAACGCGCCCGTGGCAACACGTACTTGAGCCTTTATCGGGTTACATCCAAATGGCTGACTACTTGCTTGACTCACCTGCAGAATTCAACGGTGCATGGAACTTCGGCCCTGCAGAATCTGATAGATACAGCGTCTTGGATGTCGCTAATAAAGCCGTTGAAGTTTGGGGTTCGGGCGAAATCAAGATCGACAAAGTGTCGCCAAAGATGCATGAAGCTGGCTTGTTGCATTTAAATTGCGACAAAGCGAACTCGCAAATGAACTGGTCTCCAATGTGGAATTTCGAACAGACTTTAACCAACACAGTTTCTTGGTATCGCCAGGTTCACGATGGAAAACGCATCCAAGAACTCTCGGAGTCACAAATTAACGAATATATGGGGACCAAAAATGATTGATGGAGTCATAATCACGCCACTTTTACAAATTGCCGATGAGCGCGGAAAAGTGATGCACATGTTGAAGTCAACCGATCCACACTTCCAGCAATTTGGAGAAATTTATTTTTCGTGCGTGTTTCCGGATGCGGTCAAAGCGTGGCATATTCACGACACTATGGTGCTGAACTACGCGGTTCCTTTCGGTCGAATCAAATTTGTTCTGTTTGATGATCGACCCGAAAGCCCAACTCGTGGCGAGGTGCAAGAACTTTTCTTGGGCGAAGAAAATTACTGGCTAGTTACGGTTCCGACGCGAGTCTGGAACGGTTTCAAAGGTGTCGGTACCCAAGTTGCGGTGGTTGCTAACTGTGCGAGCATCGCCCATGACCCATCTGAGATTCATCGACGCGACCCTAAAGATGAGTATTTTCCATACAACTGGCAACTAGTTCATCGATGACCAAGAATGTCCTTTTAACAGGTGGCTTCGGAACACTTGGTGGACGACTAGCAGCAATACTCGCTCAAGACGAGACGATAAATCTACGACTCGGATCACGCGTCAAAAGAGTTTCACCCACCTGGGCCCCGCAGGCAGAGACTTTTTCAGTCGACTTTGAAGACAGTAACTCCATTAAAGAAATGCTTAATGAAATCAACTATGTCGTGCACTTTGTGGCGATGACAGATTTTGAATCGCGCGCTGAACCAGAAAAAGCACACCAAGTAAACACAGAATTTACCCGTCGAGTTATTGAGCAGTGTTCAAAAAACACTCGCTTTATTTATCTATCGACAATTCAGGTCTACGGTGCCGATTTAACTGGCGTCATTACCGAATCAACTGCAACAAATCCAGCCGACGTCTACGCACAGACACATCTCAATTCAGAAAAGTTAGTTGAGTCTGCCCACAAACAAGGTCTAATTCAAGGAATAAGTCTGCGCAATGCAAATGGATTCGGCGCACCAATGTCTGCTGATGCCAAAATCTGGCAAATAATTGCCAACGATTTATGTCGCCAAGCCGTCGAGATGAAACAGTTGACACTTAAGTCCCATGGTTTGCAATATCGCAACTTCATCCCGTTCACAGATGTGTGTAGCGCTATCCACCATTGTCTGTTCATGCCTTCTGAACAAATCAAAGGTACAACTTTTAATTTAGGAAGCGAATCGACAATCAGGGTGTTGGACATGGCCGAACTTATTGCGACGCGATGTTCAGTAACTCTTGGCTATAGGCCAGAAATAAATGTTTTGGGGGCGTCACCGAAAGACCTGCCAGCCAAATTTGCTTATGATTCAAGTAAATTACGCGCAACTGGTCTGGCGCTCAATACTCAAATTGAATATGAAATAGATCGTCTACTCACTGCCTGCCTGAAATGGTTCAGGTACCAGCAATGAGCAATCAACCATTCGTCACTGTCGTGATACCAACTTTCAATCACGCAAAGCTTTTACGGCGCGCACTTGATTCGGTGGTCGCACAAACTTTTGATAACTGGGAGGCAATAGTCATCAACAACTTTTCAACAGATGAAACCATTGAAGTTGTCGAGTCTTACCAAGACGATCGAATCAAGTTGATTAATTTCAAAAATAATGGCGTTATTGCTGCCTCGCGCAATCAAGGAATCAAAAATGCAAGAGGAACATACATTGCATTTCTTGACTCTGACGACAACTGGTACTCAGAAAAGCTGCAAAAGTGTGTCGAATATGTAAACCAAGGAGCTCAATTCATTTGCCACGGCGAAAAATGGATAAATAGTGATCTTTCGACACGCGAGATAATGTACGGACCGGCAAACAGAGCCACCTATTTAAGTCTTTTATTTCGCGGCAACTGTATTTCAACATCTGCAACCTGCATTGAGACCGCTCTACTCAGATCGGTAGATGGATTCGACGAATCGACCGAAATCGTCACCGCCGAAGATTACGACTTATGGATGCGCCTCGCCGCCACAAATCCAAAAACGGTGTTTATTCCCGAAGTTCTCGGTGAATTTCATCGATTGTCAGACAGCGCAAGCAGCGCAGTATTGCGAAATCTCTCAAGCGAAAGAGTTGTCTTACAAAAACATTTCGCAAAACAGCCAACAAATGTTTTAAACCGATTGAAGCAACGCCATCGCTTTGCGATTGCCGACTATGGCGCAGCGCGCCAATTAACAGGTCAGCCAATTCAATCTCTGAAATTGTTCGCAAACTCAATACGTCTCTCGCCTCTTGTATTCAGAATTTACCCCGCTGTTTGCTTGCTTTTTCTGAATTCACTGCTAAAGCGCAAAGTGTTATGACTGCACTGAGATACTTCAGTCTTGGCCGCTTTGCTATGCGCGATGCACTGCTTTACACCGGTATAAAAAGTGGAGATACCGTTTTATTGCCTGAATTCATCTGTAGAGACTTGCTTTCGGCTGTTGCCGAAGTGGGAGCGAAATCTGTTTTCTATCAAGTTGATCAGACACTTAAACCAGTTCATCTTGATTCGACTTTGCGACCGAAAGTGATAATTGCAGTTAACTACTTCGGCTTTGCCCAAGATCTTAAAGTGTTTCGAGAATTTGCCGACAATACAGGGGCAATTGTCATTGAAGATAACGCGCACGGATTTTTAAGTCGCGATGAAGATGGGCACCTACTCGGCTATCGCGAACAATTTGGTATAACAAGTTTTCGAAAAACTTTGAATGTTGAAAATGGCGCATTTCTCGCGACCTCGCTGGCAGAACATGAACTAAAAGAACAACTGCCTTATATTGACTCATCCAAACTAGGTCGCAGTAAATTACTGCAATTACTCCTCAAATTTGAGGCACGCACAAACATTCCGACTGTTGCGGTCGGCAGGTTTTTTTCTCGAATGTTTAGGTTCATCACAACCGGCTCTCAACTTCCAAAATCTGACAAGTTCGCCGAAACAAAAATTCCGGGCCTGCCAAATCCGCAGAGTCAAAGTATTGACTCGCTTAAAAATCTGGATGAAACTGCCGAAGTTGCGCGTCGTCGCAATTTGTATCTGAGAATTCAACCACAAGTAATTGCTGCTGGTGCAACACCGGTATTTGACGCACTTCTCGCCAATACCTGCCCCTACGGGATGCCCATTTATGCGAACCACAACATAAAACGAAAGTTAAGCAAAATAGCCCGAAAGAATCGCGTGATTCTGATGACTTGGCCAGATCTACCTGAAAATGTATTGCCAAGCGCCCCCGACTTTTATAAACAGGTCTGGTTGCTCAACTTCAAATGAAATCAACAATCAAATGGTCGCTCTGGACAGGTACCGATAGTCAATGGGATGCCCAAATACTGAACTTAGATTCGCCATGCGTTTACCAAAGTGCCAGCTGGGCGCGTCATCGCGCCAATTTTGGATGGAGGGCGATTCGTTTCGTTAGCGAGACAAATAGCTGCTACGCCCAAGTTTTGTATAAGTCTGTCTTCAAACACGCCGTTGCCTGGATTCCTGGAGGCCCACTCGGCGACTTAACAGAACTAAACATGAACCTAGTTGCAATTATTCAACAAGTTACAAAAAATAGTCGTGTTTACGTTCGATTCAATTCACTCAACACATCAGACGAAAGATGCGAGCAGGTTTTGTTAACTAATCGGTGGCGCCAAGCCGCAACAAAATTGTCTTCTGGTCTAAGTCTGAATTATGCCCTTGAAAAGGACGAAGCAGCAAGACGGAGTGCGCTATCAACGAACTGGAGTCGCAACTTGCGGCGTGGTGAAAGCCGAAATGCTCTGCCATATCTTTGGACGCAAGCATCCGTCGAAACGATCTCTGATCTATATCGACAACTCTCTGAATACAAGGATCTCACCGAGTCAAGCGAGATACCCAACGCAACCACAATTAGCTCTTTAGTCAACGACTGCAAAACTGAACTACGAATTTTCAGATGCGACGATGAAACAGGTAGGCCACTGTCAATGCGCGGCGCGCTTGTCTTTGGTGACAAAGCCTGGGATATTTTTGCCGCTGTTTCACCTCAGGGTCGAAAGCAATATTCGTCTCACGTCACTACGTGGGCGCTATTTAATTATTGTGCCTCCGAGCACTGCACAACCTACGACCTCAGTGGCATTGACCCGATCAACAATAAAGGTGTCTACGACTTTAAACGTGGCACTGGCGCCACTGAAGTAAAATACATTGGCGAATGGGAAACAGGGTCTCCCTTCTACGTTCAGCCAATTGTCGGTAGACTTCTAAGGTATCGCAAAACTTTTTAGAGCTCAGAGTTGCGACTTCAGAATCACTGAACGATTGACTTCAAAATGAATCAGGTTAAGTATCGTCTCGCCAAACTAGTCGCTTCGGCGCAACGAACTAAGCCGAATTATCAAATTCATCGTCGTGTGCTGATGTATCACTCAATCAGTAACCACAAACAATCTGGCAAAGACACTTACACACTTTCACAGCAATACTTTGCTCAGCATGTCGAGCTGCTGCACCAACTTCACAAAACAGAGAACTCAAAGATAGTTAAGTTAGACAGCGTTGATAGTTCGGGGATCACAATTACTTTTGACGATGGCTACCGAGATACTTTAACTATTGCTGCGCAAATTCTCAGTGAGAAAAGTCTCCCGTTCACAGTGTTTGTTTCGTCGGCGAATATAACTTCAGGAGACTCAAAATTCTTGAGTCGTCAAGAGTTGATTGAACTCAGTAAAACTTCAGGTGTAACTATCGGAAGCCATGGTCATGCACACACTCATTTGGGCGAGTTGTCACCGAGTGAAGTCTTCAGCGATTTGCAGCACAGTAAAGACTGGCTTGAGCAGGTGATTCAACTACCGGTTACGACACTGAGCTACCCACATGGCTCTTATAACTCCGAAGTGTTACGGATTGCTGCAGAAATTGGGTTCGAGTACGCGGCAACAAGCAAATGGGGTGTCTACGAATTTGGTACCCAAAAACTTGAAATCCCGCGCATTGACATCTGGAGCAACGACGACAGACGAGGTTTAGAACAAAAACTCTCGGGCAAGTGGGATTGGCTGAAACGATTTATCTGATGAGTGCTCAAAATGTCTCTGTTTCGGTGATTGTCCCCGTATACAACAGTGCCACAACAATCTTGCGTGCGCTCGATTCGATCTTTAGACAGACGACTCAACCTCAAGAAATAATCATCGTTGATGACGCGAGCACCGACGATAGTTATGCCGTAATTGAAAAATACATCGAAAACAAACCAACTACAAAACTCTTGCGCTTCGCCTCTAACCGTGGGCCATCGGCCGCACGAAATGCCGGATGGGCTGTTGCCTCTGGCGATTACGTTGCATTCTTAGATGCCGACGATGCATGGCACAACAAGAAACTTGAGACACAGTTTTTATTTATGCAAGATAATCCAGAGTTTGCGATTACTGGTCATCAATATCGGGTAATAACTAAGTTCGAATCTGATGAAACAAACTTGAGTGGTGAGTTTGACGTCTCAATATTCAATTTTCGAGATTTTTTAATCAAAAATAGGTTCAGTACTCCGACCGTGATGATCCACAAATCAGTTGACGAGCGATTTGACGAGCAACAAAGGTTTTCGGAAGATTATCTACTCTGGCTTCGAATAATCGCCAGACATAACCGTGGCGCATTCATAAAACAACCGATGGCTCACCTGTTCAAGCCGACGTATGGTGCTGGTGGAATCAGTGGCAGAATGTTTGAGATGTATCGAGGCGAACTCGCAAACGCAGGTGCACTTCGGCAGCAAAAACTTATCTCGATGAGTACCGGCCTGATCTGGCGCGTTTGGTTGACGATCAAATTTGTGGTTCGGTTAACACAACGACCGTTACGAAAATCACGTAATTAACGATGACTCTTTATCTTGTTCAATCGCTACTTTTGGGTGGAGTGCTGGTATTAATCGCCCGAAAGCCGCGTGGCTTTAATACATACCAGCTATTGCTCGCAGCTGTTTGGACTGCGGCCGTGATTGCCATTCGATTCAAATATGGCACTGACCAAGTTACTTTTTATTCAAACGATCAAGAGACCCAAATATTTCTTGTAAATAGATTTATTAAATACGGGCTCAGTTTCTCGCCGAATATTGCGATCAGCGACCGATATTTGGTGGTAATACCAGTTCGAATGTTGGACCTCTTTGGAATTGATCAATTGCTGGCGTTCAAATTCTTACAGGCGATCAGTCTCAGTTATATCTACAAACTTTGCAGCGATTTCTTGGCGCGCGAGGGCATTACTGTAAAACTATGGCACGCCATATTTTTTGCCGGACCGTTGTTCATTTTTCTCTCAACTATTGGTTTGCGTGACCTTGAAATCGCCCTCTTTGCGACTTATTTTTTTATTGGTCGATCAACCTCACTCAAACTTGTTTCGCTTGTTGCAACGCTGCTGTTACGCCCTCACTTGGCTTTGGCTCTTATCTTTGGCTGGATAGTCGCAAACTATCTTCAAAAATTTCAACCCAAACGAATCTATTTCGCCATTATTGGGTTGGTCATGGGTGCGTTTGCCCTCGGCGGTTATGGGTATTCAGCTGGCAGCTTTTTAAAATATCAAAATGACATTCTGACGCCACGCGTATTCGAACAAGTAGTTTGGTGGCGGTTTTTTTCAAACTTGGTTGGCTTGCAGTTTCTTACGTTTACAGATCTCGTGGTAAAGATGCCTATTAGTCAATTGATTGCACTGCGACTTTTCTTTGTTGATACATTTGCAGTTCCGTTGCTATTTGTTTTTACATTGTTTGCGACCTCATCGAAATTTTCAGTGATGCGCATTCAGGTGTTCGTGTCATTTGCTTTCTTTCTTGGACTTATCGCGCAAACAAACTTCAACAGTTCGCGACAAAATTTGCCTTTCCTCTCGGCCATGGGCGTTCTCGGATTAGTGGGCATACTCAAATCTAGAAACACTGATTACGAACCACGCCTATCAAATGTCCGGCGTGTCAAATCAAATTCATGAATGTTGTGCCAAGACATCTCGTATATGTAATTACTGAAGATTGGTTTTTTGCATCACACTTTCTAGATCGAGCAAAAGCCGCCGTTGGTGAGGGATACAAAGTCAGTGTTATAACTCGCTGTCGTGAAACTGCACGAGAGTTTCGACAATATGGTCTCGCTCCGATAAACATTGAGTTTTCTCGACGTGGACTCAACCCAATTACTGAGCTGATCACCATTTTTCGATTGCGTAAGATTCTTAAACGAATCAAGCCCGATATTGTGCACAATGTCGCCTTGAAACCAGTCGTGCTTGGTTCGCTGGCAGCCCAGTTTGCCGGAGTGCGAAACATAGTCAATGCACCAGTTGGTATGGGTTATGTTTTCACCTCGGAAGAAAATAAAGCCCGAATTTTGCGTCCGATCGTAAAGGCTTTGATTCGCTATTCGCTCGGCCGACAAGCGCGTCGCGTGATAATCGAAAACAACGATGACTTCAACAACCTGGTTGCTGGTGGTTTTGCCAAAAATGATTCGATTGCCCTAATCAAAGGTGCTGGGGTAGACACCGAAAAATTTGACTACAAACCAGAGCCCGATGGTCAAGTGCGAGTGATCATGGTCTCGCGGTTGTTGCGCGACAAAGGCGTACAAGAATTTACCGATGCGGCGACACTTGTCAAAGCACGCGAAAGCACTGTGCAGTTCGTTTTAGTTGGTGACGTTGACGACGGCAATCCGACATCGTTGACTGCCGAGCAACTCACCGAATTACGAAAATCACGAGATGTGACCTGGCTCGGGGCGCGAACCGATATCTCTGAACTTCTTGCCGATAGTCACGTTGCTTGTTTACCGTCTTATCGTGAAGGTCTACCAAAGTCATTAATTGAAGCCGCTTCAGCCGGTAGACCGATTGTGACCACTGATGTGCCTGGGTGTCGTGAAGTTGTTACTCATATGGTTAACGGCCTACTGGTGCAACCACGCGACGTAACGGCGTTGGCTTCGGCGATCGAAAAACTAGTGAACGATCCGAAATTGCGGCAGTCAATGGGTAAAGAAAATCGGCATAAAGCAGAGTCTGAGTACGCGAATGAAATAATTATTGCCCAAACCCATGGCGTTTACGATTCGTTCTACAAATCATGAAAATTCTTGTCACTGGCGCAACCGGATTTATCGGCTCTCACCTTGTGCCGTTTTTGAAAAATCACCACGAAGTCTCAACTCTCAACGCCCGAGAAGTTAAAGCAACTAACCGTGCGTGGCAAAGTCAAGTCGACGCGTGCGAGGTGCTAGTTCACTTGGCAGGTCGAGCCCATGTGTCTTCAAACTCATCTGATTTAGACATGTATAAAGCGATCAACACTGACTTGACTGAAACACTTGCCAACCAAATGTCGCTGACAGGTAAGCACATGGTTTTTGTCAGCACCTCGGTTGTCTACGGAAATCAAAGCCGTGAGGGTAAGCCATTCATAGTCAACGACCAGTTACACGCAGCTTCGCCATACGCGAGTTCAAAAATTGCTGCGGAAGATGTATTGCAAAAAATCAGTTCGCAAAATCGTTTCACCTTCACGATTATTCGCCCACCACTCGTTTATGGCCCTGAAGTTAAAGCAAACTTTTTGTCGATGATGAAATGGATAGATAGTGGCGTACCTTTGCCATTAGGAAGCGCTCGAAATTTGCGCAGTTTTGTGAGTGTGCGAAATCTGGCCGACCTGATTCAAAACTGCGCCACAAATACAGCAGCAAAAAATCAAGTTTTTAATGTTTCAGATGACCATGACGTCTCAACAACAGAACTGCTGAAAACAATTGGCGCTGCGATGAATAAGCCAGCACGTTTAATCAAAGTGCCGCTGTCGGTCTTGAAATTAGGCAGTCAAATTATTGGTAAACCTCGCGCATACGACGGACTTTGCGGATCATTTCAGTTAGATATTTCTCAAACGAGACAGAAACTTGACTGGCGGCCACCTTTTAGCTTGCAAGAAGAAATAGCCGCGACAGTTGCGTGGTACCAAAGCGGGAAAAAATGATTTATTTAGTTCCAGTTCTAGCGATTGCCAGCTTTGTACTAACTGCGACAATTAGAAAACGCGCGATCATAAATAATCACCTAGATATACCCAATGAGCGAAGTTCGCACTCTTTGCCAACACCTCGTGGTGCAGGTATCGCAATTGTTGCAACATTTTTTGTTGGGCTTTTGGTTTTACTAATCAATGACGCAATCTCAGGTCGAGATTTCTTCACAGTTGCAGCACCCGGTTTTATAGTTGCCTTAATCGGACGACTAGACGATCTCGGTCGAGTAACTTCAGCAAAGTTACGACTGGTCGGACACTTTATTTGTGCATCAATCACCGTTTGGCTCGCCACTGGCTTGCCAGCGTTGCCGCTAACAGAATCGATAATTGATTTCGGCGTTGCTGGCGACATTGCTGCTGTTGTTTACTTGGTTTGGATGCTCAACTTGTTTAACTTCATGGATGGCATCGATCTGATCACTGGTATTCAAACATTCACGACATGTCTGGGCGCAGCGATTTTGCTAGCGGTCAGCACAGATAGCGACTTATGGTTGCTTGTCGCTGTGTTGGCAGCTGCAGTATTTGGTTTTATGTACTTTAATTTGCCACCCGCAAAAATTTTTCTTGGTGATGTTGGCAGTGGTTTCATTGGATTTACCATCGGCGCGATATCGCTTGTCGTGGCCAAAGACGAACCTTTAGTTGCATGGGCGATGATTATCTTGCTTGGTGTTTTTGTTACGGATTCAACGGTTACTTTGCTTCGAAGGCTCTTGATGCGTGAACATGTCTATGTTGCACACCGCACACATGCGTATCAGCATCTAAGCAAAAAACTAAACCGTCATTTGCCAGTTTCGGTAGGCGTTGGAGCAATTAATTTGTTTTTCTTACTGCCTATCGCTTGGCTCGTCTCTGAGTCAGTGATTATCCCGATTTTCGGAATACTGATTGCCTATGTGCCACTCGTAATAGTTGTCGTGTTGCTCAAAGCCGGCAAAAAAATCAACTAAGTTTTTTTAGACAAACAAGCGGAATACGCCGTGCGGTTTTGGTTTGATATTCTGCGAAGCCAGGCCAAATTGCAACTAGTGAATCCCAAACTTTTTGACGGTGCTCGCCTGCAGCGCCACTCTCTTCATAGGTAGAAGCCTCACAATCAAAAACTTCGGGCCCGACTTGAATCGTCACCTTTTGATCTGCCACGAGATTTTCGTACCAAAGTGGATTATTTGGTGCTCCGCCTTTTGATGCAACGATCACAAAATCTTCGCCGTCTCGACCATAAATCAGGGCTGTGCGCCGTAATTCGCCGGATTTGCGCCCAGTTGTAGTCAATAACAACGTCGGCACACCACGCCAGATATGACCTTCTTGGCCGTTGCTATCAACGTATGAACGAATGTGATCTTGCACCCAGCCAACTGGGCTATCCACGATTTTTGCTGATGTCATGTGGTCAATCTAGCGACACCCCCATGCCACACTGTGATGATGGAGATAATCGTTGGTTTATTAGTTGTCGTTATTATCAGCCTTGGTTTGCTTTTGTTTCGCCAAAATAGTGTTGGCAATAATATTTCAACGCCACAAAATTTTGACCAGACTGCATTAATTGACGCGGTAAAGACCGCCGTTGATGCCCAGGTGGGTAAAGCGACACAACAAGCCCTCGAAAACGTCAACTCGCAAATCGACCGCACTTATCAGGCACGCACACAAACTTTGGCAACAGAAACAAAGAGCCTTCTCGACCCAGTTGCAACACAAATGAATGAACTACGAAATGCCGTTACTTCTTTGCAGTCAAACTACACAAACACAGTTGGCGTAACAGAAACTATAAGCAAACAAATTGACACGCTGAACCAGACGACTTCTGCCCTTCAATCGGCGCTCAAATCAACAAGTGCACGCGGTGCATGGGGTGAGCAACAGTTGCGCAATGTGATCGAGCTCGCCGGTATGTTGCCGTATTGCGACTTCTTTGAACAGACGACGGTAACCAGCAATGACCGAACACAAAGACCAGACGCGGTAATCAAATTGCCTAACGACGGTTGCGTCGTAATCGACTCAAAAACACCACTCGACTCATATCTAAAAGCCCAAGAAACTTCAGATCCAACATTGCGTCAACAACTATTAAGCGACCATGCCAAGGCACTAGCTGGCCACGCCAAAGTTTTGGCCGACAAAAAATATTGGGAGCAATTCAATCGCTCACCCGAATATGTAATTATGTTTATTCCGGGCGAATCATTTTTGGCAGACGCGTTGCGCTCAGATAGCAGTTTGTTAGAAGTTGCGATGCGAAGCCGAGTTTTAATCGCCTCACCAGTCAATTTATTGGCATTGCTTCTAGCCGTTGCCAAAGGTTGGCAGGCATTTCAAATTGCCGAGCATGCCGAAAAAATCGCGGCTCTTGGCCGTGAGTTATACGAACGAGTAGACACGGTGCTTGAGAGTGTCGAGAAGACCGGCCGTGGCCTCGAGTCTGCAATTTCGGCATACAACAAGATGGTCGGGTCAATTGAAGGACGCATGTTGGCCACTCTGCGTAAATTCAAAGACGCAGGTGTGACTTCTTCTGAACTGACTGAAATCTCAAACATTGATTCTGCGCCGCGACAAATTTCGGCTCCTGAACACACAAGAGAACTAGGTAGCTGATTGGTTTAGCAATCAAAGTATCGCTAGCATTACGTCGATGATTGCAGCAGTTGTTTGGCATTGGTGGTTAGGTGCGGGTTTGTTGATCGCCGGCATCGGTGCGTTAGTTGGTTTAGTGGTTGGCTACTTGAAGTCGGTAACCGCCCTTAAACACCCAAACCGTCGCCAGAGACAAGCTCAGAAATAACCAGCTTGGGCCAATGAATGCCCTCGATAAAAAGCTTCATTCAAGTGAGTCTGCTGCTCAACTTTTAGCACGATGTAATTTTCCATCGCCAGGTGCAAAGATTGATTGCGCTGTTTCGGGTGGCCAAGACAGCATGGCGATGCTTTTGCTCGCTATTTTGAATGGCTGCGAAGTTACCGCATTTCATGTAGATCATTCTTTGCGTCATGGTTCAGATCAAGAAGCAAAAATCGTTGCCAGACTTGCAGAGCAAATCGGCGCGAGTTTTGTTAGCAAGACTGTCAAAGTTGAGCCTGGCGCAAATCTCGAGGCGCGTGCTCGTAACGCGCGATTTGAAGTGTTGCCTCAACAAATTGCGACTGGTCATACTGCCGATGACCAAGCCGAGACTTTACTGATCAACCTATTGCGTGGTGCTGGCCTGCAAGGACTTGCTGGAATGAGACAAAGCCACAGTCACCCGATATTGAATCTACGTCGTAGTGAAACCGAGATGCTGTGTCGCGAACTCGAAATTGAATGTGTCGTTGACCCAACAAATGCGGACATGAAGTTTTTGAGAAATCAAGTTCGCCAACAATTATTGCCATTAATGAACCAAGTTTCGCAACGCGATGTGGCCCTAGTTCTTGCTCGCCAGGCTGATTTATTTCGCGATGACAATGACTTTCTTGACGACTTAGCCAAACAGATCGACCCCACCGATGCCAAAGCCCTTTTGATTGCGCCAATCACTTTGGCACGACGCGCAATTCGAATTTGGTTGACCGATATATATCCACCTGACGCAGCGACAGTCGAACGCGTACTCGATGTTGCACGCGGTAAAACAACCGCCTGCGAAATCGGACTAAACCGCGAAGTTCGCCGCAGCAGTCAGCGACTGCAAATCAACTCGAAGCAGTAATTTTTTAATCTCAGTGCTCACGAATGAGTTTTGAAACCTGAACACGACCTGAATTTGCTGTGGTATTGTGCTATTTCAATGTTCGAATCAATAATGAGCTGCAAGTCAATTTTGAAGGCTTGCTAGTGCCACAAAAACTGCGCGGTAAGTGGGCTCTTGGCATTCTGCCCCGAAACCTGACTTGGATCATCAAAGACAAACTCGCAATCTGTGAGCGGCCTGGTGGATTCGGTGTGAATCACCGACGGGTACGACGACAAGAAGAGATCATTTGGCTACGCGAAAATGAATTTGGCTGCGTGATTTCGATCAGCACCGCACCCCACAATCTGCACAGTTACGAAGAGTTACAAATGCCTTACCAGCACCGCCCGATGCCACACCCAGATGATTTAGACCCGTGGTTGAAGACTCTCTACACAGAAATTTCAAAGCTGTTACAACGTGGAATGAAGATCGTGGTTCATGCCGAAGAGGTCAGCGAGCGTCTGCACGGGTTAATGGGCGGATACATCAGGTGGTCGGGTTTGGTCGATGACCCCGCGCAGGCGATAATTCTCACCGAGCGAATTGCTGGTCGCCAACTCGACCCAGATTCACGCGAATTGATTTTACGTGTTCACGAACTTCGCTGATTAAGCGACTCGCCGAAGAACGGTTATGGACGAAAAGTCTCTAAAGGTTTTCAACCTCACAGCTTTTTCAGTGCTTTTCGCACTAGGCCTCTGGACATTAATTGGCGATGAGCTATCACAGCCTCTAGGAACACTGTCACTATTTGAAAAACTCAACTTATTTGAAATTCGAGATCGGTTAAGCCCAGCAATTGTTGTTTTCGCAATCAGCGCTGTTTTAATTTTTTTTCATCGAATAAAAATTGACTCGGTAAAGACCCAAGTGTTCGTTGCTGCACTTACATCGGTTGGTTTTTTGCTATCAATCTCTAGCTACTTGATTGATGATGATGTGGCCTGGGCCGGACTCGGAAAAAGTGTTGCAGTCTTAGGCCTCGCTCTTGCAATCGTTGTCTTGTATTTTCAACCAAAAATCGAACAATTCGTAATTTGCAACAAAAAAATTGTCGCTTTAGTTAGTGCGTTATGTCTGGTCGTTCTGGTGGCCTCATATTTGCCGTCAATTGCTCAGTTCTCTGGTGGCATCATTGACATTTTCCATTCGTCCACCATTTTTAATGAGTTGCTCTTACCCGTAACCGGCATCACACCATTAGGAAATTTCGCATCTCAATACACATCGATGCTCGGCTGGCCACTGCTCGTCCTGAAAGGCTTCTCGCCCGAGGTGATCATGAACGGAGTTCTAGTTTGGCTATTCGTTCTGACCATCTTTCAAATCATGGTTATCGCTGGCATCGGAAAGTCAATTTTTGGAAAAATTCCGTACCCATTGATTTTGTTGTATGTAAGTTCTTTAATCTTGATGAAAGGTGAAAAGCAAAACGAAATCGCCGGATCAATTGTTGGTTCATTTTTCTCAATTCCTTCACGAACGTTTTTCCCGTCTGTTTTAGGCTTGATACTTGTAAATGCGTTGTTTGAAAACAAAAGAAAACAGGTCTGCCAGATAGTTCTCGGTGCACTTTTGCCAATTACGGCTCTCAACAATCTCGAATTCGGTGTACCCGCAGTAGTCGCAATAATGATCGTCCTTTTAGCGTTCTACCGACTGCGCCATGTTGATCGAAAGGCGATCGTGATCATATTTGGAGCAGCCGTTGCAACTTTTGGAATAATCGCCTTGGTTTTTTTGTTGCGGTCTGCGCCCCTCAATCTTGGACTTTGGACTGCAATGGTTCGCGCTCAAGGCAGTGGCGGCTATATGAACGTGCCCATGCCAGTTGTTGACACATATTTGCTGGTCTTTGCAATTCTTTCGTCAGGCATCGTTATCGGGCTTAAAAGTATGTCATCGACAACTAACCCGAACTCAATGAAATCATCGGCGATTGCAATTTTTGCGGGGGCGTGGGGCGTGATGTCGATGCCTTACTACACGGGTCGCTCATGGCCATCTCATATTCAGGTCTTTTTTGTTCCACTGACAATTTGTATCTTTGGAATCGCCGGAATTTTCTATTACTCAAATTATTTTGCTGCCAAAAAACTCACTGCCTTAGAAAAAATCGTACGGTTGCCACTCATGCTCACTCTTGTGCTGCCAATCGCCACCCTGATGATTGCGCCGGACCCAACTACTGAATGGCCACGCGCCACGGGAGGTGGATCTGAGTGGTCGTTCGAAAATCAAAGTAAAACTAAAGTCGTGACTTCGGTTTTTGAAGCAATTAAAAGATACGAACTTGAGATCGACGAATCTGTTTATTTCGGTGATCAATACGCATCAACAGTTGAGTTGATCACCGGAATGCGAAATGGATTAGGCGTGAACACTCTGGAGTACTCGCTGGTGTCAGCAGATCTTCGTGAATTGGCTTGTCGCCGACTACCTGAATTGAATCCGCAATTTGTGGTCTCACAAAATGATGACACACGAATCAATTTTGTCGGACCCTCGCGTCTTGACTCGTCATGCCCTGGCATGACGGTCTTACATGCGCCCGACGACATCGGTGTAACTATCTTCAGCTATTCCAAACCCAACGACTAGTTGCTGTTAGCGGATAACTGAATTGAGCAAGGCTCGTGGAGCTTCGCGCAAAGCAGTTGTCGCCATTGATGCAGGCATTTTGGCGCATTCATTTTCGGCAATTGCGACATACTCACTTGCAGTTTCAATCGCATGAGCAATGCCCGAATTTGAGCGAACAATTGCTAGCGCCGTATCACGATCATTACCAGAAAATGATTTTCCAAGAAGGTCTCGCAATTCGAGCGCATCGGTTGAATCACTCTTAAGGGTTAACAACACAGGCAATGTGTATATACCCTCTTCCATGTCGTGGCCTGCGCGCTTGCCGAGTTCGGCGTCTGTCGCAATCACATCCAAAATGTCGTCGACAATTTGAAACACCATGCCATATGCGGCGCCATAGTTTGTCAACGCTTCAACGACAGCGCGTTCGTGACCAGCGACGAGCGCACCAATACGAGCAGATGTCGAAAACAAAG
>CANLHV010000009.1 GCA_947490975.1 Acidimicrobiaceae bacterium
CGAAGCATCTTCTTGTGCTTCTTTTTGCGCATTCGCTTGCGGCGGCGCTTGACCAGTGATCCCATGACTCGCAATACGATATCTGACACAGATGGGAAACGACACATAAAATTCGCTACCGTAGAGGCGTCAGCCCAAACCCATTCCGGGGTCGTTCAATGGCAGGACAACGGGTTTTGGTCCCGTATATAGGGGTTCGAGTCCTCTCCCCGGAACTTAGATCGTGTATAAATATTGCGTGTCGGTCTACGCAATTGTCCTCGCCGCGGGCGAGGGCACTCGAATGCAGTCGACTCGACCAAAACCATTGCACAACATTTGCGGCCAAGAAATGGTCATCCATGTCATCAGCGCACTGCGCGAACTTCAACTCAAAACAACAGTCATCGTCGTTGGCCACGCCGCCAAACAAGTCACCGAAGTCATCACCAAACAAGCTCCGAAATGGGCACACGTTTCGTTCGCCGAACAAAAAACTCAGCGTGGCACTGGTGACGCAACAATTGTTGGATTAACCAGCGTCGACACTGCAGCCGGCGCCACCAGCGAAGTTTCTGACACTTCAACGATCATCGTCATGCCGGGTGATACACCGTTGCTGAAAGCAAGCACGATTTCAACTCTGATCAACGAGCACCAAAATTCGAACAATGCAGCGACAGTATTGACCGCATTCGTCGACGCACCATCTGGTTATGGCCGAATTGTGCGCGCGAAAGACGACCGCATTCTGAAAATTGTCGAAGAGCGCGACGCGTCACCAGAGATCAAATCAATCCATGAAATCAACACCGGCATCTACGCATTCCGCCGAGATCTGCTCGGCCCCGCACTGCGCCGAATTTCGAACAAAAACTCGCAATCTGAGTATTACCTAACTGATGTCATCGAAGTTCTCGCCAGCATGGGTCACCACATCGGTTCGCACACGGCACCCGCCAACGAAGTCAGTGGCGTCAACGACCGCTGGCAACTGGCAATGGCCGAGCGCGAACTGCGCAGTCGCATCAATAAGGAATGGCTGATGTCGGGCGTAACGATGCTCGACCCGCAAAATACTTTCATCGACGCGACAGTGAAAATTGGTAAAGAAGTCACCCTGTTGCCGGGCACGATTTTGCAGGGCAACACAGAAATCGGCGATAACTGCGAAATTGGGCCGAACACCCGTCTCGTCAACACCTTCGTTGGTGCTGGCTCTCGAGTTGAAATGATAAACGCCCGCGATGCAAAGATTGGCAAAAACTCACATGTCGGCCCATTTGCCAACCTCGATCCGGGCACGGTCGTGCCCGACACCGAGTAACGCAACCCGAAGCTAGACATCTGGGCTGGCGAGCCCCCAACCAGTTCGTTCTAAGATGGCTCACAGTGAATAAGACCATCGACAAAGTCACCACTAAAAGAATGGCCATCTATTCGGGCCGCACACATCCCGCACTCGCCCAAGAAGTTGCGCAACATTTAAATGTTCAACTCGGCGACGCAAACATCGTCGAATTTTCAAACGGAGAATTACGTCCACGATTTGGTGAAAGTATTCGCGGTGGTGATGTGTTCATCATGCAAACACATTGCAGTCATGACGGTCGCAGCATCAACGACTCGATCATGGAGCAACTAATCATGATCGACACTGCGTATCGTGCGTCGGCAAAACGCGTGACAGCAGTTTGTCCTTTTTATGGATACGCACGACAAGACCGCAAAGCCGAAGGACGCGAACCAATTACCGCCCGCCTGATTGCAGACATGTTCAAAGCAGCGGGCTCGAAGCGAATGGTTTCAATCGACTTGCACAGCGGACAAATTCAGGGCTTCTTCGAAGGCCCGGTTGATCACTTGACGGCGATACCAGTGCTCGAACGGTATGTTCGCGATAATGCTCGCGAGGGCCTCGTAATTGTTTCGCCCGATGCAGGCCGAGTAAAAGTCGCCGAACGTTTCGCTCAACATCTCACCGACATGAGCGCCGATGTTGCTTTCATTAACAAGCGCCGCCCAAAAAATACAACGAATGTCGCCGAAGCCAAAGAAGTTATTGGTGATGTCGAAGGTCGGCTGTGCATTCTTGCCGACGACATGATCGACACTGGCGGCACAATTTGCAGCGCTGCCGAGTTGCTTTATGCACGCGGCGCCAAAGAAGTGTGGGCAATGGCGACTCACGGCGTGCTGTCTGGCCCTGCAGTCGACCGACTGAACAAATCACGAATCTCGCGAGTCGTGCTGACCAACACGTTGCCACTCGCCCCCGAAAAGCGCATCGCTAAATTTGAAATTCTCTCGGTTGCCAAGATCTTGGCTGACGCTCTTTCGGCAGTGTTCGAAGACACCAGCGTCAGTGATCTCTTCGGCGGCGAAAACCAGTCGTAAACGACACAAAACTGCATAGATTTCGGCGATATCGCCGTTGTTTTTTGTGGCAACTATCGGCTTTGACCCTTAGAATAAAAAGCCGTCATTTGGTTGACGACTTTCACGATTTCCGGAGCAATCATGCCAACATCACTCAAAACAAAAATTGGTCGCACAATCGGCAGTGCAGAGTCACGTCGCCTTGTCTTGGCTGACCAAATTCCTGGCGTTGTTTACGGCCACGGCATGACACCAGTCAAAGTCACAGTTGACCGTCGCGATTTGCGACTTGCTCTCGCCGGCCCTGCAGGCGCAAACACAATTCTCGAACTCGAAGTTGGCGACACAAAATATCCAGCGATCGTCAAAGAGTTGCAGCGCGACCCAGTGAAGCGCGTTGTTCGCCATGTCGACTTCATGCAAATTTCGCTCACCGAATTGATCACAATGGACATTCCAGTTCACCTCAAGGGCACTGCAAAGGCAGTTCTTGCCGACGGTGGTTTGGTCGATGCAACTGTCAACACAATTCAAGTTCGTGCAACTGCAGCAAATATTCCGAACGAAATTTTGATCGACGTCACCAACATGGGCATGGAAGACGTAATTCATCTTTCAGAAATCGAACTGCCTGCAGGTTGCACCGCAGTTGGCGACCCAGACTTGGTTGTTGTCACCGTACTCACGACCAAGATTGAAGAAGTTGCACCTGTTGCTGCTGCTGCAGTCGAAGGTGAAGCAGGCGCTGCTCCTGCTGATGGCGCAACACCTGCTGCAGGTGCTGCACCTGCGGGCGACGCCAAACCTACGGCGTAAAACTAAATGGCGCTGTTCGGTCGCGCGAAGCGACCTGAGCGACGCGGTAGCGAGTTTGACTTTCTAATCGTCGGATTAGGCAACCCCGGCACTAAATATTCGCGCACGCGACACAACGTCGGCTTCGAAGCGATCGAACTTCTCGCAACTCGACTCAACGCGACACTCAAAGCGGGGCGCGATCGTGCACTTTTCGCCGAAGTTAATGCAACGACAAATGCGCAGACCAAACATTTGCTGTTGGCGATGCCGACAACTTTCATGAACGAGTCTGGAAACGCAGTTGGCCCACTCGCCCGCCGTTATGCGATTAGTGATCCGCTCAAAATTATTGTCATCCACGATGAACTCGATTTAGAACCTGGCGTCGTGAAAATAAAATCGGGCGGCGGTCTCGCAGGCCACAACGGCCTTGCTTCAATTACTCAACACCTAAAAACTCAAGATTTCTTGCGTGTGCGTATCGGCGTTGGCAAGCCACCATCAAAAGAGCAAGGCGGCGATCATGTTCTTTCAAAGATTCCGACGCGCGAACGTGAGTTGCTCGACATTTCAGTGCAAGTCGCTGCCGACGCCGTGCAACTAATCGTCGCCGAAGGTCTCGATGCTGCAATGCGCAACATCAATGCCCGCTAGGCGCATCTAGATATGACATCACTCGGCGCACTAAACGAGCTCGCGCCAACTCTCAGTTTTGAACCAGCACTAAGCGCGGCACTTGGCGAACAGAGCGCTTCGATCATTTGCGCCGATCACGCTTGGGCGTTGTTGTTGGCGGGTCTTGCTCAGCGAACCGACGATGAAATAGTCGTCGTTGCCACACCAACGGGCATGATGGCCGGTCAATTGCGCGATGATCTTCTTGCATTTCTTCCCGAACGAGATGTTGCTCTGTTTCCAGCATGGGAGACCCTGCCGTTCGAACGAGTTAGTCCGAACTGCGAAACAATGGGCAAACGCCTCGAAGTTTTATGGCGAATCAAGAACGACCGACCAAAAATAATCGTCACTGGTGTGCGTGCACTGTTGCAACACTTAAGCAACACAGTCGCCGAACCACTCGAGATTGCGCCGAAGTCAGAACTTGATACAGAAGAACTCGTTGCGACACTTGCCAAGTTTGGCTACCGACGAGAAGAGATCGTCGAACATCGCGGTGAATTCGCCCGACGCGGTTCAATCATCGACGTGTTTCCGTCTACGGCTGACACGCCAATTCGCATCGACTTGTGGGGCGACGAAGTTGATCGCCTAACTACTTTCAACGTCAACGATCAGCGCAGCACCGACGATCTGACATCTGTGAGAATTTTTCCCGCGCGAGAACTAATCATTAATGAAACCGTGGCTAAAAAAGCGCAGGGCTTAATCGCCAAAGAACCGTGGGGCCAAGAAAACTGGGACCGCATCTCGCAGTCAATGACTTTTGACGGCATGGAGAGTTGGTTGCCATGGGTCGCAACCGACGACGAAGTGCTCACCGATGTCTGCAGCCAAAGTTCGCCGATGCACATCGTGTTGATCGAGCCGCGACGTATGCGCGACAGAGCACGAGACCTAATCGCCGAAGAAGACGATTTAGCGCGCGCCTTGGCTTCGACTTGGTCACGCGACCCCGAGCAAAAGTATCCGCGTCTGCACTCAGAGATCGACGCATTTTTAGAAAACACATCAGCCAAGTCAATAATTTCGCTCAGCCCAGTTGCCGACTCGCCAACTTCGTCAACGATCGTTTCATCGACTTGGGGTCAAGCAACTGGCGACACCGAAGCACTCGCAAGTCGCGTCTTGCGACTGGTGACAAAAAAGTTTCGTGTTGTCATTGCCGCCGATACACCGAGTTCAGCCCAGCGATTTAACGAAGTTCTCACACTTGAAGGCATCACGGTTCGATCGCCACAACAAGATTCAAGTTCAGTTGCTAGCCCCGGCGTTTCAATTGTTGTCTCTCCTCTTCATAGCGGCTGCATTCTCAATGATCACGAATTGGCGATCATCACCGAAAGCGATCTCACAGGTCGGCGTCGAACTCATCGCCACGTAAAACCGCCGAAACGAAGTTCGTCGAGCATTTTCGAAGACTTGAAACCCGGCGACTATGTCGTCCATCAAGTTCATGGTGTTGGCAAATATCTCGGCATGGCCAAGCAATCAATGGGTGGTGTCGAGCGTGATTATCTGCATCTGCAATACAACAACGGCAACCTTTACGTGCCGACAGATCACATTGACGCGATTCGTCAATACATCGGTGGAGATAAGCCGACTCTTAATCGCATGGGTGGTTCAGACTTCGCGCGCGCAAAGTCGCGAGTGCGCAGCGCTGTTCGCGAAATTGCCCAAGAACTCGTCGTGCTTTATCAACGTCGCGTTTCTGCCTTGGGTCACGCGTTTTCGCCAGACACGGCATGGCAAGACGAAATGGAGGCGGCGTTTCCGTTTGTTGAAACCCCCGACCAACGCATCGCGATCACCGACACCAAAGCCGACATGGAGCGCGAAGTACCAATGGATCGTCTTGTTTGCGGTGATGTCGGTTTCGGCAAAACAGAGGTCGCAGTTCGCGCTGCGTTTAAGTGCATCCAAGACGGCAAACAAGTTGCCGTTCTCGTGCCAACAACACTTCTTGCATCGCAACATGGCTCGACTTTTGCTTCACGGTTCGCCGGCTACCCGATTCGCGTCGAGGTCTTGTCTCGTTTTTTGACGGCTGCTCGCGCCAAGAAAGTTGTTCAACAACTTGCCACCGGCGAAGTTGATTGTGTCATTGGCACTCACCGACTTTTACAAGAAGGCGTCAAGTTCAAAGACTTGGGTCTATTGGTTGTCGACGAAGAACAACGATTCGGCGTGCAACACAAAGAACAAATGAAGCAACTTAAGACAAACGTCGACGTGCTTACGTTGACCGCGACGCCGATTCCGCGCACACTCGAAATGAGCCTCGTTGGCATTCGTGACTTGTCGTTACTTCACACACCACCAGCCGACCGTCAGCCGATTCTCACTTTTGTTGGCGAAGAAGACGACAGAGTCGCAACCGAGGCAATTCGACGCGAACTTTTGCGCGACGGCCAAGTTTTCTGGGTTCACAATCGTGTCAAGACCATCGAAGATCGTGCACGAACACTTCGCCAACTAGTGCCAGAGGCGCGTATTGCCGTCGCACACGGACAAATGGATGAAGCAATACTCGAACGAACCGTTCAAGATTTCTGGGAAGGCAAATTTGACGTCTTGGTGTGCACAACAATCATCGAGAGCGGCATCGACATGCCCACCGTGAATACGCTCGTCGTCGAACGCGCCGACCTGCTCGGCCTTGGTCAGTTGCACCAACTTCGTGGACGTGTCGGTCGCAGCGGACAACGAGCATACGCATACTTATTTCATCCGCGTGATCGCGCGTTATCAGAAGATGCTTACGAAAGATTGCGCACGATTGGCGAAGCGACCGAACTCGGTAGTGGTTTCAAGATTGCGATGCGCGACCTCGAAATTCGCGGTGCGGGCAACTTGCTCGGCGAGGCGCAAAGTGGTCACATCGCCGCAGTTGGCTACGACCTTTATTGTCAACTCGTCACCGAAGCAGTCGCCGAGATGAAGGGCGAAGTTCCGCAAGTTGTAGTTGAACTAAAAATTGATGTTCCGATTACTGCGTTTTTGCCAAACGACTATGTTTCAAAAGAAGAAATGCGTCTCGACGCATACCGACGACTTGTTGCCGTTAAGTCGCATGCCGACGTCGAAGATATTCGCAATGAATGGCAAGACAGATATGGCGAACTGCCAGATCAGGCCAAAGCACTGCTTGTAGTTGGCTCGCTGCGAGCAGAATGCCATCGACTCGGTTTACGCGAGATCGTCGTCGCCGACAATCGAGCCCGGCTCGCACCGATCAATCTCAAAGCCAGCGAGTCGATGCGCCTTGTGCGCTTGTCGCCGACTGCCACATATCGAGAGCAAACTGGCGAACTCAACATCGCGATCCCACGCGGACAAGACGCGGCAACATATTTAGTTGGGTTCATGCAAGAGCTTGTAGAACTATAAGAACTAGTGTGAATGCGATGAAAAACAATTCTTTGGCCGTTAAATCTGCTCTGCTCGCAGCATTGGCAATTTTTGCCGCAGGGTGCGGGGCAACATCGAACGCCGCAGCCGAAATCAACGGTCGAAAAATTTCACGTGACGAACTTGAAAAAACAGTCACCGAATTAAGTGCTGCCGGCCAAACACCAGTCGTCGATGGCGAAGTTGACGGAGAAACAGTGCGCAGCATTCTCTCGGCACTCGTGCAAGGTGCGGCCACCGACCAAATGCTTAAACAATATGACGAAGAAATAACACAAGCCGATCGCGAATCGATCAGCGCCAAAATCGCCGAAAGCACCGACACATCGACATACACGCAACATCTAAAAGATTTGATTGTCGAACTCAATGCCGGCACTCTCGCGCTCGCCCGAATTAAATCACCAGACGCAAAAAAAGCCGCCGAGATGTACGACAAAGCGCCGGGTTCATTGGGCGTTCTTTGTGTGCGACACCTCGTTGTCAAAACCGAGGCGACCGCTAATGAAGCCTTGACCAAGTTCAACAATGGCGTCGAGTTTGCCGAACTCGCTGGCGAGTTTTCAACCGAACCAAATGCCAAAGAGTCAGGTGGCGCACTTGGCGGCCCCGACAGTGCCTGCATTACTTTGGCCGAATATCAAAGCGGCTTTGACGCCGACTTTACGGCTGGTGCACTGCTTGCCAAGCCTGGCGTTGCTTACGGCCCGGTTAAATCAAGTTTTGGCTATCACGTTATTTATGTGCGTCCGTTCACTGAAGTCTCAGAAGACATTTCGAAACTCTTGGCAACAAACGCTGGGGTGAACTTGTTGACTGGCTTCATTGCGACCTCAAAAATCAAAGTTGACTCTGCATACGGCGTCTGGAACGCAGCCCGCGGTGGCATCGTCGCTAGTTAATCGATCATTGTTGATTAGCGCATGACAGCGCACATAAAAATAGTTGGCCTCGGCCCAGGTTCTGACGATGCAATAACTACGCAAACGCTGCGCGAAATCGAAAATTCGACGCATTGTTTCATTCGCACCACAAGACACCCAAGTGCACACCTCGTAAGAGACGCAACAAGTTTTGACGCCGAATACGAAAAACACGACAAGTTCGAAGATGTCTACCAAGCAATCGCCAACAAATTAATTTCTGCCGCAGTGCAGCATCAAGAAATCTTGTACGTAGTGCCGGGCTCACCACTCGTGCTTGAGCACACTGTGCAACTTTTGCTGCAAAACAAAGCGGTGACTACAACTGTTATGCCGGCGATGAGCTTTCTTGACGTCGTTTGGAGCGCGCTTCAGATTGACCCCGTCGATGCGGGTGTTCGAATGATCGACGGACATCGATTCGCCGAACTTGCGGCCGGGCAAACTGGGCCGCTACTTGTTGCTCAATGCCACGCCAATTGGGTGATGTCAAACATCAAGTTGGCACATGAGTCTGCGAGCGGCGACGAACCAGTTGTCATTTTGCATCACCTCGGACTTGGCGATCAAAAAATTGTTCATACGACGTGGCAAAACCTCGACCGCGAAATCGAACCCGATCATCTGACATCTATTTACATTCCGAAACTTGCAGAACCGATTGCCGGCGAGATGGCCAAGTTGCATACCCTCGCCCGCACATTGCGCGAACAATGTCCGTGGGATGAAAAACAAACCCACGACTCACTTGTGCGTTATCTGATCGAAGAAACTTACGAAGTGGTTGATGCAATCAGTGCGCTCGACCCCGACGATCAATCAACAGACGAAAAGTTCATCGAAGAACTAGGAGATCTGCTCTATCAAGTTGAGTTTCACGCAACCATCGCCGAGCAACAGGGTCGTTTCAGCATCGCTGATGTCGCCCGCTCGATTCACGACAAACTTGTTCGCCGCCACCCACATGTATTCGGTGATGTACACGCTGAAACAGCCGACGCGGTCGTCACAAATTGGGATGCAATAAAGCAACAAGAACGTGGCGAGGTCACCGAAAAATCAGTCTTTGATGGCGTGGCGAGCTCATCGCCGTCGTTGATGTATTCGACCAAACTGCAAAAACGTGCCGCTGAGTTTGGGTTTGACTGGCCAGATAGTAAAGGCGCATCAGACAAAATTACCGAAGAGCTCGGCGAATTACGCAAAGCCGTCGAGTCAAAACAAGACGCGAACGAAATCGCACTAGAACTCGGTGATGTGTTGTTTAGCGTCGTGAATTTGTCGCGACATCTAGGTATTGACGCCGAAACTGCATTGCGCTCGGCTGCTGATAAATTTCGCAGTCGTTTTCAAAGCGTCGTCGCTCTCGCTGAGCAAAGAAAACTCGATCTCGCAAAGTGTTCACTAGCCCAACTTGACGAACTTTGGGAAACCGTAAAACAAAATCACTAAGAGTTAAGCGCCCGAAAGTGCGGCTTCAAATTGGTGCGACTAATGTAGAAGCCGATGGCATCGATCAAAAGAGTTCATGCCCGCGAAGTGCTCGATTCGCGCGGCAATCCAACAGTTGAAGTTGAAGTAACTCTTGAGTCGGGTGCATTCGGCCGGGCGATTGTGCCGTCAGGTGCCTCGACAGGCGAACATGAAGCTGTCGAACTGCGTGATGGCGGCAGTCGTTACCTAGGCAAGGGCGTTTCAAACGCCGTAAATAACGTCAACACCGAGATCGCCAAGTTATTGATTGGCCAAGATGCGAGCGACCAAAAAAATGCCGACAGCAAAATAATTTCGCTCGACGGCACACCGAACAAATCTCGCCTAGGTGCAAACGCAATTCTCGGTGCAAGCCTCGCCGTCGCCCACGCAGCGGCAGCCGACAAAAAACTTCCGCTTTATAAATCTGTCGGTGGTGATGACGCCGTGACGATGCCAGTGCCGATGATGAATGTAATGAACGGTGGTGTTCATGCTGACAACAACATCGACTTACAAGAATTCATGATCATGCCCGTTGGCGCTTCAAGTTTCAGCCAAGCATTGCAATGGGGTGTCGAGACTTATCACACACTTAAGTCATTGTTGAAAGCAAAAGGTCTGTCGACTGCGGTCGGCGATGAAGGTGGCTTCGCACCAAACTTGGCGAACAACGAATCAGCAATCGAATTTTTAGTCGACGCAATCGTCAAAGCAGGTTTCAAACCAGGCAAAGACATTTCGATTGCCCTCGACCCGGCAATGAGCGAAGTTTATAAAGACTCGCGCTATCACCTCACAGGCGAAAACAAAGTTTTAACCAGCGATGAACTCGTAAATTGGTGGTCGCAATTAGTTGCTCGCTACCCCATCGTGTCAATCGAAGATGGCATGGCCGAAAATGACTGGGACGGCTGGAAGATGTTGTCAACATCACTCGGCTCTCGAGTGCAACTTGTTGGCGATGACCTTTTTGTCACCAACCCCAAGCGACTTCAAATGGGCATTGATAAAAAAACAGCGAACAGTGTGCTGATCAAGGTCAATCAGATCGGCACTCTCACCGAGACATTAGAGACTGTTGCGCTCGCAAATGCGAACCGATACACAAGTGTGATGAGTCATCGCAGTGGCGAAACTGAAGACTCGACGATTGCCGATCTCGCCGTGGCGACAAACTGTGGCCAAATCAAAACTGGTGCGCCAGCGCGAAGCGACAGGGTCGCAAAATACAATCAGTTGTTGCGCATTGAACAAGAACTTGGTTCGCGCGCTAAGTATCCATCATTGTTTGGGCACTCCACCAAATAACTCACTTTGCAAGCTTGCGGAGGCAAGAATAGAGATGTGAGCCCGACAACCGAACGACGCAATGGTGGCTCGCGTCGCAGCAGGTTTGCGATTATGCCCGTCGGTATATTTTTTATCGGCGCAGTGCTGTTAGCCCTATTTGTTATTCCGATGCGCACCTGGACTCAACAGCGAACTGGCGTGGCCGAAAAAAGCCAGCAGTTCGCCGCATTTGAAGACATCAACGATGCACTACAAGAAGAAGTTGACGTGCTGAAAACTCCTGAAGGCGCTCAAGAGGCGATCAGGTCGTCATTGGGTTATTTGCTACCAAGTGAAAAGCGTGTACCGATGCTTGACATGCCCCGCGCCACTGCAAACTTGCCAGATAGATGGCCTTACACGGTTGTTACAAACATTTTGCAGGTGCGATCAGCGCAAGCAATTCGCAATAGTGGCGTTGAAATTTTGAATCCGCTTCAGCCATAACCGCCCAAATCGTATAGATTCAATTCGCTGTATTAATTGAGAGGAAATTGTGGCTGGAAGCATTCTGGGCAATCGCGTTCTACGCAAAGAAGACCCAAAATTTTTAACATCGGGTGGCAAATACATCGAAGACTTGAACGATGAGCCACTTTTCGCTGGCGCGCTTCATGTCACATATGTTCGTTCGACCGTCGCGCACGCAAAACTCACAAAAATAGATCTGTCAGATTGCAAAGCTTCACCTGGGGTCGTCGCTGTGTTCACAGCCCAAGACCTCGGGCTTGAAGAAGAGCCTTCGAATTTCAACCCCGCTGCTAAACGCGCACATCTAGCAATCGGCAAAGTGCGATGGGTTGGCGAACTAATCGCCGCAGTCATTACCGAGCGCCCCGACCAAGGCGAAGACGCGATCGAACGAGCCGTTATTGAATACGAAACTCTCGAACCGCTAACTGATGTCGAAAAAGCGATGAATAGCAAGACACTGATTTACGAAGAATGCGGCACGAACATAGTGATGGGCACAGTCGAAATGGGCATGCCCGACAACACCGGTGACGAGTTGTTCAAAGATTGTGAAGTTGTCGTCAAAGGTCGATTCATGAATCAACGAGTCGCCCCGTGCCCACTCGAAGCGCGTGGCTCAGCAGCAACTTGGCTAGACGGCCGACTTCACCAGTGGATCTCAACTCAACATGCCCAAGGCGTGCGCAACGATGTTGCGAAAGCCAACAAGATCGATGCTGAAAAAATTCGCATCATCACCCCAGACGTAGGTGGCGGTTTCGGCGCAAAAATTAGTGCCTATTCAGAAGAACTTTTGCTTGGCAATATTGCAAAGCACGTCGGTAAACCAGTGCGATGGCGTGAAACGCGAAGTGAATCAATGATCAGTTTGGGTCACGGTCGAGCCCAACTGCAATACATCACAATCGGTGGCACAAAAGCGGGGCGAGTGACTGCATATCAGTTGAATGCAATTCAAGACTCTGGTGGTTGGGTTGACGTTGGCACTGTGCTCGCCCCGTTCATGACTCGCCCGATGTCGCAAGGTGTTTACGACATCGAAAAAATGGAGTGCCGAACAACTTCGGTTGTCACAAATACGGCGCCAATTGTCGCCTACCGTGGCGCTGGTCGACCTGAAGCCACAGCGGCGATCGAACGCGCAATAGATCTGTTTGCTGCCGAGATCGGCAAAGACCCCGCCGAAGTTCGTCGCATCAATCTGATTCCAAAATTTATGGAGACGCATAAAACAAAAATTGGTCATACCTATGATGTTGGCGACTACGGTGCTGCGCTTGAAAAAGCGATGACAGTTGCCAAGTATTCTGAAGCACGCGCCGAACAGGCCGAGCGTCGCAAACGAGGTGACAAAGTGCAACTCGGCATCGGCGTAAGCGTCTATGTCGAAATCACTGGTGGTGTTGACCCAATGCAAGAACACGCCAAGATCACCATCTTGCCGAACGGACGGGCAGTCGTCTACACAGGTACATCACCGCACGGCCAAGGGCATGTCACTTCGTGGGCGATGATCGCCAGCAGCGAAACTGGTATCGATATCGCTGATATCGACGTCGTCTGGGGCGACACCGATCTTGTTCCAAGTGGCGGCGGCACGATGGGTTCACGCTCGTTGCAACAAGGTGGCGCTGCAGTACAAAAAGTTTCGATTGAGTTAGTCGATGAGGCACGCAAACTCGCGGCTCAACTGCTTGAAGCAAACGAGAGTGACATCGTGCTCGATAAGTCAACTGGCGCTTTTCATGTTGCGGGCACACCATCGATTTCTAAGTCTTGGTCTGACGTCGCAAAAGCCGCCAATGCAAAATCGGGCATGAGTCACGACGGTATTTTCGTCGCGAACTCAGCGACGTTTCCGTTTGGTGCACACATCGCGATTGTTGAAGTCGACACCGAAACGGGTCAAGTGAAACACCGTCGTCACATCGCCTGCGACGACGCCGGCAAAGTCGTTAATCCACTTATTTTGGATGGTCAAATTCATGGCGGCATTGCCCAAGGCACGGCTCAAGCGTTGCTTGAAGAGTTTCGTTACGACAGCGACGGCAATCCGCTGACAACAAATTTTGCCGACTACACGTTTATTTCGGCTGTCGAACTGCCGAGCATCGAGGTTGTTCACATGGAGACACCAACTTTTGTTAACCCACTTGGCGCAAAAGGCATCGGCGAGTCAGGCACGATTGGTTCGACCCCAGCAGTTCAATCTGCGGTTATTGATGCACTATTGCATCTCGGTGTTCGTCACATCGATATGCCGACAACTCCAGAACGGGTTTGGTCAGCAATCGCGAACGCCTCTGCTTAAGTTTCTAAGTCACAACTGAGTAATCTGTTGCAGTGAACAACTCGCCGATTATCGCCGAAAACCTTGTTCGTCACTTCGGTGATGTACACGCCGTCAAAGGCATAGATCTCGAAGTTAAAGCAGGCGAAGTTTTTGGTTTTCTTGGGCCCAACGGCGCAGGCAAAAGCACTGCTGTGCGCATGTTGACAACTTTGTTGCGACCAACTTCGGGCACTGCTCGCGTCGCAGGTTTTGACGTCGTTAAACAAGCCGACCAAGTGCGTCGCAATATTGGTGTGGCGCTACAAGACGCAGCAATTGACCCATTAATGACGGGCGCCGAGTTGCTCGCTTTGCAAGCAGTGCTCTATGGCATTCCGTCATCGTCACTTAAAAAACGTTCTGACGAATTGCTCGAGCGCGTCGGTCTCACGGCTGCAGCTTCGCGTCGTGTTTCGACATATTCAGGCGGCATGCGACGCCGACTCGATTTGGCTCTCTCTCTAATTCATCAACCAACTGTTTTGTTTTTGGATGAACCTACGACTGGTTTAGACCCGATGAGCCGACTAACGCTTTGGGAAGAAGTACGTCGCCTCAATCGTGAAGGCACGACCGTGATGTTGACGACGCAATACCTTGAAGAAGCAGATCAACTCGCCGACCGAATCGCAATTATCGATCACGGCAAAATTGTTCGCGAAGGTAAACCTGCCGATCTCAAAGCCAGCGTTGGCGCACCGACATTAATTATCAACACGAACATTGACCAGGTCGAAAAAGCAAATGCAGTGCTCAGCACTTTTGGCGATCTGCGACCTGGTGCAGAGGGTGCACTCGGCGTCGGCTTGCGAGGTGGCGCATCTCAAGTAACCGAGGTCGTGCGCAAACTTGATGAAGCCGGTGTACACGTGCAGCATCTTGAAATCAACGAGCCGAGCCTCGACGATGTTTTCGCAGAAGCAACTGGCTATCGACTCGAAGGCGCAGACAACGCGCCATCTGCTGGCGACAACGGCGACGAAGAGCCAAAAAAGAAAAAACGCCGAGGACGAAAGTGACTAGTGCCGCCGCAGTTATAAGCGACGGTTCAGTTCAGCGTTCAACATCGACCGCAATTCGCCAGACTCTGGCATTAGCCAAACGCTCGACCCTCGAGCTATTTCGTCAGCCAGCACTCGTCGTGCCGAGCCTTGTGTTTCCGTTGTTCTTTTCTTTTTTGGGCAACTCGTCATTCGGCAAGACAACATCTCTGCCGGGGTTTCCAAAAGTCAACTCGTATCTACAGTTTCAACTTGCGGGCACAATTACCCAAGGTGTGTTGTTTGGCTCTGTAACTGGCGCTGCCGCACTGGCAACAGATATTGAAAATGGTTTCTTTGATCGGCTTCTTGCGTCACCCACTTCGCGACTCTCGATTTTGTTTGGCCGACTTGCAGGCAGCACACTTTTCGGCGCACTCGAAACTGCAGTTTTCGTCTTGGTTCTTTTGCCCTTTGGTGCAGATGTCTCGGCTGGGTTGCCCGGCATCATCGCGATGGTCATCAGTGGCGCATTAATCGCCCTTGCAGTCGGCGCTTTGATGTCGTCAGTGGCTCTCAAGACTGGTTCGGCCGAAGCCGTGCAAGGCACGTTTCCTTTGCTGTTTATCTTGTTGTTTTTCTCGAGTGCATTCTTTCCGCGCGAGACAATGAGTGGTGTCTATAAAACAATTGCTGGCCTGAATCCAATTTCGCACCTGGTTGAAGGGCTTCGTGCACTGTCGCTTGAAGGTTTCAGTGTCTCAGCAACTGCGCGAGCAATCTTGGTGCCGCTTGCTATTGCAATAGTTGCTTTGATCATCGCCAGCAGACAACTCAATGCCCGACTGCGAGCAAACTAACGATGAGCACCACCGCAAATGCAGTTTCGACAACTTTGTCGACGCACGACATGCACTCGACAACGATGCGCAGTTCGTGGCAACTTGTAAAACGCAGCCTGATCAACACTCGTCGTCTGCCGTCTGCGTTCTTTCCGACACTCGCAATGCCTATTTTTAATATGATTTCATTCTCTGGCACTTTTTTTGCCCTGACAAGACTTCCTGGCTTTCCAACAGATCGGTCAGTCAATTGGTTCATGCCGCTCGGTTTGGCGATGGGTGCCGCATTCAGCGGTGTTGGTCTCGGGTTTTCACTTATCCGTGATCTTGAGAATGGTTTTTACGATCGCTTGCGCATGTCACCCACATCACGCACATCGCTAATCGTCGGACCAATTCTCGCAACATGGATTCGTGTCACACTCGTGACGCTAATAGTTTTCGGCGTCGGCACACTTCTTGGCGCACGACCAACAGCCGGCGTACTGAGTTATCTGTGCTCATGGATCGCAGCAATCGGTATCTCGACAATCGGTGCCGGTTGGGGTCTGGGTCTTGCGTTTCGATTTCAAGATATGCGCGGCGCAGCGATCATGCAGATGTCAATTTTCTTGACGATGTTTTTGTCGACCGCACAAGTGCCGCTATATGTAATGACCGGTTGGTTGCACACTGTCGCACGCATCAACCCGATCACAAATATTTTTCGCCTGTCACGATCGGGCTGGGTCAACGCAACCGACCCCGGGTATATGAGTTGGTCGAACAGTTACGGCGGCTTGATTGCCATCGCCGCACTAAGCGCTTTAACGGTGATTTTCGCCTTACGCAGCCTGCAAAAGATAGATAATTAACCCAATTTGTGCGGTCGTGCCCTTCGGGGGCATGATTGCCTACAGGGGTAAGCGTTCGGCAATGGCGCCGAACCAGATATGGGGGTTGAAGATGAAAGTTTCAATCACGGTTAACGGCAAAGAACATCATGGCGATGTTGAGCCAAGAACTTTGCTGGTGCATTACATCCGCGAAGTGATTGGCCTAACCGGCACAAATGTCGGTTGCGACACATCGAGTTGTGGTGCTTGCACGATTCACATGAACGGTGAAGCAGTAAAGAGTTGCACAATTTTGGCAGTGCAAGCAGATGGTGCGAGCGTGACCACGATCGAAGGCTTGGCACGCGATGGCGTGATGCATCCGATGCAAACAGCATTCATGGAGAATCACGGTCTGCAATGCGGCTACTGCACACCTGGCATGGTGATGGCGGCAATCGGTTTGTTGAACGAAAACCCAAAGCCAACTGAAGAAGAGGTCCGCATGGGTCTTGAAGGCAACTTGTGTCGTTGCACTGGCTATCACAACATCGTCAAGTCGGTACTCGCCGCCGCGAGCGCAAAGTAAGAGGGCGCCATGACTATCACCGAGAACAAACCAACCAACATCATCGGCACACGGTTGTTGCGCCGTGAAGACCCGCCACTATTAACTGGCGAAGCGAAATTCACAAATGATTTGAATATTCCAGGTGCTTTGCATTTGTCAGTTCTGCGATCACCTTATGCACACGCAAAAATTAAATCAATCAATGTTTCGGCTGCACTAAAAATCGCTGGCGTTGTTGCCGTGTACACAGGCAAAGATCTGCAATCAGCGTGGGCGGCGCCAATGCCGTGCGCATGGCCTGTTACTCCAGACATGAAGAATCCGCCGCACTTTCCGCTTGCGATTGACAAAGTTAACTATGTCGGCGACGGCGTTGTTGCAGTGCTGGCAACAAATGAAACTGCCTCGCGCGACGCACTTGATGCAATCGATGTCGAGTACGAGCCGCTGCAAGCAGTTGTCGATCTCGAAGATGCACTAAGCGACAAGAACGTTATTCACAAAGACCTCGGCACTAACAAGAGCTACACGTGGCCACTTCTTGTTGAAGAGACACCTGGTTGTGTTGAAGAAGCGTTCAAGAAAGCCAAATACAAAATTAAAGAGCGCTACGTTCAGCAGCGCTTGATACCAATGGCGATGGAGCCTCGCGCAATCGCCGCAGTGCCACAGCCATTTGGCGGAGACATCACCCTTTATTCATCAACTCAGATTCCACACATTTTGAAGGTGATGACTGCACTCACACTCGGCATACCCGAGCAACAAGTGCGAGTTGTCGCGCCAAGCGTGGGTGGCGGTTTCGGTTCAAAACTTGATGTTTACGCCGAAGAACTTTTGTGCATGGCACTCGCCCGCAAACACAGCACACCTGTGCGCTGGGTCGAAGAACGTACTGAAAATACACAGGCGACAATTCAAGGTCGCGGACAAATTCAGCATGTCGAACTAGCCGCAGATGAGAACGGCAAGATCACTGCGGTTCGAGTGCGAATAATCGGTGACATGGGTGCATACCTACAACTCGTCACACCTGGCGTGCCTTTGCTGGGTGCGTTTTTGTATGCAGGTGTCTATGACATTCCGAAGGCGTACGACTTCAGTTGCACTTCGGTGTTTACCAACTTGACGCCGACAGATGCATATCGCGGCGCTGGTCGACCTGAAGCAACTTACGCAATCGAAATGGCGATTGAAGCACTCGCCCGAGAGATGAAAATCGATTCGTTCGAACTGCGCAAGCGCAACTACATCAAAAAAGAGCAGTTTCCGTATACGGCATTTAGCGGTCTGACATACGACTCGGGCGACCACCTATTGGCTGCAGAAAAAGCCGCCACGATGACCGATCTCGCCAGCGTGCGTGCACAACAGAAAAAACAAAACGTGCCTGGTGCGACGAAACTTCTCGGCGTCGGCATGAGTTCGTATTTCGAAATGTGCGGTCTCGCACCGTCGCGTGTGTTGGCATCGCTCAACTACAGCGCTGGTGGTTGGGAAGCTGCAACAGTTCGCGTGTTGCCGACCAACAAAGTGCAGGTCATCACCGGCACTTCGCCACACGGTCAAGGACACGAAACTTCGTGGGCGATGATCGCCTCAGAAAAACTCGGTGTCGCACCTGAAGACGTCGATGTCTTGCACAGCGACACAGCAATCTCGGCGCTTGGTCTTGACACTTATGGCTCGCGAAGTTTGCCGGTCGGCGGTGTTGCGATTGCGCTCGCTTGCGACAAGGTGATCGAGAAAGCAAAACTGATAGCCGCTCATCAACTTGAGTGTGCAGCTGAAGACTTGCAGTTTGTTGGCGGCACATTCAGCGTCAAGGGCTCGCCCGATCGCGCTTTGCCGCTCGCAGCAATTGCGTTCGGTGCGTTCACCGCACACAATCTGCCCGACGGCTGCGAACCAAACCTTGAAGCGCAAGTTTCATATGACCCACCAAACTTCTCGTGGCCATTTGGCACGCACATGTGCGTCGTTGAAGTCGACACCGAAACGGGTGCGGTGAAGATTTTGAAATACATCGCGGTCGATGACTGCGGCAATCAGATAAATCCGCTGATTGTCGAAGGCCAAGTACACGGTGGTGTGGTGCAAGGCATCGCCCAGGCATTATTCGAAGAAGCCGTCTACGACAGCGACGGCAACTTGAAGTCATCTAATCTTTCCGAGTATCTGGTGCCAGCGGCAAGCGATGTACCGGCGATTACAACCGGTCACACGATCACGCCGTCGCCAACAAATCAACTCGGCGTTAAAGGCGTCGGTGAAGCAGGCACGATCGGTGCGGCCCCAACAGTTATGACAGCGATCATTGATGCGCTGTCAAGCCTGGGTGTCACATCGATGGCAATGCCTGCGTCGCCACAAACAGTATGGAAAACAATTCAAGAAGCAACTCGTGGAGGTAAAAAATGATTCCTGCAGCATTTGATTACAAGCGGGCATCGTCTGCCGCCGAAGCAATCTCACTTGTCAGTCAATATGGCAGTGACGCCAAGTTTCTTGCAGGTGGCCACAGTTTGTTGCCACT
>CANLHV010000010.1 GCA_947490975.1 Acidimicrobiaceae bacterium
AATTGTGTCGAAGGTGGGACTTGAACCCACACGCCCTTACGAGCGCCAGCCCCTTAAGCTGGTGCGTCTGCCAATTTCGCCACTCCGACTTGCATTAAAAATCTATCTAGTTTGTGAGCAACATCCCCAACGCGATTACGGTTATCACCCAAACAAGTGCCAAAACGGTTGTGATTCTGTTGAGGTTTCGTTCGGCAGCCGCTGAACCGAGCGCTGCTCCTCCGCCGCCGCCAAACATGTCAGATAAGCCACCACCACGACCACTATGCAACAAAACGCCAACGATCATTGCAAGCATTGCCACGACGTTGATCACGAGTGTGATGTAAGTAACTATATTTCGCACGCCGAAATTCTACCTTTAAGACTCTGGAAAATGGCACGCCGACATCTGACCACTCGGTCGAACGGTGAGCATTGGTTCTTCTTGAGCACACACATCTTGAGCCTTCCAACAACGGGTCCTAAAGCGACATCCCGACGGAGGGTTTACTGGCGAAGGCACATCTCCTTCAAGCATGATGCGATGACGTGATCTTTCTGTCTTCGGATCAGGCAATGGCACTGCAGAAAGAAGCGCCTTCGTATACGGATGCGTCGGATGCTCGTAGACGGCCTGTTGCTCGCCAATTTCGACAATCTTGCCGAGATACATAACTGCTACACGATCAGCAATATGACGCACGACAGACAAATCGTGTGCGATAAAGATATAACTCATGCCGAGTCTTGATTGCAGATCTTCGAAAAGATTAATTACACCCGCTTGAATACTTACGTCAAGCGCCGAAACTGGTTCATCCAAAATGATCAAAGCAGGATTGAGTGCAAGTGCTCTAGCCACACCGATGCGCTGTCTCTGCCCACCCGAAAACTCGTGCGGAAATCTCTGCGCATGGTCGGCAGAAAGGCCGACCAATTCGAGTAACTCGATAACTTTGTCAGCGTGGTCGCCCGGAACATTCTGAACTATAAGAGGTTCTGAGATTGACGACCCGACAGTCATCTTTGGGTCAAGCGAAGCAAACGGATCTTGAAAAACAATCTGCATTTTTCGACGCAGTGCCCGCAATTCTTCAAATTTAAGTGAGCCGAGATCTTGACCTTCAAATTCAACGGTGCCAGATGTCGGTTCAATCAAGCGCAATATGCAACGCCCGACCGTCGTCTTGCCTGAACCCGACTCGCCCACCAATCCAAGAGTTTGACCTTTGCCAACCGAAAACGAAACATTCGTTACTGCCTGCACGATGCGCTTCTTGCGCCGCGCGCCATTGTTAACGCGCAAGTCGAAGTTTTTTACGAGATTCGTAACGTTAAGAAGATCTTCGCTCATGAAAAACTTTCACTCTTAGGCAATTCACGCGCCCGAACACAGGCTGTCTCAAGGTCGCCAAAAGATACAAGGTCGGGCAAATCTTCTTTACAAATATCGGCAGCAAACTCACAGCGAGTATGAAACGCACAACCACTTGGTGGATTCAACATGTTCGGCGGAAACCCAGTGATCGGCTTCAAGCGTTGTTTGCCTGGTCGCGGCAGCGAAGCCAAAAGCCCACGCGTATAAGGGTGACTCGGATGATCAAAGAGACTGTCAATCGTGCCCTGTTCAACATTGCGTCCCGCATACATAACGTTCACTCGGTCAGCAACCCGAGCGATCACACCAAGGTCATGGGTTATCAAAACCACAGCGGTACCGAAGCGCTCTTGCACTCGCTCAATGACTTCAAGAATTTGTGCTTGTACCGTCACATCAAGTGCAGTTGTTGGCTCGTCAGCGATTAAGACTTTCGGATTATTCGCAATAGCAATGGCGATAACGACCCGTTGCCTCATACCACCAGAAAATTCATGAGGATACTGACGCGCGCGGTCACCAGGTTGCGGAATGCCAACGATGTCGAGCAGTTCAATTGCGCGCTTTTCGGCGTCACGCGCCGACAAGTTTTGATGCGAGCGAAGCATCTCTGAAATTTGATCACCAATACGATGCACCGGGTTCAACGCAGAAAGTGGATCTTGAAAAATCATCGAAAGCAACCGACCACGAACTGATCTCAATTGTTTTGCGGAAGCACCAATCAATTGTTCGCCAGCAAGTATGACTGAACCCGTGACTCTTGCGCGAGCAGGCAAGAGTCCCATCGTTGCCAAAAAAGTCACCGATTTACCTGAACCCGATTCGCCTACGACGCCAAGCAGTTCTCCTGACGACACATCAAGATCGACACCACGAACTGCTTCAAGTGGTCCAGACGGCGTGTCAAATGTGACGTGCAGATCACGAATCTCTAAAACTTTCTCGGTCATCACACCCCCCGATCAAGTCGAGGGTCGGTTGCATCACGTAGAGCATCTCCAATGAAATTGATGCTTAGCGCAATGATGATCAGCACCAAACAAGGAAACACCGCTAACCACCAATAGCCAGTTTGCACCGCGCCTTTAGCTGCACCAACCAAAATACCCAACGATGTCGCTCCGTCGCCTGCTTGCGGGCCGTATCCGAAAAATGCAAGTGTCGACTCGCCGATAATCGCACCAACTACCGAAAAGGTAAGCGCAACCATGATTGGTCCGACTGAATTCGGTAGCAAGTGACGAGCGATTATGTAGCGACGCGATGCCCCCACGGCACGAGCAGCCTCGACGAACTCTCGCTCCTTAAGCGACAGCACTTGACCACGAACAATTCGCGCAACGCCCATCCATCCGAATAAACCGAAGAGCACAATAATGAATCGAACCGAGCTCATGTCGCCGGTGATCGGTCGTAGCCAAGGCAGAGCACCGAGAACATTTCGCACGACTAGCAGAGTCACTAAAAACGGAAACGCCAAAAACAAGTCTGTTACTCGCATCATGATGTCGTCAAATTTGCCGCCCCGAAAACCAGCGACTGCGCCAACGAGAGCACCGAGAGTGACCGAGATAATGGCACTCGCCAGTCCGATCAACAGTGAAACTCGAACACCGTAGATCAATCGACTATAAAGATCTCGACCAATGTCGTCAGTGCCTAACCAAGCATTGGCTCGTGGATTTAAAAATGAGTTCGGCGGCCCTTGCACGGATTGATTAACCCCATAGCGCGCGGTGAATGGCGCAAAAATCACAAAGATTGTCAAGAAGGCAATGATTGCGCAACTCACAACAGCGGCGCGATGAGAGACGAATCTTCGAAAAGCCATCTGCCGTGGCGAAAGAATGCCAGAGTCTTGCTTAATCAAGGCGAATTCTCGGATCAAGCCATGCGTATGAAATGTCGGCAATCAAATTGAAAAATAGAACTGAAGCCACAATCACTACCATCCACGGCATCAACAACGGAAAATCACCTTCACCGAACGACTTTAAGAAATAAAGACCCATTCCCGGATACGAGAAGATATTCTCCGTGATAATTAGGCCACCAACAATTGAGCCCACATCAAGCGCGGCGATGGTAACGACTGGTATTAACGCATTACGCATTCCGTGCTTCACCAACACTCGTCGCTCACTGATTCCTTTCGAGCGCGCTGTACGCATGTAGTCAGAGTTAAGAACATCGAGCAATGATGAACGCATGTACCGGCTATACGTTGCAATAATTTGAATTGCCACTACCAGTGTCGGAAGAGCCATGAACTTCAGCATTAAAAATAGATCGAAGCCTGTGTGTCCTGCCGGATAGACGCCCGAAGTCGGAAACAAACTTTCACCGAACCACTTTTGCCAGTAAACGGCAAAAAGAAGCTGAAACATAATCGCACTGATAAACGGTGGAACCGAAATGCCAACGAATGCGCTTGTGTTAATGAACACATCTCGTTTGCCGCCTGGTCGCAACGCCGCCAAGACACCGGCGATTAAACCAAAGAAAATACCCACAACGGTCGCCGCCGTACCGAGGCGCAGCGTGTTTGCCATCGCATCTTTAAGTGCTGGCCACACTTCACGGCGACCTTTAATGCTGCGTGGCCACTCACCTGTTACGAAATTCTTCAACCATTTGAAATAGCCCTGAACAAAATTCGGATCTAGGCCGTTTACGTCGATGTATTCAGCAACTTTTGCACGCGTAGCACGAGGATTAACGCGCTTGTAACTGGCTACAGGATCGGTGCCGATTCGCAACGCCAAATAAACGAGAAATGTGACGATTAGTAAAGTCGGTATCGACCAAGCCAATCGACGAAGAATGTAACGAAGCATCGCTTACAGCCTTACCGATCGGCGCCTGCAATAAAAATCACGTCACTCCAAGAAATCAAAGAAATTACACACGAAAGGTGCGCCGACCCAGAGTGAACCGAGTCGACGCACCTATCTGTAAACAATTATTAATTAAGAGCAATTAGCTCTTGATTTCAACCTTCGCTTCACCAGCAAGCAGGTTTGTAACTACGTACTTACCATCATTGGTAGTTGCGTAGGCACCTGGCAATACTTGGAATGCAGTTGTCCAAACCATCCACGAAGAGTTTGCACACTCTGTGATTGGGTTGAGACACTCTGGCCATTGCTCGGCAGCCATGACAATTTGTCCGTCGCCGTCGAGATCTTCCCAGAGGTGAACGTTGTTGAACGCAGCGTAGTTATTAAGTTCGCCGTTCCATGGACCGCCGACCTTATCTGTACGTGCGAAACCCGACTTCGGAAACTGCATCAAAGGCAACATCACATGATCTTTTGCCATAAGCGCAAGAACTTGTTTTACCTTGTCTGCACGAGTCACCGCATCGGCATCAACATCTGCTGCATAAAGCAAGTCTGATGCTTCTGTGTTACACCAACCCTGGCTGTTTTGACCAATGTTGCCATTGGCTTCAGTTGGGATGAGGTCACAAGCAAAGCTTGCTGTCACGTAGGCAGGATCTGGTGGTGCTGTACTGATGTACATCGCCATGTCGTAGTCCATTGCCGGGAGACGTTGCTGGAAGTAACAAGCTGCATCGCAGTTGTCTGCGCGCACTTTGAAACCTGCTGCGTTGAGCAACGGAATCAAGTAAGCCTGTGTACTTTCACGGCGTGTGTTGCCCGTGTTGATGATCCAACGAACGTCTGGAACATTGCCACTTGGGTCAATCCAGTATCCGTCGGCACCTTTGGTCCAACCGTTGTCAGTAAGCATTGCCTCTGCCGCTGCTGGGTCATAGCTATTGGCAAACTCATCGCCAACGCAATATGGTCCAGGCACCATCGGACCGCACTGAAGCAACTCTTTACCACCGAGTGGAATGTAGATCTGCTGGAACAATGCGTCGCGGTCAATTGACATCGAGAATGCTGCACGGAAGTTCGGATCAGCGAATGGTCCGCACTTCTGTTGGAAGTAGAAACCTTCGTAGTCGCCGCCGTAGTCAATCTGAGACTGAATATTGTCTTGCTTCACCGCTTCTTCGATACCTGCGAAGAATTGTGGGTAAATGAAGTCAACTTCACCAGCTTTGATTGCTGCGATTTCAGTGTCACTGTCTGCCTTCGGAACCATTACAAACTTCTTGGTGACAGCCTTGTCGGCACCCCAATAGTTGGCATTCGGCTCGAACACGATCTGATCTGGGCTCCAAGATTTGATCTTGTATGGACGACCCGAGAATGGAATGTTGTCTGCGTAGTCTGCAGAAACATCTTTCGTGTTCTTTACTGAAGCAGCCTTAATAAGACCACTGAACAAGCCACGCCACGGTGCGTAAACCGATTTCAAGGTAACAACAACTTGCTTGTCACTTGCACCAGCTTCTACCGCTGTCACTTGATCGTAACCAGATGTCGAAATCGAACCTGGTGTGTTCAATGAGGCGTCCCATGTAGCAGCAAAGTCAGCTGCTGTAATTGGCGAACCATCATCCCATACGGCATCAGGATTGATGTCGTATGTAATTGTCATGCCACCAGTAGTTGCTGGCTTGGCATAGTCGTATGTCACGTTCGCGCAGTCATCCAAACTTGTTGGATAGCTAACAGCCGTAGTTTCCTCGACTGGCGCTTCTTCTGTAGCTGCATCGTCACTGCCACCGCAAGCTGCGCCAATTAATGACACAGTTATGAGTGCTGCAGCGAGACGAGCCACTTTTGTGGTTTTTCTCACTCTCCGACCTCCCCGTCGAATTAGGTAAAGACCAGAATGGCCTTTAATACATAAATCTTAACACTTCTAGTTCACATACGAACTAGTTGTTGACTCTCAACCGATATTGGCAAATTCGGGCGAATTCTGCTGCATCAAGGCTGGCGCCACCAACCAAGACGCCGTCGACATCAGGCTGAGACATAATCTCAGAAATGTTGCTCGCTTTTACACTTCCGCCATATTGCAGTCGAACCAAACTTGCAACGGTCGAAGAACTGATCTTGGCGATCTCTTCGCGGATAGCACTGATAACACGTTGAGCGTCGTCGGCTGTTGCAGTTTTCCCTGTTCCGATTGCCCAAATTGGTTCATATGCAATCACCATTGATTTGATTTGCTCAGCGGTGCGTTTTTCTAAAGCGCTTCGTATCTGACCCAAAACCTTGTCGTAAGTTTTACCTGATTCACGCTCTGCCAAAGTCTCGCCAACACAAATAATCGGTGTCATCTTGTGTTTTTGAATTGCAACGATCTTGCTTTGAATCAGTTCGTTCGTCTCTCCGAAAATTTCCCGTCGCTCACTGTGACCAACAATTACATAACTCACATTTAGTTTGGTCAAAAACGCTGCCGAGACTTCGCCCGTAAACGCACCAGAGTCAGATTCATGACAATGCTGTGCGCCAAGAATAAATTTAAGTTCGTCTGCGTCAATCAAAGTTTGCACACTACGCAAATCTGTGAATGGTGGATGAATCGTCACATCAACTGCGGCGAAATCATCTTTGGTTAAAAGATATGCAAGTTTCTGCACACTTTGAATCGCCTCAAAATGATTGTGGTTCATTTTCCAATTGCCGCTGATTATCGGCTTGCGAGTCTCAGTTGACATTCGGTGCTCCTCTTAACGCGACAAGGCCTGGCAAGTCACCAAGCTCAAGAAACTCTAATGATGCTCCGCCACCAGTCGAGACATGGTCCACTTCGCTTTCTAACTTGAACTGCGCTAGAGCTGCTGCCGAGTCTCCACCGCCGACAACTGTAAAGGCTTTCGTGTCGGCCATTGCTTGTGCGACAGTTCGTGTACCAGATGCAAATCGATCATCTTCAAACATTCCCATCGGTCCGTTCCAAAAAACACTTCTTGCGCCCATGATTATGTCGGCGAAGGCCGCCGCACTGCCAGGACCGATATCCAGACCTTTTGCTCCATCTGGCAAACGGACTCCGAAAGTTGCAAACTCACCGCGACTATCGAGACCGACAATATCTTCGGGCAAATGGATCGGCACATCTCTTGCCATCAATTTTTTACACGCGTCAATTTGATCTCGCTCGCAGAGTGAGTCACCAATTGGCAAGTTTTTCGCTGCAAGAAACGTGAAGCACATTCCACCGCCGATCACGAGTTCATCAACGACGTTCATCAGCGCCTCGATAACGCCAAGTTTGTCACTGATCTTTGCTCCACCTAGAACTGCGACAAACGGGCGCTTCGGATTCGTCCGCATTTGAGATAAAACGTCGAGCTCGCGTTGCAACAATCGACCTGCCGCAGACGGAAGCGACTTTGGTGGCCCGACAATCGATGCATGTGCCCGATGAGCCGCACCAAATGCATCGTTCACATAAACATCTATGCCCTGAATTAGCTTCTCAACAAATTTCGGGTCATTCGACTCTTCTCCCTCATCGAAGCGCAAGTTTTCAAGAAGTTTTACATCTGGCGCCAACTCATTGAGCCTCTTACGTATTGGGTCTAACGAATACTTCGCGACTGGCGATCCTTTTGGACGACCCAAATGCGTAGCGCAAACGACTTTTGCTCCGTTACTGGTTAACCAATTAAGAGTCTCGAGTGAACTTCGTATTCGAAAGTCGTCAACGATTTGTCGGTTATCGTCCGGCCCCGACATCGGCACATTGAAATCGGTGCGAACGAGCACAGTTTTGCCTTGCAAATCGCCAAGATCCTCTAAATGCGCAATCATTTAGCGACTAAGTGCTGCCCCAATAAATGATGTCATATCTACTAATCGGTTCGAATAACCCCACTCGTTGTCGTACCATCCCAAAACTTTTACGAGCGAGCCCATGCTCATCGTCAGATCTTTGTCGAAAACACAACTATGAGGATTCGTCACCACGTCGCTCGACACAATTGGGTCACTGCAATATTCGAGAATGCCTTTCAGCGAACCACTAGCAGCCGCTTTGTAGGCCGCGTTTATTTCGTCGACTGTGGCAGGCTTTTTGAGATTGGCAACGAAATCGGTTATTGAACCCGTCGGCACAGGCACGCGCAACGAAGTGCCATCAAGTTTGCCTTTCATCGATTGCATCACCAAGCTCGTCGCTCGCGCAGCGCCCGTACTGGTCGGAATGATATTTATTGCGGCCGCTCTTGCTCGACGCAAATCGCTATGAGGGCCATCGACGATCGATTGATCTCCTGTATATGCGTGAATGGTTGTCATAAGTCCGTTTTCAACACCAAATGCATCATCCAATACTTTTACTAATGGCACAAAGCAGTTGGTCGTACAACTCGCATTAGATACGACTTTGTGCTTTTTCGCATCAAAATCGTTGTGATTGACCCCGTAAACGAAAGTCGCATCTGCATTGGTCGCGGGTGCAGAAACAACCACGCATTTTGCGCCTGCCTCTAAGTGGGCAGCGGCTTTGTCGCGATCAGTGAAAAAGCCAGTCGACTCAATCACGACGTCGACTCCAAGTGATCCCCAGCCCAACTCTTTTGGATCACGCTTCGACAGCACTTTCAGGAGTTTTGAATCAATACTGATTCCTTCGTCCGTAGCTTCGATTTTGTTCGGCAATACACCGAGCACCGAGTCGTACTTCAACAGATGGGCCATCGTTTTGACGGCACCCAAATCATTGACGGCAACTATTTCAATGTCAGCACCTGACTGCTTTACTGCTCGATAAAAATTGCGTCCAATGCGACCGAAACCATTAATACCCACACGTGTTGTCATGCTCGAATCTTAGTCAGATCGACGTTTTAACGAGAAATATCGCGATGCGTCACTCGCGGATTCTGGCCGCATTGGATCAGCCAAACTTTCAGTTGCTCCGCAATGGCAACCGATCGATGACGACCGCCCGTGCACCCGATAGCAACCGTCAAATAACTCTTGCCTTCCGCCTGGTAGGCCGGCAACAAAAGAGACAACATTTGCGTAAGTTGGTCGAGAAATTTCTTCGAAAGATCTTGAGTCATCACATAGGTGCGAACCGGTTCATCAAGCCCTGAAAGAGGTCGAAGATTCTCGTCCCAATGAGGATTTGGCAGAAATCTCACATCAAAAACCAAGTCAACGTCGAGTGGCAAGCCGTGCTTGTAACCAAATGAAACAACAGACACTTGCATCGCATCGAGTACACCGTCTTGAGTAAACAAATCAGATAACTGTGACTTCAACTGATGGATAGTAAGACTTGTTGTATCAATAACAAGATCAGCTTCGGCCTTGACTGGCTCAAGCATCGAGCGCTCTTTGGCGATTGCATCTTCGACACCCGAATTTCCTTCAGCAAGTGGGTGCTTTCGTCTCGTTGCACCGTAACGCTTGATCAATTCATTATTCGTCGCGTCCAAAAACAGCATGCGAACTCGATGACCAGATTTTCGTAACCGCTTTAGTACATCAATTACACCAACCTGCGCAGTCGGCGTACCGACAACAAGAGCCAATTTAGATAGTGACTCGCCGACGGCGGCAATCTCAACAACTTTGTCAATCAATTCGGTTGGCATATTGTCGACAACAAACCAACCCAAATCTTCTAAATCATCTGCGGCCTGAGATCGTCCTGCTCCAGAGAGACCCGCAATTAACAGAATGTCAGCCACTGCTATTCAGGTTATCTAGGGCTGGATGTTCGGTGCTGAATGAAATTGCGCATACACCGCATCAGCGGTGCTCTTTGGCAACCATTTCAACTCGGACAACTGTTCGCGGGAGGCATTCTTGACCTGCTTAACTCCACCAAAAGCCGCAACAAGTTTTTTCATCCTCGCAGGACCTAGTCCGGCAATGCCATCAAGTTCGCTCTTAGTCATGCGCTTACCCCGCAACTCACGGTGAAAGCGGTTGGCAAATCTATGGGCCTCATCACGAATGACCTGCAACATGAATAGGGCGTCACTTCCCCGTGGTACTTCGACCGGTTCACTTCTGCCAGGTATAAACACTTCTTCAAGTTTTTTAGCCAACGAGGCAACAGGTATCTCGTGCTCGAGACCGAGCTCACGAACGACCTGCTCTGCCACACTCAGTTGACCTTTGCCACCATCAACCACTAAAAGTTGCGGAGCATAAGAGAATTTGCCTGGTCGGTCTCCGCGCTCACTTATTGGTTGATCACGCTCCTTTATATATGCGGTGAGACGCCGGGTCAGTACCTCGCGCATTGCCGCATAGTCATCGTTGCCTTGTCCGCTTTTGATTTTGAATCTTCGATAGTCGCGTTTGAGAGGCAAGCCATCTTCGAGCACAACCATTGAGCCGACATAATCAGTGCCTTGAAGGTGCGCCATGTCGTAGCACTCGATACGAAGCGGCGCCTCTGGCAAACCGAGCAAGTCTTGCAATTCACTCAATGCACGCGATCGCGCAGTGTGGTCAGCCGCGCGACGAAGACGATGGCGATTTAACTCTTGCTTAGCGTTCTGTGTTACTAACTCATGCAATTCACGTTTGTCACCACGAAGAGGTACTCGAATCTCAACTTTGGTGCTTCGAGTTTGAGTCAACCATTGTTCAAGAAGTTCTTTACGCTCCGGTTCAAACGGCAAGACAACAATTTTTGGAAGACCCAAAATCGGAGCGTCGTCGTAGAGTCGTTCAACAACTAGAGCAGCCAGCCCAGAACTTGTCACGTCTTCAACTTTGTCGACAATGAAACCTTTACGTCCAACGACCCGGCCTTTTCTGACGTAGAAAATTTGTACCGCAGCCTCGAATTCGTCTTCGGCGATTCCGATTATGTCGAGATCTTCGTCGCGTTCTCCGACCATCTGCTGGCGTTCAAGAGCGAGTTTGATCGCCTCAAGTTGATCGCGATACTTCGCTGCACGCTCGAAATCTTGCAGCCGCGAGCTATCGGACATTTGTTTTTCGAGTCGCGCAACGACCGAATCACTTTCACCGTCCATTACTTGAAGAAAATCACTGACCAAATTGCCATAAGACTCTGGCGTAACCGATCCGACGCATGGGCCTGAACATTTCTCGATATGAAACAGCAAACACGGCCTTCCAAGTCGCTCGTGTTGTTTGAATGTTGCTGCAGAGCAAGTTCGAATGGGAAATGTCTTCAATAGCAAGTCAAGGGTTTCGTGAATCGCCCACGGGTGCGGATATGGACCAAAATATCTCGTGCCTTTGCGCTTGCGACCTCGCATCACCATTGCTCGCGGCCACTGCTCATCTATCGTTACGGCCAAAAATGGATAACTTTTGTCGTCTCTCAACCGGATATTGAATCGTGGCGAATATCGATTGATCAAACTATGTTCAAGAATCAGTGCTTCAACTTCATTACGTACTTCTATCCATTCGACACTTTGCGCCGACTCCACCATGTTGCTTGTACGAGGATGCAAACTTTCAACCTTGGCAAAGTAGCTGTTAATTCGCGCACGTAAATTGTTGGCCTTACCGACGTAAATAACCCGCCCTGCTCCGTCCTTGAATTGATACGAACCTGGTGTTTCAGGTATCACACCCGTTGGGCGTTGCATAATCGCGAACTATTTCTTTGCGGTCTTTTTTGTCTTCACGGTCTTTGAGTCACTCAAGATTGGTGCAAGGTATCTGCCAGTATGCGAACCTTTTACTTTCGCGACCTCTTCAGGCGACCCTTCGGCGACGACCAAGCCTCCACCACTGCCACCTTCTGGGCCGAGATCTATCACCCAGTCAGCCGATTTGATTACGTCCAAGTTATGTTCAATCACCAAAACCGTATTGCCCGAATCAACCAATCTGGCCAAGACGATCAATAACCGACGCACATCTTCAAAATGCAAGCCTGTCGTCGGCTCATCAAGCAGATAGATCGTGCGACCTGTGCTTCGTTTCGAGAGCTCACTTGCAAGTTTCACGCGCTGTGCCTCACCACCCGAAAGAGTTGGCGCCGATTGGCCAAGGCGAACATACGCCAAGCCGACGTCCACAAAAGTTTGCATGTGCCTTGCTATACGCGGTTGATTAGCGAAATATTCAACAGCGTCGCCGATCGGCATATCTAAGATCTCGGCGATATTCTTTCCTTTGAAGGTGATATCAAGAGTGTCTCGGTTATATCGAGCGCCTTTGCAAACTTCACAGGGCACATAAACGTCGGGTAAAAAGTGCATTTCAATTTTGATTGTTCCGTCACCAGAACATGCTTCGCAGCGACCGCCCGGCACATTAAAACTAAAACGACCTGGCTGATATCCGCGTACCTTTGCTTCCGGCGTCGACGCAAAAAGTTTTCGAATGTCGTCGAAGACACCCGTATAAGTTGCCGGGTTCGAACGTGGCGTGCGACCAATCGGTGATTGATCCATATCGATGACTTTGTCGAGGTGCATGACACCGTCGACGCCCGTATGTCTGCCAGGTGCATCTTTTGATTTGTAGATTTTTTGCATCAATGACGGTAACAGAATGTCGCGAATTAGTGTGCTCTTGCCGCTTCCTGAAACGCCGGTTACGGCAACAAAACAACCAAGCGGTATTTTTACATTCAAGTTTTTTAGATTGTGCTCGCGGGCTCCACGAATGGTCAAGAAATCTTTGCCAGGTTTGCGGCGCATTGCGGGCACATCAACGCTTCGTTCACCCGATAGATATTGTCCAGTGATCGAATTTTTGACTTTAAGCACTCCTTTAACCGGACCGCTATAGACAACTTGTCCTCCGTGCTCGCCAGCCCCAGGACCGATGTCAACCAACCAATCACTTGATCTGATCGTGTCTTCGTCGTGCTCTACGACGATGACAGTATTGCCAAGATCACGCAATCGTTGCAATGTTTCGATCAACCGATGATTGTCACGCTGATGCAGTCCGATGCTTGGTTCGTCTAATACATAGAGCGTGCCAACGAGGCCCGACCCGATTTGACTGGCCAATCGAATTCGCTGGGCTTCTCCACCAGCGAGAGTGCCTGCGGCTCGAGAAAGTGTCAGATAATCAAGTCCGACATCTAGCAAGAAGCCCAGCCGCGCATTAATTTCTTTTGTAATTCTTTCAGCAATCATCGAATCGCGATCAGAAAGTTCAAGCTCTGCGAGAAACTTTGCCGAATCACCAATCGACAAATCGCAAACTTCGGAGATGTGCTTACCTTCAACTAAAACAGCTAATGATTCGGGCTTTAGACGAGATCCTTTGCACGATGGGCATGGCACTTCTCGCATGTAGCTCTCGAATTGTTCACGAGCATTATCACTTTCTGCACTTTCATGCCGGCGCTTGATCCAAGGTATTACACCTTCATATGAGGTGCTGTACTCGCGAGTGCGACCATAGCGATTGCGATATTTCACCATCATGTTGTCGTCGACACCATTCATCACGATCTTCTGCACTTTTGGCGAAAGCTTGGACCACTTTTTGTCAAGGTCTATATCAAATCTGTCTGCTACAGCTTCAAGCATTCGTGTGAAATATTGCGTGTGCGCAGACCGCCATGGCGCAATCGCTCCATCGTTGATACTTAAATTTGGGTCAGGCACCACGAGTTCGACATCAACTTCGTACTTTGTGCCCAAACCAAGACAGTTCGCGCACGCGCCAAACGGTGAATTGAATGAGAAATTTCTCGGCGCGAGTTCTTCGTAACTGTCGCCGCACTTTGGGCAAGCCAAATGCTGACTGAAAGTAATTGGCTCGCCACCGTCAACTATCTCAATTTCAGCGACACCATTTGCCAAGCGAAGTGCAGTTTCGAGTGAATCAGTCAAACGTCGCATTATGCCATCGCGACGAACCAAGCGATCAACAACAATGTCAATTTGATGCTGCTCATACTTTGCAAGTCGTGTCGGCTTTTTTAAGAACTCACTAATTTCAACTGCTTCGCCGTCAACTCGAGCACGAGAAAAACCTTGCGATGCCAACTCTTGCAGCAAGGTGTCGTACTCGCCTTTACGTCCACGAACTACAGGTGCCAAAATTTGAAAACGAGTGCCCTCTTCAAATTTCATTATGCGATCTACGATTTGCTGTGGCGTTTGACGAGACAGCCGAGTCATGTCGCGTGAGCAGTGCTGCACACCGATGCGTGCATACAGCAGTCGCAAATAGTCATAAACCTCGGTGATCGTGCCAACCGTTGATCTGGGGTTCCGTGACGATGACTTTTGATCGATCGAAATCGCTGGCGACAAACCATCAATCAGGTCGACGTCTGGTTTGTCCATCTGCCCCAAGAACTGACGCGCGTAAGAACTAAGTGATTCGACATACCGCCGTTGACCTTCGGCATAGATCGTGTCAAACGCAAGGCTTGATTTACCCGAACCCGAGAGCCCCGTCAACACAATCAATTTGTCGCGAGGCAACTCGACGCTGATGTTTTTTAAATTGTGCTCACGAGCACCACGGACAACTATCTGATTTGCCATCACAGGCAGGCTACAAAGTGTTAGTGGGCATCTCGTAACTCACGCTTGAGTTCTTTAATTTCATCCCTGAGACGTGCGGCATACTCAAATCGCAGTTCTTCGGCGGCCGAATTCATCTCTTCTTCAAGGGTCATAATTAGGCGTGCAAGTTCACTTTCAGGCAGCGCCCGAAGCTCTCGCACAACTTTGTCTCGTTCGTGATCTTTTCGCTTGCCCTTTCCGGGCATTGGTGCGGTGTTGCTCGGTCGAAGAACTGACAAGATATCGCCAATTGCCTTGCGCACTGTTTGCGGGTCAATACCATGTTTCAAGTTATAAGCGATCTGTAACTGTCGGCGCCGAGCAGTCTCAGAGATTGCATATTCCATTGCGGCGGTTCGATTGTCGGCGTACATAATGACCTGACCGTCAACATTTCGCGCCGCGCGGCCAATCATCTGAATCAGCGACGTCTGACTACGCAGAAAACCTTGCTTGTCAGCATCCAAGATTGCAACCAGAGATACCTCGGGCAGGTCAAGGCCTTCACGCAACAAGTTGATGCCGACCAAAACGTCAAATTCACCCAATCGAAGCGACCGCAATATTTCAATGCGCTCGATGGTGTCAATATTTGAGTGCAGATACCTGACCCGCAGACCTTGCTCAATCAGATATTCAGAGAGGTCTTCTGACATTTTTTTGGTCAATGTCGTAACTAAGGTTCGATCGCCTTGAGCAGTCTTGGTCTTGATCATCGCAATTAAGTCATCAATCTGACCCTTTGTTGGTCTGACGATAACTTCTGGGTCAATCAAACCCGTGGGACGAACTATTTGTTCAACTACCTGATCACTCAACTCGATTTCGAATTTCGCAGGAGTTGCCGAAAGAAAAATGCATTGATTTAGGCGCTCCATAGTCTCTTCAAATCGCAACGGTCTATTGTCCATCGCTGATGGGAGACGAAAGCCGTGTTCTACCAACGTTTGTTTTCGGCTTCTATCGCCAGCAAATTGCCCGTGAAGTTGTGGCACGGCGACATGGCTTTCGTCAATCACGAGCAAATAATCTTTTGGAAAATAATCGAGAAGAGTGAACGGTGGCTCTCCTGGCTGCCGACCATCAATATGCATCGAATAGTTTTCGATGCCATTGCAATAGCCGACTTCTTTCATCATTTCTAGGTCAAACATTGTTCGCATCCGAATTCGCTGCGCCTCTAAGAGCTTGTTTTGCGACTCAAATATTTTCAGTTGAGCGGCAAGCTCAGTCTCGATCTTGAGCATGGCAACACGCATTCGCTCTTCGCCCGCAACATAATGCGTCGCAGGAAAGATCACTACCTCGCTCAAATCACGCAATGTTTCACCCGTAACTTGATCAACGACAGAAATTCTCTCGACTGTGTCTCCGAACATCTCAAAGCGTGTAACGGTTTCGTCGTATGCCGGATGCACCTCGATTGTGTCGCCTCGCACACGAAAATTGCCTCGACCAAGAGTCATGTCATTGCGGTCGTATTGAAGTTCTACAAGTCGTGCCAAAATACTTCTCTGGTCATAGTCAACTCCGGTGTGTAACTCGAGAAGATTGCCGCGGTATTCACCAGGATCACCCATGCCGTAGATGCAACTCACAGAAGCAACAACAATTGTGTCGCGACGCGTCAACAGCGCGGCAGTCGCCGAATGCCTCAGACGATCGATCTCATCGTTGATAGAAGAGTCTTTTTCAATAAAAGTATCGCTTGACGCAATGTAGGCCTCAGGTTGGTAGTAGTCGTAGTAACTCACGAAGTATTCGACTCGGTTGTTCGGAAAAAACTCTCGCATCTCTTGGGCTAACTGAGCAGCCAAAGATTTATTGGGCGCCAAGATTAGTGTCGGTCTCTGAACCTGCTCGATCGTCCAAGCGATCGTTGCCGACTTACCAGAACCAGTGATGCCAAGCAAAGTTTGAAAACGGTCACCACGACTCACCCCGGCGGCAAGTTTCGTAATCGCCTCTGGCTGGTCACCTGCTGGTTTAAAAGGAGACTCGACTACAAACTTGCGGTCGATCATTTCAGAGATTTAATCCACGACCAAGCAATTTCAATTTTTTGCGAAAGTGCGTTTCGATCACCCGAGTTGTCGATGACATGATTTGCGATTGCCAGACGTTGCTCGCGCGTCGCTTGCTTGGCGATTCGTGCTCGAGCATCGTCGGCACTCATGTTTCGTTGTTCAACTAGACGTTTGACTGCAATCTCAGCATCAAGATCAACAACGAGCACACCGTCTAAGCCTTCACGCGGGTTCTCAACTAGCAACGGAATATCAAGAATCACAACTTTCTCGGTATCGCGAAAACTCTCAACCCTCTCGTTCATCACACGCTTGACGACCGGGTGTACCAATTGGTTGAGAGTCTTGAGCAGCGACTCATCAGTAAAAACCTTCTTGGCAATAGCCGTGCGATCTAGCGATTGATCTGCCGCGACAACCTCTGAACCGAATAACTCAATCATCTTTTCGTAGATCTCGGCGCCAGGTTGTTGAAGCTCACGCACGATCAAGTCGGCGTCGATTATCTCTGCGCCACGCTCTGTAAGAAGACGGGCCACTTCAGATTTACCCGAACCAATGCCCCCGGTGAGTCCAATGAGAATCATCAGATACTCACCGTATCTAAAAATGGATTTTTAATCAGCCAGCGCTTGGTTCTTCAGTTGTCTTGGCTGCTTCTGCAGGCGCAGCATTTGGATCAAAAAACTCTGCCCATGCTGACTCTCGCGTCGAATCATCGCCGCTGACCCAGTTGCCCTGATCGTCGGTTTGAAACTGACCGCGGTATTCTTCGGCCAATTCTCCGCCTTCGGCAGCTTGCTTGATTGAAAGGCTGATGCGTCGACGCGCAAGGTCGAGGTCGATGATTTTCACCCAGAGTTCTTCACCTGGTGTGACTACTTGCTCTGGTGCCTCAACGTGATGTGTCGACATTTCTGAGATGTGAACAAGACCTTCGATGCCATCGCCAACCTGAACGAAGCCACCGAATGGAACGAGTTTTGTTACGCGACCGTAAACCAATTGGCCGACTTGATGGCTTGAGGCAAACTCTTGCCATGGATCTTGCTGAGTTGCTTTCAACGAAAGCGAGATTCGATCACGTTCGCGATCAATTTCGAGAACCTTGACAGAAACTTCATCACCAATCTTGACGACTGCTCCAGGGTTATCGACATGTTTCCATGAAAGTTCAGAAACGTGGATTAATCCATCCATGCCACCGAGATCAACAAACGCACCGAATGCAACAACACTCGAGATTCGGCCAGTGCGAACTTCGCCCACAGCAATGTTCTCTAGGAAATCTGTCTGTGTGCCTTTCTGACTTTCTTCGAGCAATGCACGACGTGAAAGAACAACATTGTTGCGTTGACGATCAAGTTCGAGAATTTTTGCAGTAATTCGCTGACCGAGGTACGGCGCGAGATCGCGCACACGGCGCAATTCAACAAGAGAAGCTGGCAAGAAGCCGCGCAGACCGATGTCGACAATTAAGCCGCCCTTGACTGCTTCAATGACTAGACCTTCAACAGTGCCATCGGCATTCTTGATTGCCTCGATGTCGCCCCAGGCGCGCTCGTATTGTGCACGCTTCTTCGAAAGCAATAAACGGCCTTCTTTGTCTTCAAGCGTAAGAATCAGGGTCTCGATTTTGTCGCCGAGTTTGACGATCGTGTTCGGGTCAGCATCGTGGCGAATCGAAAGTTCGCGGTTCAAAATAACGCCTTCGGTCTTGTAGCCGATTTCAACGAGCACTTCGTCGCGAGTGATTCGCACGACGGTGCCAGTCACGAGCTTGCCTTCTTTAAGTTCAACAATCGTTTCGTTGATCGAGTCTGCGAACGAAACATCTCGCTCTGTAACTTTGCGCGGGGTGTAATTGCCTTCTGCGTCGAATGTTCCCATTTCTGGGCTCGACATCATTTGAGTTGTTGACACTGTTATTACTTTCGGTGGATAGGAGAGGTGGATAGGACGCTTCAGCCTATCTGCGACGTTGGTTTTCAGGCCGAAAAATCAGCCCTTTGCCGATGCCCAACTATCGCCCCAAGCCAGATTCACCTCAAGAGGAACCGCCAGTTTGGCTGCCTGCATCATTGAATCTCGCACCAACGTTTCGACTTTTTCGTGTTCAGACTTAACTGCTTCAACAATCACTTCATCGTGAACCTGCAAGACCAATCGTGACTCAAAACCGCCTGCTTCTAGCGCCTGATCAAGCCGAACGATTGCAACTTTGAAAATATCGGCCGCCAAACCTTGAATGCCAGAGTTCATGGCCTGACGCTCGCCTATCTGTCGAATTCTAAAATTTGGATTTTGTAACTCCGGAATCGCGCGTCTGCGACCAAAAAGGGTTTCGGTATAGCCACGCTTGCGTGCTTCTTCGACGGTCTCGTCCATATATTTCTTGACGCGCGGAAACGCCGCGAAATAGGCGTCCAGAATTTCACTTGCTTCGCTGACCCCAATCGCAAGTCTTTGCGCGAGACCATAAGCCTCCATGCCATACGCCAAACCATACGAAATCATTTT